>JAFSJF010000149.1 GCA_017439405.1 Bacteroidales bacterium
CCCTCATTGGTCGAAGGGTCCGTTGCCACGCTTTGGGTGATGTGCGCCGCCACCCTCGTCACGCTGCCATGGAATGTGTATCTACAGTCGGTGGCCGGGACCGGAAACACACGGATATGCCTCCGCTTCGATGTGGTGGCTTTGTGCATCTATGCCGTGTACTGCACCATCATCATCGGCATCCTCAAATCCAGCATAGCGTTGTGCTGGACGGCAGATGGCATCTATTCGCTTTGCATCTGGATCCAGTGTATCGTGTACATCCACGGGAAAAAATGGCACAAAAAGACAATATAATTTGATTTTGAGCAGTTACTAAACAAAGAACCTAACAATATGCGTAAACATAGAATTGTCAGATTATTTGAGTCAAGGAAAGGACATCTTGATTCACGAGTGATGCAGGATTATATCAGTAATGGAATCGCCACCATTCCCTGCCGCGTTTCCGACTACTACGATATCATCAGCACCTATAGCATCAAGAATTTTGAGACACTGGATACGGGCTTCGTGGAGTATCTTAAAATATCCGCCGAGGTGATACCGTCCGAATACCCCCTTGTCTTGGAATTCGTTGAAGACACCCTGTCGCAGGAGGAAAAGAAGACCATCACAGAAACCATCCGCGAGTATTTCGCCTATAATCTCGGCATGGTGGAAAAGGACTTGAAGCGACATACGAAAAGGTTCATCCTTATGTGTTTCGGCATGATTCTGTCTGGTGTGTTGCTGTGGCTTTCGCAAGAAATGGCAGAGGTGCCGCGCGAAATGTTCTATGTCCTGTTCTGGTTTTTGGGCGACACCTTGTGCGACTATATCTTCCTGACTGGGTACGATCTCCGCAAGGACAAGCGGACGGCCGGACGGCTTGCGAGTGTCCAAGTGAAGTTTTCCAAACACTTCGACGAATCCGACTACACGGAAAAAGAAGTGGACAAATTGTATTCCGAAGTTGAAAAAGACGTAAAAGAAACACTAGACGTAAAAGAAACACTATAAAACACACAAGTCATAAAAATTGAAATAATGAAAGCAGAGAAAATTATTCTTGGGAATGTCATCACAATGGATGCGTTCAAACCCTATGCTGAAGCTATAGCGGTGGCCGATGGAAAAATCATCTATGTCGGAAGCAAGGATGCTGCCATGAAACTTCAAGGGGATAAGACCATGGTTTTGGATTATGGGAGCAATACCATTTATCCGGGTTTCCTTGAGGCACATTGCCATCCCGGATTTGCAGGTAATATCATGTTCGGCAGGGCCAACCTGGCAGAAGGAAATACACCGGAGGACTACCTGGCCATTCTGAAAAAGTATGTGGAAGAAAACCAGGATAAACCACACATTGTGGGTTCGGGCTGGGCAGACGATCTGCTGTATCAGCTCAATGCCAAGCAATTGGACCAGATATGTCCGGACAAGCCCATGATCAATCAAAGCAGCAGCGGCCACATGATGTGGGTCAACACCAAGGCTATGGAGGCCTTCGACATCAATGAAGAAGCCGTGAAACAGTGGGGGACGGAATGCATCCATGTAGATGAGAATGGCAAGCCGAATGGCCTGCTTGCCGAAAAGCCCGCCATCGATCTGGTCAAGAGGGTCCAGCCGGATCTTGCGCAGGCGAAGAAGGAGCTGCTGGGCTTCCAGCAATACGCTTTTTCAAACGGGTATACGGGTGTATACGACGCCGGTTACCAGCTTCTGACCAAGCATGACCCCCGTGCCTACAAGGAGCTTGACGATGAAGGCAAGCTGAAGATGTATTCCTTCTGTGGCAGTTTCGTCAACGACAACACAGATACCCCTGAAGAGGACATGGATAGGATTGCTCAGGAGGCAAAGGAGTTTAACGGCAAGCACGTGAAGGTAATCGGCGCCAAAGTCTTTGCCGATGGAGTCGTGGAGGGTCATACCGCATGGATGCTGGACGACTATGTGGACAAACCAGGATACAAAGGCGTAAGAAGATTCGATGACCATGACAAGATGGTAAGACTCGTCAAGGCGGCGGCGACGCACCAGTTGAACGTTCACATCCATTCCATCGGCGACGGTGCCACCCGGGCATGGATCGACGCTATTGCCGAGGCACAGACCGAAGTGGGCAATTTCGACATGAGAAATGCCCTCGCACATCTACAGGAAGTGACTCCGGAAGATGTGAAGAGGATCGGTGAATATAACATCATGGCTGTATGCGGTATCATGTGGGCCATCAAGCATCCTGCCGGCTTTGCGCAGGAGGTTGCCTATGTGGGCGAAGAGAAGTCCAACAATGCCTATCCGGTCAAATCCATCATGGATGGAGGCGGTGTGGTTGCCAACCATTCAGACTACCCTGTATCCCCCCTGTTCAGTGCCGTCCAGGCATTCTGCATGGGAGTATTGAAGAAGCTGCCGTCATATCCTGACGAATATATCAGAAATATCGACCAGGCTGTCAGCCGGTATGAGGCACTGCAGACCCTGACAAGCAATGTGGCCTACATGTGGCATGAAGAGGATAGGATGGGGTCCATCAGCATAGGCAAGCTCGCCAACTTCGCTGTCTTGGACCGTGACTTCATGCACGACGATTTTGCAGAGATTGAGAAGGCCAACATCATCGCCACCATCGTGGACGGCGAGGAAGTCTATTCACGTTAAATACATAACAACTAACAAGTTTATCTATACAAGAAGAACTTTATGATTTTTAAAGAACTCACACCTAATCACCCCGACATCCCTGCGGTCAAAAAACTGTTCGAGGAGTCATTTCCTGAGAATGAGCGTACCATGAGCATGGACGTCATCCTCGCAAACCTAAAACTGATGCCCATCAAGCTACTTGGCATCTATCCCGAAGAAACCCCCGACACCTTTGCCGGATTTTTCCTAACGGCTGAGGGCGAAACAAGCGTTTATCTGACTTATCTCGCCATCCGTCCCGAACAGCGTTCGAGCGGTATAGGCGGCAAGGCAATGAGCGCCATCAGGGAATACTATAAAGGCAAAACGCTCCTGTTTTCATACGAAAGCTCCTTTGAAGAAAGCGACAACGCCGAGCAGCGCGAAAGAAGACGCAAATTCCATCTGAGGAACGGCTTTTATGAGACCGGCTGGTTCGCAAAGCTGAATGGCACCGAGTTTATCATTGCCTGCTCCAAAGAAGACTTCGACAAAGATGAGTTCTTGTCGTTCATGGCAGGCATGATGCCCGCAGGAGCCCCTATTCTGGAATTGTACAGACGCGACTGATAAACCAACCTGTTCGTACACGAAAGAAGCTACGGGACAATCCAATGTCCCGTAGCTATTCCATCTAACTAAAAACAACAATCATGCAAACAAGATTCAAAGAGAGAGGCAAAGTCATAGACATCGTGATTACCGCCTTGGCCGTCATGCTTTCGGTGGGCACGATGCTTTACGGCATCTTCCATTACGGCCTCAAGGACACCTGGCCCGAACTGGTGCTCAACATCTTCTACATCGCCTGTGTGGTGATGATTTGGATGTATTTCTTCAACCGTCTCCAAGCAAAGCAGTTCAACTATTGGTGCACCTTATCCGTCGGCATCACGGTGATGTTGCGCGATATTCTTTTCCCGCCACAGCTGGCTTACTACCCCATCAGCTTGGCATGTTTAACGCTGTCGGTGGCATTAATCATCCTACTGACCTACTTTTATGCCCGCAAAGACTGGAAGAGCTACACCAAGCGGAATCTTTGGCTGATTTGCATCATCGACATGCTCATCGCTGTACTTTATAACGTCGACATCCTTCTTGAGCCTACCGATGAATTGACTGCGTATTTGCTCACCGAAATCTGGATACGCCCGACCATCACCTATGGGCTGGTGGCCTGTTTCGTGGCGGAGACCAAAATGAAGTAACGAACATGAATAAAAAGCGCAAAACCATTTGCATTCTATTGGCATTGTTAGTCATTGCCGTGCCGGCCTTGGCCGTTTTCACTGGGATGGATTTGGATGCCACCTTGGCCAACCTGCGGCGCGAACTGTTTCAAGACTACCAGCGAATCTCACAAACGCAAAACGAGCTGAAGAACCATTACGAAGGGCAGCACCAAAAGATGGTGGAGATTGCAAAGAAATGCAACGACCTGCCACTGATGCTGTATTCCCAAAAGCAGGACTACACTTTCGACATCAGCTATGCGCTGGAGAAGGTGACCCAGGAATACGAGGACTTCAACAAGAACCGCACGCCCTACGACCGCGCCGTGACGAAGCTGAACATCGAAATCGACCGCTATGCGCGACTTATCGAAGCACTACGCCGCCTTCCTCCCGAGTTGAAGGAAGTGGAACTGGTGCCCGACAGCCTCGCCTATCATAACGACACATTGGACGCCCACTTGCAACACAACGAAAGCCTCTTGGAGCAAAAACTTTATGAGCAGGTGGACCTCATCATGGCCATCATCGCAGCGCAGGACACATTGGTTAGGGATTCGTTGGCCATCGGCGACAGCCTTGCCCTGCTCGACGGCACGACACCGTCGCACGACGAAGCCTTTGCCGATTCGAGCGCAGCGCCCGACACAACAGCCCAAATGGGAAGCACTTCGCCCTTCATCCTCACCGAAACGGGCCAGATGGAACGCGACTCGTGCATTTTCTATGCTTCCCAACTACTGAGAATCTATGCCCAGACGCGCGAGGTGGTCATGGCCGACAGCACCTACTACATCGAAGCCTGGCTGCGCATGAAGGAATCCTACGACTACGCTCAGGATTACTACAAGATCCTTCAGAAAAACGTGTTCGTGGACGGCCAAACTCCTTGGGGAACAATCCTGATGAACCCAGGTACCTATTGGCGACAGGCCAAAAACGCCATGGCCGAGAAATTCTCCTCGAATTTCTTCCAAAAATGGTCAAACGACGACAAATCAAGCGAAAACACCAACGACAGCCGTTACAACAACTCGGCATTACTGTTCTGGTTGGTGATTTACTTTTTATCTTTCTTCGTCCTGTGGGGCATTGCCGCCCTGCTGATGCGATTGGCCTATCGCCTCGTGAAGCCGCTCAACAAGGCAGTGGCCAAAGAACAAAGACGTTATATCGCACTTCTGTTGGGCTGTGTCTTGTTCATCCTGCTTGGCTATGAAGCCACGCAGGACGATCGGACGGCCAAGGCAGTGACCTTGATGATTACCTTTATTTGCCTGTTGATGGCCATCACGACGGCGCAGCTCATCCGCTTGGAGCCTAGCAAACTGAGTAACGGCATCCGAAGCTATCTTTCCACTATTTTCACCGCGCTCTTCGTCATCAGTTGCCGCGTGCTTTTCCTGCCCAACGCCTTCTTGAATTTCATCTTCCCGCCCCTTTTGCTGCTGATGACGCTGTGGCAGTTGGTCTCCAATCTGCGACGGAGCAAGAATTCCGATCGGGTCGATGGCATCATCGGCTGGGTTTCATTGGGCGTGACCGCCGTTTCGATGATCATCAGCTGGGCCGGCTACATCTTCCTGGCGCTCATCATCTTGGTTGGGTGGTTCTTCCTGCTGACGGCCATCCTCGCCATCATGACGATATGGCACCTGCTGCTTTGGTACAAAGAGAGCCGCCTCGACAAGCGGGTGGAAGACCACAAGGCCAAGATCACCTATTTGTCGGGCGAGGCCAAGGAGAAACTGCTGTTCTCGGTCACTTGGTTCTACGACCTGGTTCGCGACGTGCTTGTCCCGCTGTTGGTGCTGGTGTCGTTCCCGTTGTGCATCCGCTGGGCGCTCAACATCTTCGAGTTCAGCGACTTGTATCGTCAGGTTTTCTTGGAGCCTTTCGTCCAACATGGCGGGGCCGACGGGTTCAGGGTGTCGTTGTACAGCCTTCTGTTCCTTGTGGGGCTGTTCTACGTGTTCCGCTACCTGAACAAGGCCGTCCACACCCTCTGGCAGACGGGCCAATACAACCGCTTTCTCCGCAAATACAACCGCACAACCATTCGCAGCAACGAAATCAACCTTTCGTTGGGCAACAGCCTCATCAGCGTGTTCGTTTGGTTTGTTTACATTTACATCTTCGTCGTCACCTTGCGCATCCCCACCAGCTCGATGGGACTCATCGCCGGCGGCTTGTCGGCCGGTATCGGTATCTCCCTGAAAGACATCATCAACAACTTCGTTTACGGCATCCAGCTCATGGGCGGGCGCTTGCGGGTGGGCGACTGGATTGAGTGCGACGGCGTGCGTGGCGCGGTCACCGACATCAATTACCAAACCACCCAAGTGGAGACCATCGACGGCGTTACCGTCTCGTTCCTCAACGCGGCGCTGTTCGCCAAGAGCTTCACCAACCTCACCAAGAGCGACTCCTACGAACTCCTCAAGCTGCACGTGAGCGTGGCCTACGGCTCCGACTTGCAGCGTGTGCGCGAGGTGCTCGAGGAAGCCATGCAGGTGATGCGCACCAAAGACGCCTACGGACGCGAAATCGTGGAGCCGAACAAAGGCGTCTATGTGGTGTTCGGCGAATTTGGCGACAGCGGCATCGACATCATCGTGAAGCAATACGTCTTGGCCGCCGAGCGTATCGCCTACGCCGACCATGCTCCAATAGTGATCTACAACGCACTGAGAGCCAACGGCATCACCATTCCGTTCCCGCAATGCGATGTACACATGATTGACGATGATAAAGAAAAAAACACGAATAAGTGACAAACGCGCGAAATGTTTTTATCCTGTTCTGGTTTTTGGGGCTGCCTTATAACAGCCCCTTGATACGCCATCATATCTCTATTCCTTGGGATGTTGCTCCCCAGCAGAGCCTTCCTCCGTTTCAGCTCGCGCCGCAAAGATACGCTTTTTCGTTTCTATGCTAATCCGGTTTTTGGTGGTTTTCAGGCAATCTCACCAACCATTTTTGGCAACAGCCTAATATGTGTTTCGGCATGGCATACATAATTCCACATGCAGCATCCAATCAATGTCTCACAACAAATGTCATCGACTGTTCGTCCGTCTTGACGAAAAAGATGCCGTTTCCGTAACCAGCAGTGTTGATGCGGAGTTCGCTGCCGTTGGTATCCAGTTCGTCCACCTTCTGGCCGAGGGCATTATAGACGCGCACCGTGCCGAGGTTTTCGCCGCTGAGGGTCACGAAGTCGTTGGCGGGGTTGGGGAAGAGGGTAATGGAAGTCTCGTTTTCATCCACAGACCAAGTGTCGTCCACCATGACCACGAATTGCGCCCTTGGCAGGTTGCTCCACAAGGTGACGACATCGGGGACAATACTCTTGCCAACTATTGAACACTCAATACCAAGTTCAACAGATTCGCCTTGCGGAATAGTGAATTCCAGCGGAAAATTGCAATCGAACATTTCATGACCATCCAAGGTGAAGTTCAACCACCACATCTCGTCGCATGTATTGGTTACGATTGCATCAACTTCGGTGTTGTTATAAACGGTAATCCAAGTCAATTCGCCCCAATTCAAATTAACCGTATCCATGCTGAACGTCAGCGTTTCGTCATAAACCACAGGGCAGTCGTGTTGCGTGATGCCTTCGCCCGTCAGTGCGTTGATGACGGTTTGGGTCTCGGTGATGGGATAGATGTCGGGGATGACGATTTCGTGGTTGGGGTTGATGAGCATCACGGTGGGGTAGAACCCTACAGGGATACTCTGCACGAATTGGTTGGCGCCACCAGTGCGGCTGATGGTGGGATATTCAACGCCATATTGCTCAGCCCAAGCGCGGGCGGCATCGTCGTATCCGTTGGGTGTGACTTCCATGTAGAACACATCATGGGCGTTGCAGCCGAAGAGTCGGTAGGATTCCGTCATGTAAGGCATGAAAGCATAGTAGTCATCGACGAGGAAAAAGTGGATGAGCACATATTGCCCGTTGTCGAGAATGTCGTAAAGATGGATCTCGTTGCCGTCGATGTCGGTGCCGGTGAAGTCGGGGATGATGTCGTAGTTGACCGTCGGTGTGGTGACGACAGACATTTGGACGACCTCGCCGAGGTTGCCGTCAATGTCGGCAGGCACAGCATAGATGACGTATTCCGTGTCGGGCATCAGGTCGCCAAAGGTGTTCGACAGCACGCCAGAGCCGGGGATGCCGTAAGTCCAGAGGTAGTGGGGCAGGTCGAGGCCGGCGATGCCCATCCATTCCTGGATTTCGGCTTCGGTGGCCATCATGTAGCCGTAAGCCGCGCAGTCCGCATTGGGCGTGAAGGTGGCCGTCACGTTAGTGTAGTTCACTTGGTCAACGGTGATGGTCACTTGCGGGTCATAAGCCGACGCATTGCAGTCGTGCTGTTGCAGCCCTTGGCCTTCCAATGCGCTGATGTCGGTTTGGGCGTTGTTGATGGGCCATAGGTCGTTGATGACAATGGAACGGTCGGGAGCAATGAGGATGACGGTAGGATAGGCACCGATGCTGTATTGGTTGCAGATTTGGGTTCCGCCAGCCTCGCCGCTGATGGTGGGATATTCGACCCCGTAGGTGTTCACCCAATTGAGGCAAGCGGCATTGCTGTCGCCTGTGGCGATTTCCATGTAGAACACGTCGTGCATGTTGCAGCCCATGGCATAATAGGATTCCACTATTTTGGGCGTGGCTTGCTGGCACGGCCCGCAGGTGGTGAAGAAGAAGTCGATGAACACATACTGGCCACCGTCGAGGATGTCGAACAGGTGGACTTCGGTGCCGTGGACGTCAGTGGCCGTGAAGTCGACGGCTTGTGTGAGCGGACATTGCGCTTTCAGGCCGAAACTGAGGGCCAGCGCGAGGAAAAGGGTAAACAGCTTTTTCATAGTATGATACTTTTAGAAGGTTTTAAAAGGCAAAAATAGGAAAAATTCGGAATTTGGAGTGATAGATGCGAAATAAAAGCCCCATTCCGCATTCCGCATTAATAATTGTCGCGATAGTCCTTCTTCTTCTCATACTTCAAGTCCTTCAGGGCCTGTGCCTTCACGTTGATGGTGAAGTTCCAGCTCTTGTAGCTGCCGATGGGAATCCAGTTGAAGCGCATTTCCCAGCAGTGCAGGTCGCGATAGACGCTGAGGTTGGTGTAGGTGATGCTGTTGTTGACGAAGTCCCAACCCGTCGAGAAGTTCACTTTCCACTTCGGCGTGATGCTGATGTCGCCATTGAGTCCTATGGTGTGGACTAAACTGTTGGTGGCAATGCCCATCACTCTGGCATAGGCGATTGAGGTTGTGTAGGTTAGGTTGTAGCTGAGCGAAATCGACCAAGGCGTGGTCCAGTCGATGTAGGCGTTGGGGTTGCCGAGGATTTCGTTCAGCTCGTCAGGGTCGAAATTGCCCGACCTTCGGGCGTTTTCGTTGATTTCGTCGCGCACGGCTTGGCTGCCTTGTTTTCCTTGCAGCTTCTTGAGGTCGTTTTGGCTGAAGCTGTAGCTCAGGCTGAACCTCCATGAGGAGCCTGTCTTGCGGAACAGCTTCCCGCTTTCGAGAACCTCGAAGCGGTTGATGCGGCGGCCCGACGAGTCGGCGGCGTAGGGGTCCCACGAGCTGCTGTAGTTGATTCCCAGTTTCTTGAACAACGTCGTGCGCCCGCTGATGGAGACGGGCGAGAGCTTGACGGAGTCCTTGGTGATGTCGTAGTTGCCCGAAATGCTGAGCGATTCCAAAATGGGGATTTTCTTCACGCCTGTGATGGTGTCGCTCTTTGATGGCACCTTGATTTCTAAGTTGTTGTTGAAACTGTAGGTCAAAAGGCCTTGCTGGTATTGCGAAGGCGTGCCGAAGAGTGCGCCGACATACTTGTTGTAGGTCTTTTCTTCGCCGTTGCCGTCGATGTAGGCCCCATAGACACCCCATTTCGGGTCGCCGAAATTGGGCCGGTAGGAGAATCCGATGGTCGGGGTGAACACATGGCGAATGGCACGGATGGGGCCGCGGGCGAAGTTGACCATGCCGTAGATCTTGGTGGTGAGGTTGCTGCTGGCACTGAAGTCCACCAAGTTGCGGAAGCCGTGGACGGTGTCGGTTTGGACGTGCCCCGTCGAGTCGCTGTCGTTGATCCACTGCTGCTCGATGTGCTTGAAATACATGTAGTCGTTGAGCGTCACCGAGTTGGTCCACGAAAAATGCTTGAACAGCTTGATGGTCGCGCTGATGGGCATCCTGTGCGAGATGCCCGTCTGCACATGGTTGCGGAAAAAGTCTTTTGCCCATGTGCCAAAGTTGTCGGAGAAGCCGTGGAAAAGCACCGTGTCAACGTCGTTGACGTAGGCCTTGCCGTTCATCGTGTAGCTCATGCTCAGGCTTTGGTACCAGCGTTTCTTGCCCGCCTTGCCGACCTTCTGCAAGGGATAGAAGGTGTTGACGTTCAGGGTGAGTTCGGGCAGCGAGGCGGTCACTTGGCGCGTCAGGGTGTTTTGGCTGTGGCTGGCGTTGAGGGTGAGATAGACCTTGCCGCCGAAGTTGGTCTGGTAGCTGATGCTCGACTGGAAGGTGTTGCTCAGCTGGTCGTTGACGGTTTGGGCGTTGTATTTGTTGAAGTTGGAGCTGACGATGTTGACGTTGGCCGAAAAGTTGTTGCGCGGATGGGCCTTGGGGTCTTGCTTGTGGGTCCAATGGATCTTGAAGTCGTTGCTTTCCTGATAGTCGGCGGCACCTTTTGTACCTATCTTGTTGACTGCGAATCCCAAAGCCAACGATCCGTTGAAGCGGTACCGTTTGTTGTAGCGGAAAGTCGGCTTGATGCCCCACGAGCCGCGCGTGTAGATGTCGCCCAACACTTGCAGGTCGTAGTTGTCGTTGATGGCCCAGTAATAGCCGCCGTTTTCAAGGTAGAAGCCTCGGTTGGCCGACTCGCCGTATGTGGGTATGATGAGGCCGGATTTCTTTCCTTTCGTGTTGGGAATCAATGCGAAAGGTAGGGCGAGAGGAAGGGGGATGTCGGCAATGGTCAGGTAAATCGGTCCGGTGACGATCTTGTCGTCGGGGATGACCTTGGCCTTGGTGAACTTGAACTGGTAGTGCGGGTGCTCCTTAAGGTCGCAGGTGGTGTAGCCGCCCGAGCGGATGTTGATCGTGTTGTCGTCCATCCGCTTGATGCGCTCGCCATGGAGGTAGCCGCCTTGTTCCTCGGTCCACACCTTCGTGATGATGCCCTTCTTCGACTTGAAGTTGTACTGCATCTCGACGGCCTCGAAGGTCGATTCGCCTTGCTTGAACACGGGACGGCCTGTCGGTTTCCCTAACGAGTCGATGATGCCGTAGGCGCGGCAGGTGCTGGTCTCCAGGTCGAACTCCAGGCAGGCTGCTGTCAGGGTGATGTCGTCGTATTTGGCTTCGGCATTGCCGTAATAGTAGATTTTCTTGCGGTTGAGGTCGCGCCAAACCGAGTCGGAGGCCGAGCAGACGACCTGCGTCTCGATGGCCGAGCTGGAACGTTTCGGCTTGATGCGGCGTTTTTCGTGCTTCAGCGTGTCGCTACGCAGGGAATCGAGGGCGGGAAGGCTGTCTGTCGGGAATCGCAGCGAGTCAAGAAGCGCGAGGCTGTCGACAGGGAAGCCCAAAGTGTCAGGAAATACGATGCTGTCAAGGCCAAAAGCGGGAAGCGTGTCGTGCGGGATGGAATCTGACATCAATGCAATCGTGTCAGTGATGCGGGGCTTCTCAACCAAAGTGGAGTCGGTTCCTGATGCCTCAAAACCATGAGTATCTTTCTCGATATGAGCCATTTGTCTGCAACCATAGAACATCAAGGCCAAAGCCGCAAGCAGGCAAAATGCCGCCGTCGTAAAATAATTCCTATGGTTTGTGCGTTTTGTCAAGGCGAAAACGATTATTTTTGTCGGTCGAAATCCGCTGCAAAGATAGTTTTTCTTCGCGCATTAATAAACATCGAGTTCAATATGATACAACGAAAGATTTTCCGATTTGGTGTTTTTGCCTTGATATTTCTCGCGCCGATGTTCGCCAACGCCCAGAAGGGCGAGAAGATACAGACCATCGTCATCGACGCAGGTCATGGCGGCAAGGACACTGGTGCCTTGGGCAAGATTACCACCGAAAAGGCCGTCAACTTGGCTGTGGCCAAGAAACTCGGAGCCTACATCGAGGAGAACATGCGCGACGTGAAGGTGGTCTATACGCGCAAGACCGACAAGTTCGTCGAACTGAGCGAGCGAGCCGCCATCGCCAACCGCAACAACGCCGACGTGTTCGTCTCCATCCACTGCAACTCGACCGAAGGCGCCACCACGGCCAACGGCGCCGAGACCTTCGTCATGGGTGAGTCGAAAAACGAGAAGAACCTCGCCGTGGCAAAGAAGGAAAACGCCGCCATCTTGCTCGAAGACAACACCGACGCCTACGACAACTTCGACCCCAACAGTACCGAGGCCTACATCCTCTTCTCGCTGTCGCAAAGCCTCTACCAGACCCAAAGCCTCAACCTCGCCGACAAGGTGCAGAAGCAGTTCAAGAACAAGGCCGGACGGCACGACAGGGGTGTGCAGCAGGCCGGTTTCCTCGTGCTTTGGAAGACCTCCATGCCGAGCATCCTGGTCGAGTTGGGCTTCATCAACAACATGAAGGAAGAACAGTTCCTCAACAGCGAGAAAGGACAGACGCAGATGGCCTTGGCGCTTTATCGTGCCTTCGAGGAATACAAACGCGAGTTTGAGGCCGAAAACCACACGGCACCCAAGCCGAAAGCCAACGACAAACCCGCTGCCAAAGTCTCCGACAAGCCCGCCACAAGCGGCAACGGCGGCACCTACTTCACCGTGCAGTTCAGCACCTTGGACAAGAAAGTGCCCGTCACCGACAAGGCGTTCAAGGGCGTGAAGGATGTGGAAGTGTACGAATACAACGGCGCCTACCGCTACGTTTCGGGCCGTTTCACGTCGAAGGCCGAGGCCGTGGCGCGACAGAACGAGGTGCGCAACCTCGGCTTCAAGGACGCCTTCGTCATCGCCTTCATCAACGGCGAGCGCGGAACGCTCAAGCAGGCTGAGGAAGCGCTGAAGAAATGATAAGTGTGGGGCTGTCGTATCACGGCAGCCCTAAATAATCATTTTATTCTACAACCACAAGGTAATAGTTCTTCTTGCCCTTCTGCACGAGGATGTACTTGCCGTCGATGAGGTCGGCAGGGGTCATCACCTTGTCCAAGGTGACTTTCTCCTTGTTGACGCTCACGCCGTTGGCTTGGGTCATCTTGCGGGCCTCGTTCTTTGAGGGGAAGATCTGTGTGTTGACGGCCATGAAGTCCACAATCGGGATGCCGGTTTCCAAGTCGGCACGCGAAACATGCTCTTGCGGCACGCCGTCGAACACGTCGAGGAAGGTCTCCTCGTCGAGTTTTTCCAAGGCTTCCTTCGTGGCCTTGCCGAAGAGGATGTTGCTGGCTTCGATGGCGGCATCGAGGGCTTCTTGCGAGTGTACCATGACGGTGACTTCCTGAGCAAGACGCTTTTGCAGCACGCGCATGCCCGGGTCTTTCTTGTGCTCCTCAACGAGGGCATCGATGGTTTCCTTCTCTAATGAGGTGAAGATCTTGATGTATTTCTCGGCATCGTCGTCGCTGACGTTGAGCCAGAATTGGTAGAACTTGTAGGGCGTGGTGCGCTTCGGGTCGAGCCAGATGTTGCCGCTCTCGGTCTTGCCGAACTTCTTGCCGTCGGCCTTAGTGATGAGAGGGCAGGTGAGGGCAAAGGCCTCGTTCTCAAAGCCCAACGTTCTGCGAATCAGTTCCGTGCCCGTGGTGATGTTGCCCCACTGGTCGTTGCCGCCGAGTTGCAGCTTGCAGTTCTTGTGCTGGTAGAGGTAGAGGAAGTCGTAGCCTTGCAGGAGCTGGTAGGTGAACTCGGTGAAGCTCAGTCCGTCGCGGGCGGTGCCGTTGAGGCGCTGCTGCACGCTGTCCTTGGCCATCATGTAGTTGACGGTGATGTGCTTGCCCACCTCGCGGGCGAAGTCTAAGAAGGTGAAGTCCTTCATCCAGTCGTAATTATTGACCATCTCGGCGGCATTAGGCTCAGTCGACTCAAAGTTGAGGAACTTGGCCACTTGTGCCTTAATACATTCCTGATTATGGCGCAAAGTCTGTTCATTCAATAGGTTGCGCTCTTGGCTCTTGCCCGATGGGTCGCCAATCATGCCCGTGGCGCCGCCAACCAAAATAATCGGCTTGTGGCCGCAGCGTTGCAGGTGGCGCAGCATCATGATGCCGCAGAGGTGTCCGATATGCAGTGAGTCGGCGGTCGGGTCGGTGCCGAGGTAGGCCGTCACCATTTCTTTCTGGAGGAGTTCTTCCGTACCTGGCATCATCTGAGCCAGCATTCCGCGCCAGCGGAGTTCTTCAACAAAATTCTTCATCGTTAGGTTTTAATTTGGGCGCAAAAATACGAAGAAATCGTTGTAAGTCTGTAAAAAAGTTTTGCTTTCTCATAAGGATGATGATTATATCCTATCGGGTATATTTTTTGGATAAAATACCAAAATTATACCCTTTAGAGTATAAAACTATAGTATTTTTTTGTGAAATTATACCCGAAAGGATGTAAAATTGAAAAAAAAACCTATTTTTGCGCCGTAATTGTATCAAAATGACAGAAAGAAGCAGATTATCGCAACAAGTAAAGTCCTTACGGAAGCAATATGGACTGACGCAAGAAGACTTGTCCTACAAATCAGGTGTGGGACTTCGCTTCGTCAGAGACATGGAGCAAGGGAAGAAAACCTTGAGGATGGACAAGGTAAACGCCGTTTTGGCTCTTTTTGGAAAGGAGTTGGGCGTTGTAGAACAAGTAAGAGGAGGCGATGAACCATGAGACGAGCAGAAGTCTATTATCGCGACATGAAAGCAGGCCTGCTCACGGAAGACGAAAACGGCTATCTGTTTTGCTATGATGCGGCATATTTGGCATCGGAACAAGCCGAGCCTATCAGCTTGACCCTTCCGCTGACAAACTTGCCTTATCACTCGTTTTCATTGTTTCCTTTTTTCGATGGACTCATCCCCGAAGGTTGGCTGCTTGACATTGCTGCAAGGAACTGGAAACTTAACCCCAATGACCGCATGGGATTGCTGATGACCTGTTGCAAGGACTGCATTGGAGCTGTCGGCGTTATTGGAATAAAGGAGGACGAGCCATGAGCAAATGTCTGTTTTGTTATCAGGAGTTGGAGGAAGGACAAAGGGATTTTCATCCTGCCTGTGCCAAAAAGTTCTTTGGAAAAACAGAAGCTCCGGTTCTTCCTTATTCAAGGGACAATATCAACGACTTGGCGAAGGAATCGGTCTTAAGCCGAACTGTCGTAACAGGGGTACAGTCGAAACTCTCAATGGATGTGAACAAGGGCGGGAAGGATGAACCCGACCGCTTGACCATCGTAGGGTTGTGGGGGCGGTATATCCTAAAGCCGAAGTCGAAAGAGTTTCCTTGGATGCCCGAGGTGGAAGACTTGACCATGCACCTTGCCGAAATCGCAAAGATTGACGTTGTGCCTCACACATTGATTCGTTTCAGTGATGGCGAATTGGCCTACTTGACGCGAAGGATTGACCGCGACCGTCAAGGGGAGAAATTCTTGATGGAGGACTTCTGTCAAATCAGCGAACGCAGCACTGCCGACAAATACAAATCGTCCTACGAAAGAATAGCAAAACTCATCAAACTCCATTCTTCCGCCCCGATGTTGGATTTGGTCAACTTCTGGGAAGTGGTTGTGTTTTCGTGGATTACGGGAAACTCGGACATGCACCTGAAAAACTTCTCGCTCATCAGCAAAACGCCGGGTCAATATGTGCTCTCGCAAGCCTACGACTTGGTGAATGTGCATTTGGTGTTTCCCGAAGACGATGAGGAACTGGCCTTGACGTTGGACGGAAGAAAAAAGCACATCAACAAGCAAAACTTCGTGCGGGCTATGGCTTCATCGGGTCTTGGGGACAAAGTCATTGAAAGAATCTTCCGCAAGTTTGTGGATGTAGCTCCAAGATGGTTCGCTTTCATCGACAACAGTTTCCTTCCAGCCGAACAGAAGGAAAAATACAAGGAAGCGATTGAGGCGAATGTGGTTAAACTTCAATAATGCTCTAACCTGCACCGCATATTCTCCACCACATTCCCGCCATAAAGCCACGAGTCGGCGAAGTGAAGGTTGCCTTTCGGGAACATCTGCTCGTATGCTGGGATGAAGACCATCTCAGGGTCGAGGTCGGGGCAGACGGTGGTATGGTTGTAGAGATAAGTCCTCGTTGGGCAAGGCACGATCAGCACGCTGTCGCGGGCCTCGTTGTATTTGGCCAAACCCAAATGGAACTCGGCGGGAACGGTATCGGTTGCCATCGTCCACGTTGTGGGATTGACGCCTACCACATCGCCGCGCGACACCACGCCGATGGCCGCCGTGTCGGTCACGGAGTTGAAGACGACCAAACCCTGCATGAGGCTGTCGATGGCGGGCTTCAAGGCCACAGGATACTCGGCCAGTTCTTCGGCAGCAACATGCCAGCCAATACAATAGGCGGCCACCATCAGTTGGCGTTGCTCGGCGGTCATACCGCTTTTCATCAACTCGATGAGCATCTGCGAGCCTTGGCTGTGGCCCATCAGGAAATAGGGGCGACCGTGGTTGTAATGGGTCATGTAGTATTGGAAGGCGTCGTTCACGTCTTTTGCCGCAATCTTTGCCAACGAATCCAAGATGGTTTCGGGCTGCTGATAGGCCTCGAAAATCATCTGGCGGTAATAAGGCGCATAGAAATTGTACTCGCCATACAGCATTTTGTTAAACCTTTGATTACCATTGGCTTCCTGGCGTACCTCGGGCAAGGTGATGTCGGCAAACCACGACGAGTCGTTGTTGGCGAAGGAAATCGTCGAGACGGTTGGATAGACATAGAACACGTCGGCGGCATGGCTCTCGTCGCCAAGGCTGTACCAATAGGTGGTGTCGGCGTAATCGATGCTTGTATCGGCGGCTTTCGGTTGCTGCTTGCAAGAGAAGGTGACCGTCATCAGGATGGAAAGACTAACAAATAACAGTGTTTTTTTCATTGTGTATAGGGTTTTTCAGCCGACAAAAGTAGTAAATTTCGATTTTTTGTCGCAGACTCGATAAAATTTCGCAATTTTGCAGCGGAAATGCGGATGTTGGACTGCGGAGGATAAACCTCTACCGTTGATCGTCATTGCGGACTTGATCCGCAATCTCCTGAACAAAAGGATTTGTCCTTCGTGGCCAGGGGATGGCGGATGTTCCTCCGCCATGACGGTAAAGGTTTGGTGGTAGTCGTTTTATGTCTCGCGTCCCGCGTCTCGCAGTCTCGCGTCAAAAAGAACAACAATTCAACAATCAACAATAATCAACAATGAAAAGAGACGAAAAAATCTTTGATCTGATTCGCCAAGAGAAAGAGCGTCAGATGCACGGAATCGAGCTCATCGCTTCGGAAAACTTTGTCAGTGAACAGGTTCTGGAAGCCATGGGTTCTGTCATGACCAACAAATACGCCGAGGGTTATCCCGGCAAACGTTACTACGGCGGCTGCCAAATCGTCGACCAGAGCGAGCAAATCGCCATCGACCGCGCCTGCCAGCTGTTCAACGCCACCTTCGCCAACGTGCAGCCCCACTCGGGCGCACAGGCCAACATGGCCGTGATGCAAGCCCTGCTTGAACCCGGCGACACCTTCATGGGCCTCGACCTCTCGCACGGCGGTCACCTCTCGCACGGCAGCCCGGTCAACGCTTCGGGTATGCTCTACAAGCCCGTCGCCTACCATGTGGCCAAGGAAACCGGTCGCGTGGACTACGACGAGATGGAGAAGATTGCCCTCGAGTGCAAGCCGAAACTCATCATCGCCGGTGCCTCTGCCTACAGCCGCGACTGGGACTACAAGCGTATGCGCGCCATCGCTGACAAGGTTGGCGCTGTCCTCATGGCCGACGTCAGCCACCCCGCTGGCCTCATCGCCAAGGGTCTGCTGAACGACCCGCTTGAGTACTGCCACATCATCACCACCACCACCCACAAGACCCTGCGTGGACCTCGCGGCGGCATGATCCTCATTCGTCACGACTTTGAAGACCCGCGTGGCCGCAAGACCCCGAAGGGCGAAGTGAAGATGATGTCGGCCCTCATCAACAGCGCCGTGTTCCCGGGCATCCAAGGCGGACCGCTCGAGCACGTCATCGCCTCCAAGGCCGTGGCTTTCGGCGAAGCCCTCAGCGATGAGTACAAGGAGTACATCATGCAGGTGAAGAAGAACGCCAGCGTGATGGCCGATGCTTTTGTCAGCAAAGGCTATCAAGTCATCAGCGGCGGCACCGACAACCACTCGATGCTCATCGACCTGCGCGGCAAGTTCCCGGAAATCACCGGTAAGATGGTGGAGAACACCCTCGTTCTTGCCGACATCACCGTCAACAAGAACATGGTGCCCTTCGACAGCCGTTCACCCTTCCTGACCTCCGGTCTGCGTGTTGGCACACCTGCCATCACCACCCGTGGCTTGAAGGAAGACAAGATGCCCATCATCGTCGACATGATTGACGATGTCATTGCCGACATCAATCCTGAGACCAAAACCGCTTCGGAGGCCAAGATTGCCGCCGTCCGCGCCGAGGTCAACAAGCTGATGAAGGACTACCCGCTCTTCGCTTGGTAAGTTTCAGACACCTTGATTAATAAAGGTCGCTCCGATTTGGGGCGACCTTTGTTGTGTTTATTCCCATCCACTTCATGCATTTCCAAAGCAGATTATCCATTCTTAATTGTCAGAAAGCGGGTGCAAACAAATCGTCCAAAGTAACCACGCTCTGGATTTGGCCACTAAAAGTGTTTTGCTTTAGTCCGTAAGAGGCGATCAAGGTTAGGTGTACGGTCTTTTTCCGTGGAACTGTGTCAATCAAAGTCTGCAACCTTTCGCGCAACTCCTGATCATACGACTTGTCAATCGCAAAAGGCTTTCCATAATACTTTATTTCACAAAGGTTTATGACATTGTCTGAACGGTCGATGAGCAAGTCCATTTGCGCTTGGGCTTTTTGGTTTTCGGAATACACAATCCAAGACGATTCTGTCGTGCTGACTCCCGCGATGCCTAATTTTCGCTTGATTTGTGGGATATGACTGAAGCACAATTCCTCGAAAGCATAGCCGCGCCAGCTGTTCAGTAGGGGTGAGTTGTTGTTTTTCTGCCAGTATTGCGCATCTGGCTTGGTGTTCTTGTCGAGAAAACGGAGGAAAAACATGCAATAAGAATCCGTCAGCTTATACCTTAGTGTTTTTCGCTCGCCAAAAGGCTCATAACCAATGATAAAGTCGCTTTCGGCAAGACCTTTCAAGATTTCACTTGCCCCTCCACCATCTTTGATTCCCGTCTCTTTCAGTATCTCGTTTCTTGTGTAGCCAATTCTTTTTTGGGCAAGCAGCCTGACGACTTTGATATGGTCTTCAGCGTTTTTGAAAAGCGAGCCAAAAAGTCGTTGGAATTCGTTTCTCAACTTGGCGTCTTGGCCAAACAAAAGATAATCGATGTTTTGAGGAACGCTGAACCCCTTTTGGAACAAGCTCAGATAATGGGGAATGCCGCCAAAAACCATATAAGCCTGCGCCACGTCATAGCGACTATAGTTCATCTTTCTGCTTTTGAAGTATTCCTCGCATTCGGTTAAGGTGAACGGATGCAGTTTGATTTCACGGGTGAGCCGATTGTAAAGCCCGCCTTTATTATTAATAAGGTTGGCTTCCATCCATGACGTGGCCGAACCGCACACGATGAGCATCAGATTGTCGTGCTTGGATGCCCAACCGTTCCAAAAATGCTCAAAAGCGGGGATGAAACGCGACCTTGCTGTGTCCATCCATGGAAGCTCGTCTATGAAAACCACCAGCCGCCCCCCTGTGCTTTTTCGGGCAAGTAGTTTTTCCAGCAAGCGGAAGGCTTCAAGCCACGATTTTGGGCAGGGTTCGCCCGTCAGCCCATAGTCTTCGAGCGAATAATGGAAGGCCTGAAGTTGGTCGCGCAACAGGAATTTCTTGTCCCTTTCGTAGGGCGACAACCCCGTGTGCCAAAACGCGAAGCGTTCTTTGAACACCTCTTTTACCAAGAAAGTCTTACCCACGCGCCTCCGTCCATAGACGGCAACAAACTCGGAACTATTTGATTTATAGATAGATTCAAGTTCGTTAATTTCGTTTTTTCTACCGATGACATCCATACGTATTTATTTTTATTTCTCTGCAAAGATACAAAAAACATTGATTTCAGAGAAATAAGATGATTTATTTCTCTAAAACATAAGATATTTCGTCAATTTTAGAGAAATAAAACATGTGTCTATATGCTCTCCAAAAGCAATACACTCCACCCATTTGTTTCCGATTTGTTCAAGGATTATTTTCCCAAAATCCCCATCCACTTCATCCATTTCAACCCTAAATCATCCATTTTGGATACAGTTTCTGTATCCATTTTGGATAATTAACATATTGATTATCAAATAATTAATTTGGTTGTATGGAAATTTGTTGTAGTTTTGCAATCTAATAGTTATTCTAGTTTCAAATGTGTTAAACTAAAAACAAATTAAAAATGACAGCATTTTTTTCAGTGACATGTCCGCATTGCGGAAGACCGACTCAGGTGGGATTTCAACAAGGATACACCACCAATGCAGCGCCACAGTGTTCAAAATGTGGGCGCCAATTCCTCGTTCGTTATTCGTGGCCTGGAGGCCATAGCGAGCCTACCATCTATGAGGTTAAAAGGTAAACAATTACTCGTTATATGCCTCAATGTGTAATCGGAGGGCAGGGAAGCCTGCCCTCATTATCTGATGATTTGTTTACCGATTTATAAAACTATGGTCTACATTCCTTGTCAATGCTGCGGGAAAGAGTTTCCCGGCACGAGCAAATGGTACGTTTGTGACAAATGCAGCTATCGCGTTTGTCCCTTCTGTCAGCCCTATCATAGGGGCAGGTACAGCAGCGGCGGCTTCAAGTGCAGCCAATGCGCATTTGGATATTTGAAAGAACGAAAATGAGAATTATTAAAACACAGAATTATGAATAAAACAACCAACAATGCCATTGAAGTGAAATACGATGGCATCAAAAACATCACTTATGAGTTTCTTGAAAAAGGCGTTATCAATGCCGACATTGGAAATCCGAATCTAAGCGTATCAGACACCATCATTAGCATTACGCCCATGCGTTACTATGAAGGGAAAGTTCTCAATGATAGCGCCAAAATCGGATTTAGAATCACAATTTCTGGACCGGAAGATTATGTGAGTAACTTTTATTACCATATAGAAAAGATAGTAATTGTCTTTGATGAAGAAAGGCTAGAAGTGGAATTTGGTGAGAAGGGTTCTGAAAACACTGAAGAATATGCTTTTTCACAGACAGAAATAGTCGGTTTAAACAAAACAAATGTTCCGACCCATGTAAAATATAAACACGTATGGGATGAAGTTTGGAAAGACTTTGTGCTACAACCTGCCGACATCAAACGCATAGCTGAAGCCCATGAAGTTGGCATGTATATTGATGCTTTCACTTTGCTTGATGCCAATGGAGGCGATATCAGCTTCCGTGATGGCGGTGGAAGTTTCTATATTGAAGGAATCCAAGGTGCAATGAAAAGGGCTTACCACTATTTTGTGGATGAAACCTGCTACGAGGACTACATTTCCATATTCGCTGAGAATAAGAAAAAAGCGTTGAAAAAGGAAAAACAAAAAATCGAAGCGGAAAGGAAAAAGCAAGAACAACAAAGAATACAACAGGAGCAGCAAAGAATACTGCAAGAACAAGCGGAGCAAGAGGAGATAGCGCGTTGGCGTAAGAAAAGGAATCGAAGCCTAATTATTTTGGTGGTTTCAATAGTGTTGTTTTTCGTTGGAGCTTCCTATGATTTATTTTGGTTGGCAATTATTGCGGGTTTAGTAGGATTTGCTTTTTTAGTTAGACTTTTGATGCTGTTTGGATATACTGGTGATGGATCCAATGGTAACGACAATTTCGAAGGATAGTAGAAAACCAAACTATCCCGACTACGAACACGCTTTCAGCTACGAATTGTTGAAAGACTTTGAAGAAGGCCGGCTCGACAGCTTCGACATGGAGACCATGCGAGGCTTGGTGTATGGCTACACCTTCACCGAGGACTACGCCAAAGGCATTATTCCTGATTCTTTCAGCATGGACTATTGGGCTTCCAAGAAACAGGGCTTGTTTGACAACTGCCCACAAGAACAGCTACTCTTCGATGTCATCAGCAGCACCGGCGAGGGGTTGAGCCAAAAAGATGCCATTTGTGTGATATGCGTCAAGCATGAATACGAGTACCTCAAAAGGGAATGGCCTTTGAAGATAAAGGGGCAGAAATTGCTTCTTGACAAAAACATTGACTGCGTTGAATTTGAAGAAGGACAAATGATAGATAAGCTCTATTTCGAC
>JAFSJF010000150.1 GCA_017439405.1 Bacteroidales bacterium
AATCAAGGGCGTGACCGCAGCCGAGGTTAATCTTGGCGCAAAAACCGTGACGGTCACGGGCACTGCCACTGCCGACGAAGTTCAAAAAGCCGTCGAAAAGGCAGGTTTCGAGTTTAAGGGAGAGAACAAGTAAATGGAATAAAACACATTGAACAGCGCCAAAAACAAGAAGCAGCATGGTGAAGATACAAGAGATTGAAGTAAAGTCGGTGATGACGAAGTCAAACCTGCCGGTGGCCGACTTCTCGGTGAATCCATACGTGGGTTGTCTGCACGGCTGCAAGTACTGCTACGCCTCGTTCATGAAGCGGTTTACGAACCATCCGGAGCCGTGGGGCGAGTTCATCGACGTGAAGTACTGGCCAGAAATCAAGAATGCCAAGCGGTATGCGGGCAAGGAAGCCTTCTTCGGCTCCGTGACCGACTGCTACCAGCCACATGAGGCCAAATACAAGCGGACACGCGCCCTGCTGGAACAGCTACAAGACAGTGGCATCAGCGTGAGCATCGCCACGAAATCGGACCTCGTGTTGCGCGACCTCGACCTCATCAAGACCTTCCCCCATGCCCGTGTGTCGTGGAGTATCAACACGCTCGACGAGTCGTTTCGCCGCGAGATGGACGTGGCCGTCAGCATCGAACGCCGACTGGAGGCCATGCGTCAGTTCTACGAGGCAGGCGTTGAGACCACCTGCTTCATTTCTCCGATATTTCCTGGCATCACCGACGTGGAGGCCATCATCGAACGGGCCAAGGGGTTCTGCAATTTAGTGTGGCTCGAGAACCTGAACCTGCGGGGCGACTACAAGGGAAAGATTCTCGCCTGGATTCACGAAAACCACCCCGAACTGGACCAGCTCTACCACGACATCTATACCCGCAAAGACCGCTCCTACTGGATGCAGCTCGATATGCAGATGCGAGCCTTCTGCAAGGCAGAGGGGCTTCCCTACGTCCGCAACGATGACTCCGTACGCTCTAAGCATGGCCAGCCACCCGTGGTGGTCAACTATTTCTACCACGAAGAGATTATCCCATCGGCCAGGAAGGAACAACTGAGGCAAACGAGGACATGTTGTTAGGGTTTTTCACCGCTACAATGTGTTTTTTGGCTTCCATGCATTATTTCGAAACGATCAAGAACCGAAAATGAAGAAAAGCATCATAACACTTTTGATCATGGCCTTCTCAGCAATCCAATCCATCGCCCAAATCGACCTCCACAGTCACGCCATCACGAAGGATTACATTGATTACATCAAGGCCATCGGCGCCGAGATGGACGAAGGTTTCCCCCTACCCTCTTGGGACGTGGAACAACATATTGCCTTTATGGACAAGGCTGGCATACAGACCGCCCATTTCAAGAAATACAAGGAAGGCACGGCCAAGATGGTGAAGTCGCTGAAGCTGATTGACACCATGCCACTGGTGGGGACGGGGAACATGGTCAAATAGTAAAGATGATCTGCAATTCGGTCAAAACTTTGGTTTGCGGATTATTCTTTATATCAAGACTGTGTCCTTACATACGATTCGCTCCGGAACTCAAGAGGTGCTTTCCCAAGGTGTTTTTTGGTGTATTTGCAAAAGAAGCTGACATCGGGGAAGTGAAGCTTGAAAGCGATCTCCTTTACGCTCAACTCCGTCTGGCTGAGATAATAACTGATGTTACGAACGGTTGCTTCAGTGATCAGGTCCATCGCGGTACGTCCGCTCTTCGCTTTGCAGACAGCACTTAAATATTTCGGAGAGACCCGTAGTTGCTCGGCAAAGGCTTGCACGCTTCGGTTGGTGTTGTCGGGACGGCCTAGCAGGGTGGCAAACTGCTTGAACAATTGGTCCTTTCTTGAATTCTCGGCAACTGTTGCGTCAGCCGGCACCATGTCTTCAGGCATCAAACCGCTCACTTCGTGCAGCACCTCAACCGCCAAAGATTGGGCAGTGAGCTTGATGATGCGTTGCCGATAGAGGTTGTCGTCGTCCTCCATATAGGTGGTC
>JAFSJF010000151.1 GCA_017439405.1 Bacteroidales bacterium
CGCATCTATGCCACGCATGGCGGGAAAGATTTCGCCGTGGCCACCGTTGGTGACATTTGTAGAGACGTTGCGCGCAACGTCTCCGTTGGTAGAGACGCAAAATTTTGCGTCTCTACAGAGGTTCCCCTCCATTTCAAGGCCGCCAAAACGGCACCTACACGCTGACCTTCGACACGCAAAACCTCGATTTGGATTACCTGCATTTGATTGACAACATGACAGGCGCGGATGTGGATCTTCTCCCCCTTTTAAGGGGGCAAGGGGGTTTCAACAACCACCCCAACGCCGTCATTGCGGGCGAAGACCCGCAATCTCCTGCGCCCTCGTACACCTTCACCGCCAAAACCACCGACTATGCCTCGCGGTTCCGCCTCGTGTTTTCCGCACCCGCAGACGAGACGTCTGCGAACCGGCCGTTTGCGTTCATCAGCAACGGTGAGATTATTGTCAACGGCGAGGGCACGTTGCAGGTGATGGACATGACGGGGCGTGTGATTCGTTGTACAGACGTTGCGCGCAACATCTCTACACTGGGAATGCCCACGGGCGTTTACGTCCTGCGCCTCGTCAGCGGCGAGAACGTCCGAACACAGAAAATGGTCATCGATTGATTGGGTAGAGACGTCATATTATGGCGTCTCTACAAACACCCCGCCCGCGAGGGCGGAACTGCCTTGACCGTAAGTCGCGACCTACGGCAGCAGCGAAATGGAAAAATTACGCAAAATCCGTTACGCAAAATCCGTAATATTTGGAAAAATGCTTATTTTTGCGGCGTAAAATGAATGAATGATGAAAAATCCATTTGTCACGTCGGGCTATGAAGGGCCTGAATATTTCTGCGATAGGGAAGAGGAAACCGCGAAACTGATTCGGCTGCTGACCAATGGCAACAATGTCGTCCTTATGTCGCCGCGACGTATGGGAAAGACGGGACTTCTCTATCACGCCTTCCGACAGGCTGGGATTGTGGATGAATATCACACTTTTATCATCGACATCTATTCCACCAAGAACCTGAATGAATTGGTGGCGGAGATGGGGAAGGTAATCTTGAATACGCTCCAGTCGAGAAGTAAGAAGGCTTTTGACAAGTTTGTCAAGGTGGCCACTTCGCTGCGCCCGGGCGTGAGCTTCGACCCGTTTGGCAACCCGAATTGGAATGTCGAGGTGGGTACGATTCAATCCCCATCCGTTACGCTCGACCAGATTTTCGATTACATCAACCAGTCGGAAATTCCTTGCCTTGTCGCCATCGATGAATTCCAACAGATTGCCCATTATCCCGAAAAAAATGTGGAGGCTATTTTGAGGACCTATATCCAGCATTGTAGCAACGCCAATTTCGTGTTTTCCGGTTCGGAGCGGCATCTGCTTGCGGAAATGTTCTCCTCGCCGGCGCGTCCTTTTTATGCCTCCACATCGACGCTCAATTTGGAAAGTATCAACCTGTTAAAGTATGACGAGTTTGCAAAGGCGCATTTCGAGAAGGCTGAAAAACAGCTCGAAACAGGCGTGGTAGAGACGATTTATGCTCGTTTTGAGGGTGTTACATGGTATATCCAAAAGGTGCTGAACTATCTTTTTGCCGATACCGCTGCGGGAGGATGTTGCAAAATGGAAATGATAGAAGTTGCCGTGGATGAAATTGTGAAAGACAACGGAACGATTTACGCCGACTTGCTTTATCAGCTGACAATCAAGCAGAAAGAATTGCTTGTGGCCATTAATAAGGAAGGGAAAGTTAAGACAATAACCGGTTCGAAATTCATCAAGAAACACCATTTGACGGCTGCAAGTTCGGTTCAAACCACGGTCAAGTCGTTGATGGATAAGCAGTTGGTGACGAGTCATCTCGGCATTTATGAAGTTTATGACAAGTTTTTTGGAATTTGGCTATCAAGACTATGAAACAGACAACACTTTGCTATTTGGAGCGCGGTAGCCAATACCTCATGCTGCACCGCACCAAGAAAGAAAACGACCTCAACCACGACAAATGGCTCGGCGTGGGCGGCAAGTTCGAGGACGGCGAAAGCCCCGAGGACTGCATGTTGCGCGAAGTGAGGGAAGAGACGGGTTTCACCGTGACGCAGTGGCGCTACTGCGGCATCGTCACCTTCGTGCACAATGTCTATGAAGACGAGCACATGCACCTCTTCGTCTGCACCGACTGGACGGGCACCCAAATCGAGTGCAACGAAGGCGACCTCGAATGGATCGACAAGAGCCACCTGCTCGAACTGCCCGCCTGGGAAGGCGACAAGATCTTCCTCAAGCTGATTGCAGAGCCAAAACCGTTCTTCTCGCTCAAGCTGACCTACGAATACGACACGCTGAAAAGTGCCGTTTTGGACGGCAAGAAGCTGGATTTCTGAATGCTCAATGGATGTGGCAGAGCTTCACCTTGGCTGCTGGGATTTCGTTCTCTGCAACCGTCATGAGGTCTCGGTCAAGTATCACGAAATCAGCGTCTTTCCCGACTTCGATGCTGCCTTTTTTGGCTTCTATGAAGCAGCCTTTGGCCACCCAAATGGTGATGGAACGCAGGGCTTGCTCGCGACTTAGGGCGTTCTCCATTTGGAAGCCTTCGGCGGGCGTGCCGTCCAAATGCTTGCGGGCGACGGCGGCATAGAAGGTGCGGATCGGGCTGATGTCCTCGATGGGGAAGTCGGTGCCGTTGACAAGCCAGCCGTTTTGTTGCAGCAGTTGTTGGTAGGCGTATGCATTCTTGATGCGCTCGCCAAGCCGCTCGTCGGCCCAGTCCATGTCGGAAGTGCAGTGTGTGCTTTGGATGGAAGGGATGACGGAAAGCTCGCCATAACGTTGGAAATCAGCATTGTCAACCACCTGCGAGTGCTCGATGCGCCAACGGAAGTCGTTTTGGCCTTTGAGATATTCGGAATAAATGTCCAAAATGTGACGCACGCCGCCGTCGCCGATGGCATGGCAACAAACTTGATAGCCAGCATCGTAGGCCTTTTTGCAGACATGGCGATAGAACTCGTCGCTCTCCAAGATTAGGCCGGTGTTCTGCGGGTCGTCGGCGTAAGGTTCAAGCAGCTTCGCGCCGCGAGAGCCTAAGGCACCGTCGGCATAGATCTTCACACTGCGGACGGTAAGCCTTTCCTTGTCGATGACGCCTTGACGCATGAAATGATCCATCGTCTCATCATCGGGATTGACCATTGCGTTGACGTGCATTTTGAGTTGTCTGGTTTGTTGCAGGCTGTCAATCAGCGCGATAGTGGCGATGTCCAAGCCTGCATCGGTGACGCTGGTCAGCCCGACCGCCATGCAATCCTCTTGTGCCTTGAGTAAGGCTTTGATTTTCAGTTCGGTTTCCATTTTGGGCACCAAAGCCTTGGCAGCGTCGGCCAAATTGTCGAGCAAAACGCCCGTGCAGCGGCCTTCATTCACGATGGCCATGCCGCCGTCCATCTTCGTATTCTCGTCAATGCCAGCCAGTTCCAGCACTTCTTTCGAGACCAACACCGCGTGACCGTCCACGCGGGTCAGTAGGACTTTCTTGTTGGGAAATGCCTCGGCAAGTCTTTGGTTGTCAGGAAACTCGGTCACTTCCCAAAGGTTTTGGTCCCAGCCGCGACCCAACAGCCACTCGGTAGGGTAGAGGCTGTCGTGCTTTCTAAGCCGCTCGATGACTTCGTCGAAAGAAAGGCAGCCTTTCAGGTCGGCCCAACGGATGCCGCTCTCGCCGTAACCGTTGAAGTGGCAGTGACCATCCATGAAGCTCGGATATACTGCATCGCCTTGAGCGTCAATGGTTTCCTTGGCGGAATAGTGCCGCATGATGTTTTCTTCGTCGCCGACCGCGACAAACTTCCCGTCCTTCACGGCGAAGGCTTGGGCTTTGGAGAAATCGTCGTCAACGGTATAGACGTTGGCGTTGTGGACGATGAGGTCCACGGGTGTTTTTGGTTCGCAGGAGGTCATAACGATTAGGGTTGAAGCGATTATTAAAGGAATGGTTGTTTTGACTAATTGTATTGCACGGGCTTTCATGGTAATTGATTTGTGTTAGTATTTGATTTTGAAGTAATTAAGAAAATCTTTGAAATTGTCTTGTGCGGTGAGGCAAGTGTCGCGCAGATAGCCGTTGGTTTTGCCCCAATTCTGGATGCCACGATAATAGAACAGGCGCAAGCCCTCGGTGATAACAAACGGAACGACAGCGTTTTGCAGGCATTGCCAGAGCATCAATAGCCTGCCGATGCGCCCGTTGCCGTCTTGGAAGGGGTGGATGCGCTCAAATCGCACGTGGAAATCCAGAATGTCGTCTATCGTAAGCTGTTTCTTTGCGTTATATTCCGCAAGCAACGCTTTCATTTTCAGGTGGACTTCTTCAGGTTTGGTGGTTCCTTCCTCGCCGACGGCGTTGGCAAGCCGCTTGTAGTCGCCGATGGCAAACCACGACTTTTGGCTGTCTGAAGTGTTGGTTTGCAGCAGGAAATGAAGTTGCTTGACGTGGGTTTCCGTGAGTTTGTCGGTGGCGTGGTCGATGACATAGTCGATGCAACGGAAGTGGTTGACGGTCTCCAGGATGTCGTCGATGCGCGTGTTTTCCGTTGTGATGCCCAATGTATTGGTCTCAAAAATGAAGCGTGTCTGTTCCTTGGTCAGGCGGCTGCCTTCGATGTGGTTGGAGTTATAGGTCATGTCGATTTGGACATGGTGGTATATGCCGCCTTTCAACTTGCTTTCCTTTTGCTCGCGCAAGGCAATGAGCAGTGGCGAAACCTTTATTTTGCTGCGTTTGGGCAAAGCGGCCTCGGCGGGGATGTTCCATGTCTTCCCCACGAGAAATGTACCCTCGATTTTGCCTGTTGAGCAGTAATTGCGGGCAGTGCGTTCGCTGATGCCATACTTTTCGGCAAACTGTTTGACGGAAATGTATTCCATTTATCGGCAAGTTTTATTCCAAAAACCGCTGCAAAGATAGCGATTTTTGCCGATAACGGCAAGATTTCTGATGAAAAGCACATTTATTTGCCAAACTCCTTCTAAATCCATTATCTTTGCACCAAAATTCACGACCATGAAAAGAGGATTCGGAAGCGACAACCATTCGGGCGTGAGCCCGGAGGTCTTGGAAGCCATTGCCCGCGTGAACAAGGACCACGCCGTGGCATACGGCGATGACGAGTATTGCGCTGCCACGGAAGCGAAGTTCCGCGAGCAGTTCGGCGAGCAGGCGCGCGTGTTTTTCGCCTTCAACGGCACGGGCTGCAATACCTTGTGCATCGATGCGATGGTCCATTCGCACGAGGCCGTGGTGTGCGCCGAAACCGCCCATATCAACGTCGACGAATGTGGCGCGCCGCAACGCATCGTGGGCTGCTGCCTGCTGACGGTGGCCACGCCCGACGGCAAACTGACACCCGAATTGGTGAAGACAAGGCTTCACGGCTTCGGCTTTGAGCACCACAGCCAGCCCAAGGTCATCAGCATCACGCAGCCGACGGAACTCGGCACGCTTTACACCTTGGACGAAATCAAGGCGTTGGTGGCTTTGGCACGCGAATACGACATGTACGTCCACATCGACGGGGCACGCTTGGGCAACGCGGCCGTGGCCTTGGGTTGCTCGTTCAAGGCGATGACCACCGACCTCGGCGTGGATGCAGTCTCGTTTGGCGGCACCAAAAACGGCCTGATGATGGGCGAAGCGGTCGTGCTGCTCAATCCCGACCTTTGTCCCGAATTCAAGTACCGTCGCAAGCAGGCCATGCAGCTTTGCTCGAAGATGCGTTTCATTGCGGCGCAGTTCGACGCTTATTTCGAGAACGACCTGTGGCGGCGCAACGCCGAGCACAGCAACCGCATGGCGCAGTTGCTCTACAAGGCAGTGAAGGACATTCCGGGTGTGAAGGTCGTCTATCCCGTGCAGGCCAACGGCGTGTTCGCGCAGTTGCCCCGCAAGGTGTGGAAGGAACTGCAAAACCACTATTTCTTCTACGACTGGGACGAGGACGCCGACGTGGTGCGTTGGATGTGCGCGTTTGATACGACGGAAGAAGATATTGGGATTTTTGCCGAGAAACTGAAGGAATTGATGGAGATGGAGAATGGCTCCTGTCGTTTTGGGGAAAAGTGAATACGAAGCAAGGAAGTCAAGACTGTATCACTTTCACAAAGTCCTCAGGAAGAATCACATTATCCAAATCTATCGCTTCGACAAACAATGGCGCAATCTCAAAACTGCTAAAGCCAGCGATACCACAACCGATTCTTGTGACAAGAAACTTGTACTCGGGATGCAATGAGGCGAATTTGACAAACTCATCCACATAAGGTTGGATGGTTTCCACACCGCCTTGCATGGTGGGGATGGCGTAGCTTTGGCCTTGCAAGCCAACACCTTGTCCCCAAATTGCGCCAAAGCGATGGTAAGCAATATAGGCAGCTCCGCCGCCATGAGCTCCAGCCAGGTTGCTGCCAAAAACGAAAATCTCGTTAGGCTTTAGTTCCGAGATTCTCTCGGGGGTATATTCTTTGTTGTACATAATATGTTATAGGTGTTTATGCCACATGCTTAAATGAAGACTTCGTCATGACTTTTTTTTTTGCGTGTAGAACGAAGGGAGACCTTTGCGGTTAAGCTGATGGAAAGAGGGCTTTTTGGTGCTCAAATCATCTTTTCAACGTTCCAACTAAATGCCCGCAATCCCAAATCCGGGGTCTTGAGGTCTTTTTGGTGCAATTGGTCGAGGATGGCATCCACTTTGTCGTCATCGACGATGCTGACGATGGCGTTGTTCAAGGTCGGCCAGGCGTGGGTGCCGTAGTGTGGCTCGCCCGTCTCGCTGCCGTGGCCTTTGATTTCGTTCCATTCGGTGAAGCCCTTCACGCCGTTGTCGTTCAACACTTTGGCGATTTCGTCGTAGTAGGCTTGGTTATAGGTGATTAGGATGGCTTTCATGTTTTTTGTTGCTTTAAGCTATAAGCCATAAGCTGTTAGCTTGGTGACTCGGTAGCTTATGGCTTATTCGTTTATTCATAAATGTAATGTTTCTATAAACTTACCTAACATGGCTTTGATTTCTTTTACTTCTTTTTCAAGTTGGGCAGTAACTGTTTCATCCATAAATCCTAAATCACATGACAGGCGCAACTCTTCTTCTACTTCAGATGCTGAACCCGCTGCAACGTTGAGAAAGTAAGCAAATTCGGCATCACTTCTTCTGCCGCATCCTTCTGCAATGTTGATAGGAATCGATGTGCTTGCTCTGCGAAGTTGGGAAGTCATTCCAAACAACTCTTCCTTTGGAAAACACTTTGTTTGTTTGTAAACGTCAAGCGCGAATAGATGCCCTCTTTGCCATACTTGGTATTTATGGAAATCTCTCATTTTGTGCTTTTTATTGTTTAACTTCTAAATATGCTGTCAGCCAAGCTTATAGCTTATAGCTTACTGCTTATTGCTTATCGAATATTCTCAGTAGCAGTCAATGCTTTTTCAGCCTTACGTTTTTTACGACGGACAGCCCTTGTTTCAAGCGAGCAATACAGCGCAGGGATTAATAATAAGGTAATCAAGGTGGAAACGGTCAAACCCCAAGCGACAGTCACACCCAACGAGTTCCACATTTCGGCACCTTCGCCGCGACCGATGGCCAACGGAATCATACCCAAGACGGTCGTCAGCGTGGTCATCAAAATGGGACGCAGACGCGAGCGGGCGGCTTGCACGGTGGCTTCCCTGACCTCGACGCCACGTTCCTCCAACAAAGTGGTGTAGTCGATGAGCACGATGCCGTTCTTCACGACGATGCCCATCAAGATCAGGATGCCGACGAAGGCCATCGCGCCCAAGGCGGTGTTGGTGACCCAAAGGCCGAGCAACACGCCTGTGAAGGTGAACGGCACGGAGAACATGATGACGAAAGGCTTCATCAGGTTCTCGAACTGCGAGGCCATCACGATGTAAACCAAGATGATGATGAGGATGAGCAGGGTGAGCAGGTCGCCGAACATCTCTTGCTGGGTTTCGTAATCGCCGGCGATTTTGGTCATAATTTCGGCTGGGATTTCTGTGTCGTCGATGACCTCCTCGCACATCTTCACCACGTCACTCAGCACTTGTCCTTTGCCGACGACGGCGGTGACGCTGACCATACGCTCGCGGTCCTTGCGCTGGATCTGGGGCGGGGTCAGGGTTTCGACCACTTCGCCGAGGTCGCCAACGCGGACGGGCTGTCCGTAGGTATTGTAAATCTTGATGTCCTCGATGTCTTCGATGCTCTTGCGGAACTCTGGGGCGTAGCGCACACGGATGTCGTATTCCTCGCCGTCCTCGCGGTAGTAGGACCCCACCGAGCCGTTGATGCGGTTTTTGACGTAGGTGGCCGCCGTGGTGCTGTTCAGGCCGTTCAAGGCCAACTTTTCGCGGTCGAAATCAACTTGATACTCAGGCGTGTATTCGTCGCGGCCCACGATGACTTGCAGGATGCCACGGTCGCGGAGTTTCTGTGCGATGTCGTTGGCCACGCGGTCGGTGGTGCCGAAGTCGTAGCCATAGACCTCGACCTGCACCGTGCTCATGCCGCCCATGCCGCCACCGCCCTCGTTGACGTTGGCCTTCTTGATTTCGGGGATGGCGTTGAGCTTCATGCGGATTTCGTCGGCCACCTCGCTGGTCTTGCGCAGTCCAGCCTTGCGTCGCTCGGTCTTGGTGCCGAGGCGCAGGTTGAACGACATGATGTGTGTGCCGTTGCTTCGCATCGACGCAAAGGCGTTGTCGGAGTCGGCCTGACCGAAGCTGTAGTTACAGATTTTAACTTCCGGAATGGCCATGAAATCCTCGGCGAGGCTCTTGGCCAAGGCACCGGTCACGTCTTGTCCCGTGCCCGTCGGCAACTCGATGTTGATGCTCAAGCGGCCTTCGTCCATCTTGGGCATCATCTCGGTCTTCAAGGTCGGGGCGAGGAAGACGATAGACAGGACGAATAGTCCCAACATGCCGAAAATCACCACTTTGCGATGGTTGACACTCCAGTTGATGAGGCGGGCATAACCGTTGCTGATGGCATCCAAACCCTTGTTGATGGGCCGGAAAATGGCCTTGTGGAACTTGCTTTCGTGCGGGTTCATCACGAGCATTCGGGAGCACATCATCGGCACCAAGGTCAAGGCACCGATGGTGGAAACGACCATGATGATGGAAACAATCCAACCTAACTGCTTGAACATCACGCCTGTGGTGCCTTTGATCATCGTTAGCGGAAGGAACACGGCCAGCATGGTCAAGGTGGAGGCGATAACCGAAAGTTGCACTTCTTGCGTGGCGTGGACGGCGGCTTCCTTGGGCTTCGAGCCGCGCTCGATGTGGGTTGTGATGTTCTCTAACACCACAATGGCATCGTCCACCACCATACCGATGGCGATGGAAAGTGCCGACATGGAGATGATGTTCAGTGTGTTGCCCGTGGCGAACAGGTAAATCAACGAGGCCAAGAGCGAAATCGGGATGGCGAGCACGATGATGAAGGTGGCGCGCCAGCGACCGAGGAACACGAACACGACCAACATCACCAAAATGAAGGTGATTAGGATGGTGTCGCGCAGGTTGTTGATGGTGTTTTGGATGGAGGTGGAACCGTCCACGATGATGTTCAGCTTGACGTCGGAGGGCAGGGTAGGCTCGATGACTTTCAGCTGTTTCTTGATGCCCTTGATGACGTTGACGGCGTTGGCATCGGTCTGCTTTTGGATGACGATGGTGGCGCCTTGGCGACCGTTGCTGTACGACTCTTGGATGCGTTCCTCCGAGCCGTCGACGACCGAGGCCACGTCGCGCAGATAGATGGGCGCGCCGTTGCGAGAGCCGACGATGACCTCTTCCATTTCTTTGGCGGAGGTGAACTCCTTCTGGATGCGCAGGCTGTAGCTGTTAGAGCCGATGTCGATGTAGCCCGCCGGCACGTTACGGTTTTCGGTGGCCAAGGTGTTGGAGATGCTTTCAAGGGTCAAGTTGTAGGCTTCCAGCTTGTTAGGATCAACATAGACTTGGATTTCGCGCTTCGGCGCACCGTTGGCCGACACCGTGCCCACGCCGCTCACACGCGCCAAAGGCGTGGTGACGCGGTCCTCGATGATCTTGTCCAAGGCGGCAAGGCTCTCGTCCGCCGTCACGCTGAGGAGCATGATGGGCATGTCCTCGGCGTTGAACTTGAACAGGACGGGGTTGGTTGCGCCGTCAGGAAGATAGTTGCGTACCACGTCAATCTTGTCGCGCACGTTGTTGGTGGCCGTCTCGATGTCGATGCCGCTCTCAAACTCAAGCGACAGCACCGAAGTGTTCTCACGCGAGGTGGAGGAAAGGTGCTTCAGGTCGGGGACGGCGTTCAGCGTGTTCTCCAAGGTCTTGGAGATGTTGGTTTCGATATCGGCGGCACTGGCTCCCGGATAGGAGGTCATCACCATGATGAAGTTGGTCTCCATATTGGGCAATTGGTTGATGGAGAGGTTCATCAGGGAGAAGATGCCGAAAATGGCGATGGCGACGAAAATCAGGGCCGTCGTCACCGGATTATTGACTGCTGTTCGTTGTAAACTCATCTTTCTTCTAATTATGAATGTTGAATGTTGAATGCAGAATTTCGCGATGCGTCGCTGGGCTTTGCCCTTATTCCGTATTCTTAATTCTGCATTTATTTCACGGTTACACTCACTCCATTCTTCAATCTCACCTGTCCTTCGGTCACGATACGGTCGCCTTCGTTGATACCGGAAACGATTTCGTAGCGGTTGCCGAGGCGACGACCGAGTTCCACCTTCGTGTAGGTCACGGTGTTGTCGGCATTGAGTACATAGATGAAATGCTCGCCCGAACCTTGCTGCTTGACGACGGCAACGTCGGGCACCACGACGCGGTGGTTGGTGCCGAAGGTGGCGGTCACGCGGGCGAACATGCCAGGACGCAAACGTTGGTCTTTGTTCTCACAAATGACCTCAACGGGGAAGGTGTGCGTGGCCGAATTGACAGTGGGGTAGAGCAGGTTCACCGTGCCTTTGAAAGCCTCGTTGGGATAGGCATCGACAGTAATGTCGAACTCCATGCCCTTGTGGACTTGGGTGAACAGGCTCTCCGACACGTTGATGAGCATCTTGACGGGCTGGATCTGCTCGACGACGAAGATGGGCTGGGCCATGCTGTACATGTCGCCCTTGTCGTAGTTGCGCGCCGTCACCACGCCGTTGATGGGGCTGCGGAGATAGGTGTTCTCGGCCAAGTTCTCGTAGGTCTTTTTCGTCACGTTCAAGGCAAGTTTGGCCATGTCGTAGTCGGCTTGCGAGAGGGCACCTATTTTGTAAAGTTCCGTCAGTCGGGCTAATTCGGTCGAGTCGTTGACGTACTGCATACGGGTCTTGGCCAGGTTCACGTCGTCCATCGTGGCCAAGACCTGTCCTTTGCGCACTTTGTCGCCCACCTCGGCACGGATGCTGACGATACGGCCTGCCGTTTGCGAGACGATGTTGTTCGTGGCGAAAGGCTCGATGTTGGAGGTGAAGGTGTTGGTGATGTCCACGTCTTCGGCTTGTGCCGTGATGACGTTGACCACAGGCGCGGCTTTTTGCGCTTCTTGTCCAGTCTGCGCCGTGGTGTTGGCTTGGTCTTTTTGTCCGCAAGCCGTCATCAGCGCGGCAGCGGCGATAATAAGTGATAGTTTGAGGTATTTCATTGATGTTGATTTGTTATTTCTTTTATCATTTAACTACGAATTACACAAATTTAGCGGATTTTGGGTCTTGAATTATGCAACTTTGTTGCGAATGATTACGAATAAAGACTATCAGAAATTCGTGTCATTCGCAGCCTTGGCTGCATAATTCTTATTGAAGGATTCGTTTAATTCGTCCAATTCGTAGTTTTTTCATTGTCTATTCTTCCTTTCCGATTAATTCATCCAACGAGGCCTTGGCGACCATGAAGTTGTAAACCGCCTGGGCTTGAGTGAGTTGTGCCTGTTGCAAAGCCAATTGTGCATCGTTCAGTTCCACCAAGGTAGCCTTACCCACTTCGTACATCTTCTCCGAAATGTCGTAGCTCTTTTGGGCTATTTCCACTGTGGCGTTGGCGGCCTGGTAGTTCTTGATGCAGAGCGCCATCTGGTCGTTGTAGTTGCGGATGCCGATGCGCAGGTTGCGTTCGGCATCTTCGCGTTGCAGGGCGAGCATGTTGCGGTTCACCTTGCTCTGCTTGATGGCGTTATGTTTTTGGAATCCGTCGAAGACGGGGATGGTGAGGCTGAGAGCAGCAGTGGATGAGGGGAACCAACGAAGTTCGTCGTCGCCCATGGCGCTGTAGTTGTAGTTGATGCTCGCGGCCAACGTGGGCAAATATTGATTCTTCTGCATCTTGATGGTGGATTCGAGCATGCGGTCTTGGATGTCAAGTTGCAGCAGCGAGCTGTTGTTGCTGATGTCGTCTTCCGAGACGTAGGGCGTGAGCATTGTCTCGGTGTAGTCGTTCAGGTCGCCGACCACCTGCACTTCGGTGTCCAAGTTGATGCCCATCACGGCCTTCAGCTGCCAGGTGGCAAGCAGCACTGAGTTTTCCGCGCTCGATACGTTGGGTTCGGCGTTCATCATCGTCACTTGGGCACGCAGGCGTTCCACTTCGGAGGCCTTGCCCACGTTGAAGCGTTGCTCGGTCTTCTCGTAGTTTTTTTGCGCGTTCTCATAGACCGAGGTGACCACGTCGAGCGACTTCTGTGCCAACAGAACAGCATAGAAGGCTTGCTTCACCTGCTTCACCATGGCGATTTTCGACGAGCGAGCTTGCTCGACAGCCAATTCCACGTCCATGCCGCTGAGTTTCAGGCTCTCCCAAAGTTGGGCGTTCACTAAGGGCATGCTGGCTGTGGCCGAGGTGCTGATGTTGTTGTCGCGCCCCACCTTGATTTCCATCGCCTGGCCGCCCATGTCCATCACCATCACCTGTTTCTGCAAGGTGCGCTGGTACGACCCGTTGATGCTGACGTTGGGATAGAGCGCTGCGTAGCTGCCTTTCCTTGCGTAGCCCGTCTTCTCAACCGTCATGTCGGCAATCTTTATCGTGTTGCTTTCCGAGAGGGCGATTTCCAAGGCTTGATCAAGGGTGAGCGATATGGCAACTGGTTCTGTCGGAGGGATGACTTGTGCAAGTGAAAACAACGGTGTGATAGCAAAAGTAGTTATTGATAAAATGTTGAAAATCAATTTTTTCATGTAATCTGTATTCAAAAATGTGATGCCTAAACCAAAAGAGGTGCAAAAGTAGGGAGTTTTGCACTAAAACAGACGCTTTTTTTGATGAATTATTTTGTCTGTTCTAAAAATATAGTCCAACGCCGCAATCACATCACCAAAACTGCCGATTTTGTCGATAAAACGAAATAGGGCATGGTTTACTTCAAATCAATGAAAGGAACTGTGTTGCCGAGCATGTACTGTGGCAGCTTGCCGTCCCATTTCTGCACGGCCTCGTAGTTCACCAGTTTTGGGTTGCTTTCCAATGCCGCCGCCTTGATGCTCATGGCTTCGGCTTCGGCTTGGGCCTTGATTTTGGTCTGTTTGGCCTGTTCCTCCACTTGGATGGTGACATTCTTGGCCTTCAAGGCGTTTTGTTCGGCCACCTGCTTCTCCTTGATGGCGGTCTCAAAGTCGTCATCGAAGTCGATGTTGACGAGCTGGAACTGGACGTTCATGAAATAGGTTGCATCCAACGTCTCACGCAGTTGCTGCTCGATTTGACGGCGCACGGCATCGCGGTTCTCGACGATTTCGGTGGCGGCGAAGTTGCCGAATGACTCTTTCATTGCCGAGCGGATGAAGGGCACCACGATACGGTTGTGGTAGTCGTCGCCGACGTTCTTCATCAGTTTGCTCACGTTCTCGCGCACGAGGTCATAATTGATGGTGTATTCCACCTCTGAGGTCTGCACGTCGCGCGTGTAGCTGTCCTCCTTGCCGTCGTGCTTCTTCTGTTGCACGTTGACGCGCTTGATGGTTTGAATGAAAGGAATCTTCATGTGGAGGCCGTCCTCAATCACGTCGTCGCTCATCTTGCCGAAGGTGGAGAGCACGCCGCGTTCCGTCGAGCGGATGGTGTAGAACGAGGAAAAGAATACCAAGATGGCCAAAAATGCCAAAACGCCCCAAAGGATATAGCGTCCGATTTTCTTGTTGTTGGGGTTGATGTTGATGTTGTAAGGCTGGTTCATTTTGCTGATGTATTTAATGTTTGCGCAAAGATACATACTTTTTTTTTTCAGATGCTTTTTTTCGGATGAAATCTCAAATTATTTCCAAAAAATCACTAATATTGCAAATTTAAACTGCGAAAAATATGGCAAGAATATACGACAATATAGACACCAAGTTTTCCGAGGGGTTACAAGGCATCATTATGAATGTTGGGGTGAAAAGGGTGGACTTCTGTGTGGGTTACTTCAACCTCCGTGGATGGAACCTCGTGGTTGATCAAATCGATTCACTTGAAGGAGATTATGTCTATGAAAATGATGAACGGCATTTCCGTAAGTGTCGCTTGTTGATAGGTATGCATCGCCCTGCCGAAGAATTGATCCGGGAATTGTATTCCGGCAAGACATTGCCTGATGCCAACTATGTCGCCCAATGCAAGTTGGAGATTGCTCGCGACTTCAAGAGGCAACTGCAATTGGGCTTGCCGACCAAACAGGATGAGTTTACCCTGCGTCGCCTTTCTGCCCAAATGAAAGACGAAAAGGTGTGCGTGAAGTTGTATCTTCGTGAGCCGCTCCACGCAAAACTCTATCTTGCCCATCGGCCCGACGACAACTTCAACAAGATTCAAGCCATTATGGGTAGCAGCAATTTGACCTATTCGGGCTTGACCAAGCAGGGCGAACTCAATGCCGAGTTTGGCGACAGCGACAGCGCGGAGAAACTTTCCCGTTGGTTTGACGACCGTTGGGAAGACAAGTTCTGCTTGGATATTACCAAGGAACTCATAGAAATCATCGATAACAGTTGGGCTGGTGAAAAGATAATCCCACCTTATTATATCTATCTGAAGACAGCGTACCACCTTAGCGAAGAGGCTCGGTTGGGCATCAAAGAGTTCACCATTCCTGCAGAGTTTCGCAGTTCGTTGTTCGATTTCCAGCAAACCGCTGTCAAAATTGCCGCACGGCATCTTAACAACGACAAGCGTGGCGGTGCTATGATTGGCGATGTAGTCGGATTGGGAAAAACCATTACTGCCTGCGCCATTGCCAAGATGTATGAGAATAGCTTTGGGAGCAACACTTTGATTATTTGTCCAGCCAATTTGCAGGAAATGTGGGCAAAGTATCGGAAAGAATACGACTTGAAGGCAGACATCAGGTCGATGGCCAAGCCGATTGACGTGGACAACGCCCGTTATTACCGCCTGATTATCGTTGACGAAAGCCACAACCTGCGCAACAATCAAGGTGTCCGCTACAAGAACATCAAAGACCTCATACAAAAGCAAGATTGCAAAGTCTTGTTGTTGACCGCCACACCCTACAACAAACATTATCAAGACTTGAGCAACCAACTCCGCTTATTCATTGACGATGATGCCGACTTGGGCATTCGTCCCGAAGCCTATATCAGGCAATTGGGCGGCGAGAGGAAATTCAACGAAAAGCACGAGGATTTCATTCGGAGCATCAAGGCTTTCGAGCGAAGCGAATGTCAGGAGGACTGGCAGGAACTTATGAAGTTGTTTCTGGTGCGCCGTACCCGTACCTTCATCAAGGAGAATTATGCCAAAACCGACCCAAATAATGGCCGAAAATATCTGGAGTTCAAGGACGGGCATAAATCCTATTTTCCAGATCGTGTTCCCAAGGCCATCAAATTCAAGACGGAGGAAGGCGACCAATACAGCCGTTTGTATTCCGAAAGCATGATTGCCATGATGGAAAGTCTGGAGTTACCCCGATATGGCTTGATACAATACTTAGACAAGAAAAAAGCTGAGGAGGCGTCAAAGTTCGAGCAGAACATCATCGAAAACCTATCCCGTGCCGGAGCGCGAATGATGGGCTTTTGCAAAAGCACGTTCTTCAAACGTATCGACAGCAGTGGCTTCTCTTTCCTGCTAACAATATTCCGCCATATCTTGCGCAACGCTGTATTCATCTATGCCATCGAGAACAAGCTCAAGTTACCCATAGGTGACGAAAACACCTTGCCAGAGGATTATTTGGACGATGCCGACATCAACGACATCTTTGAGCACGACAATGAAGAGGAGGAAAAACAATCAGGCGACGAGTTTATCCAGATTCCCGACGAAATGAAAGTGTATATGAAAAAAGCAGAAGAGTATTACAACAGTCTGATTGGAAAAAACAATGTGCAATGGATTGATTCGAAGTATTTCAAACGTACTCTCAAACAAAAACTTAACAAGGACTGCGAGACCTTGATTAAGATGATTAAGCTGTGTGGCGATTGGAACCCAAAGACCGACCAGAAGCTGGACGAATTGGAAGACTTGATTAACAAGACGCACAAAGGCGAGAAAGTAATTGTTTTCACCCAATATTCCGACACGGCCAACTACGTCTATCATCAGTTGAAAAAGCGTGGCTTGACCCAAATCGACAAGGCTACAGGCAATTCGCAGAATCCCACTGCCATCGTGGACCGCTTTTCACCTATCAGCAACAAGGCCGAAGTGTCGAAGGAAAACGAATTGATGGTGCTTATTGCAACCGATGTGCTCAGTGAAGGACAGAACCTTCAGGACGCACACGTCATCGTCAACTATGATTTGCCTTGGGCCATCATCCGATTGATTCAACGCGCGGGCCGTGTGGATCGTATCGACCAAAGCTCCGAACAGATTTTCTGCTATTCGTTCTTCCCAGCCGACAAAGTGGAAGAGATTATCCGCTTGCGCCGCAGGTTGAACGACCGCATCAACGAGAATGCCAACATCGTTGGAAGTGATGAGGTCTTCTTTGAAGGTAATGAGCAAAACTTGCGTGATATGTACAACGAAAAGAGCGGTAGCCTTGATGAGGACGATGACGACACCGATGTTGACCTTGGTTCACAGGCTTGGCAAATCTGGAAAAACGCCACTGATGCCAATCCCAAATTAAAGCAAATCATCCCCGAATTGAGCAACATCATCTATTCCACCAAAGCCGCACCAAACGGATTGGAGGACGGCGTGATTACCTACGCCCGCACATTCAACGACTTTGATGTGCTTTCGTGGTACAACTCCAAGGGCGAGATGGTAAGCCAATCGCAGAAACGCATCTTGCAGGCCATGGCTTGCCCCATCGACGAGCCTCGGTTGGAAGCCCAAGACAATCATTTGGAGTTGGTTGGAAAGGCTGTGCAGAACATCAGAACAGAGAACACCAACGTGGGCGGCATCCTCGGCAGCCGTTTCAGCACCAAACGCCGCATCTATGAATTGCTGAATCATTATTATGAGCAACCCGATGACATCTTCAATCAAGACAAAAAAGAATTCTTGAAGTTTGCCATCGACCAAATCTACAACTATCCTTTGCTCGAGAATTCCAAGTTCATCCTTGGCCGTATGATGCGCACAGGCAGCTCACAAGACGACATTGTGGACACGGTCATCGAAATGTATAAGAACGGAAACCTTTGTCGAGTTGATGAGGACAAAACCAAGCACAAAGACCCCGTCATCATCTGTTCGATGGGACTGAAAAATGAATAAAAACATTTGAAATATGACTAAGCGAGAAGCTTTACAACTGTTTGAACAAAGAAAGGTCCGTACCATTTGGGACGACCAAGAAGAGAAATGGTATTTCTCCATTGTGGATGTGTGTGCTGTACTTACGGATAGTCCTAATCCTCGGAACTACTGGAAAGTCTTGAAACACAGACTTGTAAAAGAAGGAAATGAAACGGTTACAAATTGTAACCAGTTGAAATTACTTGCAGAAGATGGGAAAAAGCGTTTAACCGATGTCGCTGATACAGAGCAACTTTTCCGCCTCATCCAATCCATCCCTTCGCCCAAGGCCGAGCCTTTCAAGCAATGGATGGCCCAAGTGGCCAGCCAGCGCATCGACCAAATGCAAGACCCGGAAAGGAGTATTGACCAGGCCATCATCGACTATAAGCGATTGGGCTACAGTGATGCTTGGATCAACCAACGCATCAAGTCAATCGAGGTGAGGAAAGAACTCACCGACGAATGGAAGCGCACTGGCGTAAAGGAAGGATTGGAATATGCCTCACTCACCGACATCATCACTCGCGAATGGAGCGGCTTCACAACCAAACAGTACAAACAATTCAAAGGCTTGAAAAAAGAGAACTTGCGCGACAATATGACCAACCTCGAAATTGCCTTCAACATTTTGGCAGAGGCATCGGCCACGGAACTTTCCAAACAACGCGATCCACAAGGTTTCCAACAGCAGGCCAAGGTCGCAAAGGATGGCGGCAGTGTGGCCAAAGTTGCACGCAAGCAATTGGAAAGCCAACTGGGGCATAGCGTTATCTCGCCTGCAAAGGCCAGCGACTACTTGCTCCAGGAACAAACTGATTCGACAAACAACGACACCGACTATGAACAGACGGACCTTTAACCAATACGTCTCAGAAAGCAATTTCCGCGAACTGTTTATAAGCGAAATGGGATGGAACAATCCCCAAGGGCAAGCACTATTCGACATCACTGTTGACGAAACGCCTTTCGAGTTCCATCTGATTGCCGAGCGCAACGGCTTCCAAGTGCTCACTTGCGCTGTGGATTCCATTCCTACTTCCTCTCTGTGCAAGAAATTAGACTCACGCTTGCGTCGCTCAGCCAACGACTACATCTGCATCTTTATCCAAAAAGGCACGAGCCATCACCTGTGGGCGGTGCCGGTGAAAAAGGTGGAGAAACGCGACATCGTTTTGGTCGAATATCTTAACGCGGAAGCCGCAGGTTTCCTGTTCGAGAAAATCGAGGGCTTGTCATTCGAATTGGACGAGAGAAGCACTATTACCGATGTGGTGGAACGGGTGCAGGCTGCCTTCATCGTCAATTCCGAAAAGGTCACCAAGGACTTCTATACAGGCTTCAAAAAAGAGCACACCAACTTCGCCAAGTTCATTTCGGGCATCGACGACCAGATTGCCGACAAGGACAACCGCAACAAGCAATGGTACACCTCGGTAATGCTCAACCGCTTGATGTTCTGCTACTTCATCCAAAAGAAAGGCTTCCTCGACGGGGATGTGGATTATCTGCGCCACAAGTTGGAATGGACGCAACAAGAGCGAGGCGAAAACCGCTTCTTCAGCAGTTTCTATAAAGGTTTTCTGACCACCCTCTTCCACGGCGGACTGAACGCGCCGAAACACGACCGCGATTTCGAAAATGTGTATGGCCGTATTCCTTATCTCAACGGTGGTATGTTCGATGTGCATCAGATTGAACAGGATTATGCCGAACTCGACATTGCCGACGATGCCTTCATCAGTTTGTTCGATTTCTTCGACAAGTGGCATTGGCACCTCGACGACCGCCTCACCGCCACGGGCAAGGACATCAACCCCGATGTGCTGGGCTATATCTTTGAGCAATACATCAACGACCGCGCCCAAATGGGAGCCTACTACACCAAGGAGGACATCACTGAATACATCGGGCGCAATACCATCGTTCCCTATTTGATGGATGCCACACTGGGTTCGCGGACGTCCCGTCCGCAAACGGAAAAGAAAATCTGGCAATTCCTCCAACAGAACGGCGACCGCTACATCTTCGACGCCGTGAAGAAAGGCGCTGGCTTGGCAATTCCCGATGAGATTGCCATTGGCCTCGATACCACACAGCCCAATCTCTTGGAGCGGCGCAAGCATTGGAACGACCGCACCCCAGAGGCCTTTGCCTTGCCCACTGAGATTTGGCGCGAGACTATTGAGCGACTGCAACGCTACAACAGCATCAAGGCGAAGATTGAAAACGGCGAGATTACGAGCACCAACGATTTCATCACCTACAACCTTGACATTCGCCAGTTTGTTTACGACCTGTTGAACCACACCAACGACCATCTTTTGGTGAAGCATTTCTATGCCGAATTGCAGAAGGTGACCATTCTTGACCCCACTTGCGGTTCGGGTGCGTTCCTCTTTGCCGCGCTCAACATCTTGGAACCGTTGTACGAGGTCTGCATCAGCCGTATGCAGGAATTCCACGCGCAGAACCCCAACCTCTTCAAGGACGAGTTGCAGGAGATTGAGCACAAATACCGCAGCAACATCCAGTATTTCATCTACAAGAGCATCATATTGCGCAACCTTTATGGCGTTGACATTATGGTGGAGGCCACCGAGATTGCCAAGTTGCGCCTGTTCCTGAAGATGGTGGCCGTGGTGGAGGTGAACAAGCGCGAGCCCAACCTCGGCCTCGACCCCTTGCCCGACATCGACTTCAACATCCGTTGCGGCAACACCCTTGTGGGCTATGCCACCAAAGCCGAGTTGGACCGCGACCTGGGTTTTGCCAAGGACATCTTGGAGGAATTGGCCAACCAAGAGCTTAAGCAACAGCTGGAGGACGAGATGGACAAGGTGGCTCACGCCTACGATATGTTCAAGCACATCCAACTCACGCAGGGCGACGATATGGAGACTTTCAAGGAATCAAAGAAGGGGTTGAAAGCCCGCTTGGTTGCTTTGAACGACTTGCTCAACCGCCGGCTGTTTGCAGCCACCGTGGGCACGGATGCCGACTACGAAGCCTGGCTTGCCTCGCACCAACCTTTCCATTGGCTCGCCGAGTTCTACGAAATCATCAACGACAACGGCGGCTTTGATGTAATTATTGGAAATCCGCCGTATTTAGAAGTCCGACAAATTGATTATAAAATAAGCGGATATAAAACGATTGATAGTGGGGCCGTTCATGCTTTTTGTATGGAAAGAAGCTTGAATCTGATTCATACAAAAGGAAATATGAGCATGATTGTACCGATAGCTTTGGTATGTACTCAAAGAATGACAACCATTCAACAACTACTTGAAAACAATAGAAGTTCATGGTATAGTAACTTTGCTTGGCGTCCAGCAAAGTTGTTTGATGCTGTAAACAGAGCATTATCGATTTTTGTAGTAAATGCAAGTGATACGATTCATCATTATACTACTCCTTATCAAAAGTGGATTTCTGAAAACAGGAAGAATCTATTTAAAGAAATATCATACACACAATATGATGTTCGAAGAGATTCTTTTTGGATGCCAAAATTAAGTTCTGATGTTGAGAATCGGATATTGGAGTGCATATTAAGGCAACCGAAAACAATTGGAAATTACATTACTAATCGTTCACAGAGCAAAGTTTATTATAGAACAACAGGAGGTTTGTATTGGAAGGTGTTTACAAATTTTGCCCCCAGGTTTTTATGCAATGGAGTTGAAGGACACTCAAGTCGAGAAACATGTTTAATTATTCCGAATGACAATCAATCATCATCAATTGTGGCTTTTTTGAGTAGTAATTTGTTTTGGTGGTGGTATACTGTCACATCCAACCTTCGAGATTTAAATCCATCAGATATTTATGGAATTAGATTTCCAGAAAATTTAATCGAGAACCCAACATTACAAAAACTTGGAATAAAGTATTTAGATGATTTGAAAGCTAATAGTACAATGTTAACAAGGGAACAAAAGAATGTCGGAACTACTCAAACCCAATCCTTCAAAATCAATAAATCCAAGCCCATCATCGACGAGATAGACAAAGTGTTGGCGAAGCACTATGGATTCACGGAGGAGGAATTGGACTTCATCATCAATTACGACATCAAGTATCGGATGGGGGATGAGTTGAATGAGGAATAAACTGGAATATCTTGGCAACAGAGACCTATTGAAGTTACCCAAGACAGCATTCTTGGCTTCGAACACGATTTCATCGGAAACCGTGTTGCGCTGTTATGACTGGGCTACAGAAATGCGCCGTCAAGGGAGGTGCGTGGTCAGCGGTTTCAGCTCAAAGCTGGAGAAAGATGTGCTGCATTTTCTGCTGAAAGGGGAGCAACCTGTCATTATTGTGTTGGGAAGGCAGATGTATAAAGTTGTGCCTGCGGATTTGAAAGAGGCGTTGGAACAGAACCGTTTGCTCATCATTTCCACCTCCAATGCGGCAAGGCAATCAAGGGCAACCGCACTGGCTCGAAACAGGTATGTTTGCGAGATGGCGGAGCAAGTTGTATTGGTTGGCACTGATGCAAGCCTCGGCCTCCGCTCCTTGGCTGAAGCATTTAGGGCAAAGACTTGTGAACTGGTCAGAAGTCACGAAAAGTCTGAAAATGAGGTTCTTGTGAATATGCCAACTCCCACATCTGTTCTATGAAAACATTCTTTTCAGCCTCCTCATCGACCACCACATCAACGGCAGGCTGACAAACAATGTCAGCACTTCGGCGATGGGCATACTGAGCCAGATGCCCAACTGCCCGATGATGGGGGTGAGGACGAACAAGGGAATCAGGACGAAGACGATGCTGCGGCACACGGCGATGACGACCGACTCGATGGGCCGCTCGATGGCGGTGTGGAAGCTGCTCCCGATGATGTTGACGAAAGAAACAAGGTAATGCAGGGTGACGTAAGTGGTGGCCACCATCGCCAACTCGTGCAGTTCGGGGTCGCCTTCGGAGAAGGCTCCCACGATGCCGTTTTTGAAGACGAGGACGACCAAATAAACGCCCACGCCAATGCAACCGCCAAAGAGTATTGAATTGAGCAACAACGATTTGATTTGCTGGTAATCCTTTGCGCCAAGGTTGTAAGACATGAGTGGATAAAGTGCTTGCGACAGCCCGAAAATCGACATGTTGACGATGAAGTTGAAATAGCAAACGATGGTGAGCGCGGCCACGCCCTTCGGCCCGATGTCGCGCATAAGCACAATATTGAATATGTAGGTGGTGATGGCCGCCGACACCGAGGTGAGCATTTCGGATGAGCCGTTGAAGAAAACCTTCCCGACCTCGCGCTTGCCGCCCATCAGCTTGCCAAAGCGCACGTTGTGGAGCAGCACCAAGGCCGCAGTGGTGTTGGCCAAGCATGTGGCGATGGCCGCGCCCGCCACGCCCCAACCGAAACGCAAGACGAAGAAATAGTCGAGCACCACATTGACCACGCAGCAAATCACGCCGCTGGTGAAGACCCAGTTGGGCTTGCCGCGCAGTCGGGTGAAAGCCTCGGTGAAGTTGGGGATGCAATAGAAGACGAACCCGCAACCGATGATGCCAAGGTATTGGCGCACAAGTGGATAAACCTCGTCGTTGCAGCCTAAAAGATAACACAACCGTTTGAGGTTGAACGCAACCAAGGCCGAGAGCAAAAGGATGGTGGTCAGTAGGACGACGAAAGTAAGCGTGGTGTAGCCCCGCACGCGCTCATCGTCGCCATTGCCTTGGGCGATGCCCGCGATGACGACGCCGCCCGAAATGATCATGATGGCCACGCTGAGCATCACGCTGATGAGCGGCATGCTCAGGTTGACGGCGGCCAAGCCCAAGGCACCCACGCCACGGCTCACAAACAGCCCGTCGATGATGGTCTGAAGCCCCACGATGAGCATCCCGACGATGCTCGGAAGAGCATAGCGCAACAATTGTTTCCGCGTGGAATCGGTCAGGTTCATTTTTTCTCGAATCGTTTTCGGGGCGGCAAAAATACGAAAGTTTTCGAACACGATTGTCCACGCATCGTCAATGAAGAAAAACTCTTGGAAATTCGTGATCCGTTCATGGAAAACTGTGTTGAGAAACACGATTTGTATTCTGTAAAATGTTGTAATTAAAACGATCAAATCGTTGTAAATCAATTTGTTGTTTCTCAAAAAGTTTGTAATGACCCCAAGGCTTGCTTTTTGCAGCGAAAAATGCCATATTTTTGCAGCCGAAACTTTTAAATCAAACCAAATGAAAACGAACAAACGATTTTTCAGGAAAATGACGGCTCCGTTGGCGCTTGTGGCCTTAGCCGTCGTGTTCACGGCTTGTCCGCGAAAAGAGGTGCAGTACGTTGACTTGGGCAAAATCCCTGAGCAGTATTTGGCCACAGTGCCTTACAAGAACGGCGACGTGTTCCGTATGCAGCACGAGAGCGACCGCCTTGTCGTCGACTTCACGGTGTCGCGCCATCGGCAAAAGGAAATGGAGGAAGGCTATGGCCCCGTTCCCACACGCTTCCAGCCCGCCCCCGACTGGTATTATGACTACGAAGCGGACATCACGAAATGCACTCCCAACTATCCGATTTTTGACATCAGCATTGAGTTTTCGAACCAATACATGGTGTATGAGGGAGAAGAAGGTTATGACGCTTACCCCAAAACTGCCCAGATTTTTGGGGTGGGCAATGCGCGAATTCCACTCTTTGGCGAAGATTGCTCTGATTACGATGTGGTTGATTCCCTTGAGATTAACAATCGCTATTACCACGATGTCTTCAAGCTGAAGACCGATGCAAGTTACTATGAAAGCATAGACCTTATCCACGCCGACACCTATTATTATAATTACGAGAAAGGCTTGCTCGGAGTTGTCATGTCTAACGGTGAAAAATACTGGCTCTATGAAGAATAAACTGTTGATTTTGATGGCGTTGGTTGTGGTGATGGCCTCATGCACGAAGCCGACCACATCTTACTATGTGCAAGATTCCAACCGCGCGTGGTTCGCCGACACCGCCAACCTTACGTTCACCATGCGCGATGACAACGGCGTTTCGCAGTCGTTTTCATTTTCGGGCATTGACCAATACATGTCGGAACAGGAAAGCTATTTCATGTGTGTTTATGCGGGAGACATTGAGTTTGAGCATGTTTACCAAAGCGGCATCTCCTCTTTCTCCACGTTGAATATGAGCGTTAGCTTGACCGCAGACCATCTTGAGGACGAGCCGGAAGGCACTGACGATTTCAGGATGGATTTTGGCCCGGCGCATTACACCATGCGCATCGATGGCAACAAGTTTTATCCGAGGTATTGCTACGACTACGGCAATGACAGCGAGATGGAATTTATGGCTGAATATTTCGATGCTTATTGTGTGCAAGATATTGAATATCAATGTGTCATGCATCTCAAATTGTTGGATCCTGCCTACGCGCAAAGCCGTTTCTTCCCGACGGAAGTCTATTACGCCAAGCATTACGGCCTGATTCAATGCACGCTTGACGACAAACTGACATTGTATCGCTTGCCGGATTGATTGTAAAACATGAATTGTCAGGAATTTGTCACGAATGTTTTCACAAATTGTTATTTTTGGTAATTTGTGTTCAATTAATGGAAATTCGTGTTGAATCTATAAAGCGGAGAATTTCTCCGCTTTTTTGTTGGGATACGGGGAATTTGCGTATTTTTGCCTTTTCATATCAAAACGAAAACGAAATACATAAATCAATGGATAACAGACTGTTAGACAACAAATTGCCCTATTTGGTGGCCGACATGGGCTTGGCCGCTTGGGGTCGCAAGGAGATTGAAGTATCGGAACACGAAATGCCCGGCCTGATGTCGCTGCGCAAGAAATACGGCAACACGAAGCCGCTGAAAGGCGCGAAGATCATGGGCTCGCTGCACATGACCATCCAAACGGCTTGCCTCATCGAGACTTTGGTCGAATTGGGCGCGACGGTGCGCTGGTGCTCGTGCAACATCTACTCTACGCAAGACCACGCTGCGGCGGCCATCGCCGAAACGGGCACTGCCGTCTTCGCTTGGAAAGGCGAAACTTTAGAGGATTACTGGTGGTGTACCAAACGCGCTATCACCTTCCCCGACGGCACGGGTCCCGACCTCATCGTGGACGACGGCGGCGATGCCACCTTATTAATACATAAGGGCTACGCCTGCGAAAACGACCCCAAGCTCCTTGATGCACCCACGGGCAGCGAAGAGGAATGCGCACTGATGAGTGTCATAAAGGCCACCTATAAAGAGAATCCGACGTTCTGGCACACGGTGGTGGCCAACTGGAAAGGCGTTTCGGAAGAGACCACCACGGGCGTGCATCGTCTGTACCAGATGCACGAGTGTGGCGAACTGCTCGTTCCCGCCATCAACGTGAACGACTCTGTGACCAAGTCGAAGTTCGACAACCTCTATGGCTGCCGCGAGTCGTTGGCCGACGGCATCAAGCGTTCCACCGACGTGATGATTGCCGGCAAGGTCGTGGTCGTTTGCGGCTACGGCGAGGTGGGGAAGGGCTGCTCACACTCGATGAAGAGCTATGGCGCCCGCGTCCTCGTGACCGAAATCGACCCCATCTGCGCCCTGCAAGCCGCCATGGAAGGCTTCGAGGTGACCACGATGGAGGAGGCTGTCAAGGAAGGCAACATTTTCGTGACCACCACAGGCAACTGCGACGTGATTACGCTCGAACATATCCTCCAGATGAAAGACCAAGCCATCGTGTGCAACATAGGCCATTTCGACAACGAAATCCAAGTCGATCGCCTCGAAAAGACCGAGCACCTGAAGGAGAAGATCAACATCAAGCCGCAAGTCGATAAGTACGTCTTCGACGACGGCCATTGCATCTTCCTGTTGGCTTCGGGCCGACTGGTCAACCTCGGCTGCGCCACGGGTCATGCCAGCTTCGTGATGAGCAACTCGTTCACCAACCAGACCTTGGCCCAGATGGACCTCTGGGAGAAGCGCGGACAATATAAAGTAGGTGTCTACTGCCTGCCCAAATATCTGGACGAGGAAGTCGCTCGCCTGCACTTGGAGAAGATTGGCGTGAAGCTGACCAAGCTTACGCAGAAGCAGGCCGACTACATCGGCGTGCCCGTTGAAGGACCTTATAAATCAGATATTTATCGTTATTGATTTGCCGCCATGAAAATAGCGGTAAACACACGTTTGTTGCTGAAAGACAAGCTTGAAGGCATCGGTTGGGTGGCTTATGAAACCTTGCGTCGCATGGTGAAAAGCCATCCCGAGGTGGAGTTTTATTTCCTCTTCGACCGCCAGCCCGACCCGATGTTCCTCTTCGCCGACAACGTGAAGCCCGTCGTGCTGTTTCCGCAGGCGCGACACCCATTTTTGTATATCTGGTGGTTCGAGTTCTCGGTGAAGAAAGCGCTGAAACGAATCCGGCCAGACCTCTTTTTCTCGCCCGACGGCTACCTGAGTCTCCGCTCCGATGTGAAGCAAGTGGCTCAGTTCCATGACCTTAACTTCGAGCATTTCCCCAATGACGTGCCAAAAATCCATCGTTGGCATTACAAGAAATACTTCCCGAAATTCGCCAAAAAAGCACAACGCATTGTGACGGTGTCGCAGTTCTCGAAACAGGACATAGTCGATTGCTACGGCATTGATCCTGAGAAGATTGATGTGGCTTATAACGGTGTGAATGAGAGGTTTGCTCCGATTTCGGAGGAGGAAAAGGAGGCGGTCAGGGCAAAATACTCGGAAGGCAATCCTTATTTCATGTTCGTCGGTTCGCTGCATCCACGCAAGAACTTGGCGCGGCTGTTCACGGCCTTTGATTTGTTCAAATCGCAAACGCCGTCCAACGTCAAGTTGCTGATAGTAGGGGAGAAGCGTTGGTGGTCGGAGCCGATTGAGCTGGCTTACAGCTCGATGCGGTTCAAGGAAGAGGTCGTCTTTGTTGGCCGATTGTGTGCCGACGACCTGCACAAGGTGACGGCAGCAGCTTTGGCTTCAGTGTATGTATCTTATTTTGAGGGTTTTGGCATCCCGATCTTGGAGGCTTTCCGCTGCGAAACACCAGTCATCACCTCCAATGTGACCGCCATGCCCGAGGTGGCCGCCGACGCGGCCTTGCTCGTCGATCCGTTCAGCGAGGCCTCCATTGCAGAAGGCATGACGGAGATGCTCGACGAAAACGTCCGCGAAAACCTGATCGAGAAAGGCCGCGAGCGCGTCAAGGATTTCTCGTGGGACAAGGCGGCTGACGATATTTGGAACTGTTTGATGAAAGCAATAAAAGAATGACAATATGGAAAAAATAATAATGTATCCTGGTGAGACCAGAAGAGAAACCTTGGATTGGAAAGCTGTACAAGGACAGCACATAACGGCTGTTGAACGTAGAATCTTGGTGCTCGGTTCTGGAGGCCGCGAACATGCCTTGGCATGGAAACTGGCCCAAAGCGAAGGGGCAAAGGTTTTCATCGCTCCCGGAAACGCCGGCACGGCGCAAGTGGGCGTGAATGTCGATATGAAACTTTCTGATTTTGAATCGATAAAGCGGTTTTGCTTGAAGGAAAACATTAGCCTCGTTGTGGTGGGACCTGAACAGCCTTTGGTGGACGGTATCGTCGATTTTTTCAGGAACGATGAAGCGTTGAAAGCCGTGAGAATCATCGGCCCCGACAAGCGAGGCGCCCAACTCGAAGGCTCAAAGGCCTTCGCCAAGGATTTCATGGAGAAATACGGCGTTCCGACGGCGAAATGCTTCAAGGTGACGAAAGATAACCTCGCTGATGGATTGAAGTTCCTCGAAACCGTGAATGCCCCTTACGTCTTGAAAGCCGATGGCCTCGCCGCTGGAAAAGGCGTACTGATTCTCAACGACTTGCAAGAAGCGAAAGACGAATTGGCCAAGATGCTCGAGGGTAAGTTTGGCGCGGCTTCGGCCACCGTGGTCATCGAGGAGTTCCTGAAAGGCATCGAGGTTTCGGTCTTTGTTTTGACCGACGGCGAACACTATATTTTGCTGCCCGAAGCCAAGGACTACAAGCGCATCGGCGATGGCGACACGGGCCTCAACACTGGCGGCATGGGCGCGGTTTCGCCCGTTCCGTTCTGCACGTCCGACTTCCTGAGCAGAGTGGAGGAACGCATCGTGAAGCCCACTTTGAAAGGATTGAAGACCGAGGGCGTCGACTATAAGGGCTTCATTTTCTTAGGATTGATGAACGATGGCGGCAACCCTTACGTCATCGAGTATAACGTCCGCATGGGTGACCCTGAGACCGAAGCTGTGATGACCCGCATCGAGGGTGACTTCGCCGACCTGCTTTCCGCCTGCGCCGACGGTCGCTTGGACGAGGTGCATTACGCCAAGAGCGACAAGACCGCCGTCACGGTGATGATGGTCTCGGGCGGCTATCCCGAAGCCTACGAAAAAGGCAAGAAAATGAGTGGATTGGACGGCTTGAAAGACGTTGTCGTTTTCCATGCAGGTACGGCGTTCAACGCTGAAAGCGAAGTGGTTACGTCTGGTGGTCGCGTCATAGCCGTTACTGCGCACGGAGATTCCATCGAGGAAGCGAGAGCCGTTGCCTACCGCGAAGTGGAGAAGATCCGTTTCGAGGGTATGAATTACCGTCACGACATCGGACTTGACTTAATGAAAATGCAATGATCAAGTTTTTCAGACAGAGCTATGCCGTTCAGTATGTGGTGATTGCGTTGTTGGCCATCGCACTATGGATTCCTGCGTTTGCCTCTGCAAAGGAGATTATGGGTGTTGGCGAACCTGTGACGCCACTGTTCAACCTGTTGGACCGCTTGCTGGGCTTTTCGCCTGTCGCAAAACTTGTCTTCGCTTTCCTTTTATTGGTGCTTGAAACCTTGCTTTTCAACGCGATTCTGGTCAATAACCAGATTATTGGCAAAGTGAGCACAATGGGCGCGTTTGTCTTCGTCCTTGTGATGAGTCTCACACCGACGCAGACCCATTTCTATCCGTTTGCTCTTTCTTCTGTTTTTATATTATTGACAATCAATACTTTATTTAATATTTATCTTGCCCAAAAACCCGAACTTGACTTGTTACGAGCAGGCATTTTTGTGGCTTTGGCTTCCATGTGCTATTTCCCTGCTATCGTGTTGATTCTGTGGGTAATGGCCTCGCTTCCCATAGCCAAGAAAAGTTCGTTTCGCTTGGAAATCATCCCGTTGGTCGGGTTTTTGTTCGTGTATTTCTTCTATTTCGTCGGGACGTACCTTTTCGGCGATTTTTTGTCGATAATTCACGGCTACAGGGATTGGTTTGTGGGCTTGCGTCTTTCCGTCGATGGATTTAACCTCACGAGTATCATACTCTTGTCCTTCCTTGTCATCGTCGCAATAGGCATGATGTTGGGCAATTCCAATTTGGAAAAAAGCGTTGCAGTCAGGGTGAAGATAACCATGACCATGCTGATTTTACTGTTTGCTTTGTTGCTGCTTTTTGTGGGTGGGAATGCCTTGTTAAACGGATTGGTTTTCATTGTATTAGCTATGGTTTACGCATATGCATTCACCTATTTGAACAACACGGGCTGGGCCAATTTGGTGCTGACCTTGTTTCTGTTGCTTGTCTTCGCCAACCATTACTACTTCAAATTGCTATAAGTCATGGCCTTGCTTTCACATTATTCGGAGTTGATTGAGGCGGGTTGCGACGAGGCAGGCCGTGGCTGTTTGGCTGGTCCAGTGGTGGCTGCAGCCGTGATTCTCAAACAAGGAGCTAATTATGCTGAACTAAATGATTCAAAGCAACTTACAGAGAAAAAGCGGATGCAATTACGTGAGTTGGTGATGAACGAGGCCGTGGCTTACGGCATAGGCATTGTTACGGCAGCGGAAATCGACAAGATTAATATCCTGAACGCCTCGTTTTTGGCGATGCACAGGGCCATCGACCAACTGAAAATCCGACCCGAAGTGTTGTTGATAGATGGCAACCGCTTTAATGCGTATCCCGATGTCAAGCATGTTTGCATCGTTGGTGGAGACGCTAAGTATCAGGCGATTGCGGCGGCTTCCATCTTGGCCAAGACCACAAGGGATTTGATGATGGAAAAATATGACGCCCAATATCCCGTTTACAAGTGGAAAAAAAACAAAGGCTACCCGACACCAGAACACAAGCAAGCCATTGCAACGTTTGGTACGACGCCACTGCATCGCATGACCTTCAACATGGCCATCCAGACAAAGATTGATTTCGAAACCATTTGATTATGAAGAAGTTGGTTTATATCATCCTTTTTGTTATGCTCTCTGTGGCGACAGTTCGCGCACAGGTGGCAAACGATTACTGGGATGATGTGGACTTTAATGACACAACCAAGGCTTCATATAATATGCTGAGAGACAAAGTTATAGGATTCCTTTTTGAAACCGCTTGCATTGACGAGGCGCATTTCGATAGCCTTTCCATGGCGAGTCTGAACATTGTCTTCGAAAAGGCCAAAGCCAATATGCAGACCTATGAGTATGTGCTGGAGCTGACGTTGAACGGCTACACGAACATGGGGCGAGACGCAGTGACGGAATACCTCCTAAATTATCCGCAACTCGCTGAGGGTGAGATAACTATGGCGGAAGGTCTGCGCTTGGATTCCGTTACTGAGCCTTACCAAAAGGTCAGAGTAGGCGCGAAAGCTCCTGATTTCGCTGGTCTTACGATTGACGGTAAATCCTACCGTTTGTATGATTCAGATGCAACGAGTCTAATCGTGGTCTTTTGGTCCACAGACTGCGAATATTGCCATGACTTCCTGACCCAAATCAGAAAGAAACTCGACTTAAAGTCTGATTTTGAGTTGGTTACGTTTGCCTTGGCTGATGATCTTGAAGATGTTCGTATGAATGTGAAAAAAATGCGCTTGCCAGGATACCATTTCTTTGATGAATTGCGTTGGGATGGTAAGGCCTTTCTGGACTATCACGTCACTTCCACGCCAACGGTGTTCGTTTTGGATGAAAACAGGACGATTGTCTGCAAGCCATACGACTGGCCTGAGTTAAAGGATTGGTTGAAAAAGAATGGTTTAACGAATTGAAAAATTTATTATTATGAATATGAGAAAATTTATAGCTTTAAGTTTGGCAGGACTTGCAATGTCCGTTGGACAATGTCTTGCCCAAGATGTAATAACAGATTGTTTTGGTCCGACAGCGATTGACCGTTGGGTGGATTCGGTGTATAACAGCCTCACTTTGGAACAACGTGTGGCTCAGTTGATTTGTATGCGAGCCAACCAACCCGACAAACCTTATGATCCGAATGTGGCAAAATATATCAAGCAATATAACATCGGCGGCGTGTGCTTTTTCCGCAACGATTTGACGGCGCAGGTGGAGCAAACCAATGCTTGGCAAGAGATGGCACAGACACCGCTGATGGTCAGCATCGATGCGGAGTGGGGATTGGCCATGCGGCTGAAGAACACCATCGCTTATCCGTATCAGATGACCCTCGGAGCAATAACTGATAACGACTTGATTTACAGCATGGGACAGCAAATTGCCGAGCAATGCCATCGTATGGGCATCCACGTCAATTTCGCGCCCGTGGTCGATGTCAATTCCAACCCAGCCAATCCCATCATTGGTATGCGAAGCTTTGGCGAGGAACCCCAAAAAGTGGGAGAGAAGGGTGCGGCATACGCCCTCGGAATGCAAAGCAAAGGCTTGATAACCACGATGAAACATTTTCCAGGACATGGCAATACCGCCACAGACTCGCATCTGACTTTGCCTACTGTGACGCGCACGCTGGACGAGGTGCAAGACATTGAGTTGGCTCCTTTCCGCTATTTGGTCAACAAAGCGAATGGCATTATGGTCGGTCACCTCTATTTCCCTGCCATTGAGAAGGTTAAGAACACGTCGTCGTCGCTTTCCTATGGCGTGGTCACGGAGCTTCTAAAAGAACAAATGGGCTACAAAGGCTTGATTTTCACCGACGGACTCGACATGAAAGGCGTTTCCGAAAAAATCAGGCAAGACAGTGTGCCATACGCGGCTTTCATGGCGGGCAATGACGTGCTGATTTTGCCCACCAACGTTCCTTCCGCCATCAGGACCATCAAGGAGGCTGCGGAACGCGACCTGCAAGCGGCTGCTCGATTGGAGGAGAGTTGCAAGAAGATACTGCGTTATAAGTTCATTGCCGGCCTTTATCGCTACAAGCCGGTTTCCACGGAAAACTTGACGTCGGACCTGAAGAAAAAAGAGTACGTCGATTTACGCCAACAGCTTTATGATGCGTCTGTTACGATGCTTCGCAACGACGGCCAGGTGATTCCTTTGGCCAACAACAAGAAAATCGCGGTGGTGACCATTGGCAATACGAAAAACGATGTGTACAACGGTCTTTCTGATAAAGGGTTGAATGTCAGGTCGTTTGTTGTGGAAAAAGACAATATCGCCTCCAAATCGAAGGAATGGTTGACGGCTTTGGAAAGCTATGATTTGGTGGTGGTCAGCATCGAGAAGACGAATATGTTTGCCAACAAGAATTACGGCATCAACAGTGCGACGGTGGATTTCTTCAACCGCCTTGTGGCCCAGAACGACGTGATTCTCAACTTGTTCGCCTGTCCATACGCCCTCGACTTGTTCCGCATCAACAACAGCGTGAAGGGTTTGGTGGTGGCTTATCAAGATGAGGTGCCTGCTGTGAACGCCGTGGTGAAGCTGCTTTCGGGCGAGATGGAAGCTATGGGAACATTGCCCGTTTCGACGAACAAATTCAAGTGCGGCGACGGCATCGTGACGACTGCACCAGTCAAGAAAGAACAAATCATCCCATGGAAGGAGGAATCGAAGTCCGGTCCTGTCATGCAAACTAACACAGAGCCCAAATCCGACACAAAATCCAGCCATGATGTGTCAGTTTTTCCCTTGCCAACGGGAAATATGCCGAACAAATATGCCGCAAGATTGGATTCCACAGCTATCTCTGGCATAGGGCAAGGGGCTTATCCTGGCTGCCAAATCATAGCCTTGAAGGACGGCAAGGTGGTCTACGACAAATGCTTCGGCAACTTCACCTATGGCGGTGGCCACAAGGTGCAGCCCGACGACCTCTACGACATCGCCTCATGCACCAAAATCTTTGCTTCCACGCTGGCTGTCATGAAGTTATACGACCAAGGCAAACTCGACCTCAATAAGACGTTGGCTGACTTTTTCCCCTATCTGAAAGGGAAGGCGCATGGCAACTTGAAGCTCCTCGACATCATGACTCATCAAGCCGGATTGAAGGCTTGGGTGCCGTTCTACAAGGTCACCGTGGATGCAAACGGCCCGAAACCAGAGTTTTACACGGACGAGATTGACGAACAGCATAATGTCCGTGTGGCTGAGAACCTGTACCTTATTAATGATTACGCCGACCGCATTTTCGACTCCGTCAGCAAAACACCGCTCGGCAAGACGAAGTATCTATATAGCGACATGGGCTTCTATTACATTCCCAAGATTGTGAAACTGCTTACCAATCAGAACATTGAGGAGTTTTTGGAGCAGGAGTATTACTATCCGATGGGGCTGAATCACATCGGATACAAGCCGTTGGAGCATTTCACCCGCGACCAGATTGCCCCGACCGAGAACGACACCCTTTTCCGTCGGCAACTGGTTTGGGGCGACGTCCACGACCAAGCGGCTGCCATGATGGGTGGCGTGGCGGGTCATGCGGGGCTGTTTTCCAACGCCCGCGACCTTGCCGTCATCATGCAGATGCTCCTTGATGAGGGTGTGTACAACGGCAGACGCTACTTGAAAGCAGAGACGGTGCGTTACTTCACCAAGGCGCCTTATGCCGCAAGCAACGACAACCGTCGCGGCATCGGGTTCGACAAGCTGCCCATCGGGAAGAAAGGCTCGTGCACGGCCTCCAAGTCGGGCTCGATGCAAGGCTATGGGCACACGGGCTTCACGGGCACCTTCGCTTGGGCCGACCCCGCCAACAAGACGGTGATCATTTTCCTTTCGAACCGCGTCTATCCCAACGCCGAGCCGAACAGGCTTGTGAAATCAGGCATCCGCTCCATCTTGCACGACATCCTTTATGAGGCTTATCCGGTGGAGTAAGTCTCCAGTTTTCACCATATAAAAGACTCTTGGCGGGTGAAATGAACTTATCGTTTCATCACCTTGACTACCTCAATGCCATCTTCGTATTGGATTTGCAGGAGATAGAGACCTGAAGGAAGGGCTTCCATTTCGATCACGCAAATCTCGCCCTTGACGTTGCCCTCGAGTATTTTGATTCCAGCAATAGACATCAGGCTGAAGTGACGAAGGGATTTCCCTTGTACGGTCAGTTGGTCTTTAACGGGATTGGGATAAATACCAATATTTTGGTTTTCAACAGTTTTTTCAAACATTCCAGCTGTAGGACCGAGGAAGACTGGGGTGGAAAAATCGGTTTCCTTTTCATTCCATAGAGCGGTGACGCAATACCTTTGGTCATCAATAGTGTTGTGGACGGCTTGCGTCGCAGTGAGGGCTTCTTGTCCTAAGACCATCTCGTCTTCCTCACCTTCTTCAGGACCCCAATAAAGGTTGTATGTGAAGTCGTGGTCGTCGATGGGACTGGTATATGCACGTAGCATCCAAGAACGATACATGCCGAATTGTGTCGCAGGTCTCCACATGGACCCTGACTTAATCAGGCAGCTGTTGTCGTCACCAACGTAGTCGCAACAAGGTATGGGATTCTGTGCACCAGTGGTGGCCACGCAAATCCATAGCGGGAGTGCTGGATCGTAATCGACAGCTTCGTCCAAATCGAACCTTATCCAGGTATAAGTGCCCTCCATGTCGCGTTGTTGGACATAAACCTGGCTGTTGTTGTTGGCTATTTCCCCATTGTAGATGGTGAAGGTGTATTGTCCAGCGGAACAGTCGAACAGTTCTATTTGGGTGAGCGGACGACCGGCAAACAAGGCGAGATGTTTCGGCTCGATGCGGATGCCCCACTTGTGGCTGTTGCTCCCGATTTGTTCCAGAAAAGTGTTGTCATCGTAGGCCATCATGCCGTGTCCGACAAACGCGGGCGCATCCCAGTTGATTTCCACATGACCGTCGTCAAAATAGCTGCCATGGAGGTTCTGTGGAGGCTCGCAATAGTAGTTCATCGCGGTTGCATAGACCACGTTGTCAGGATTCCAAGAGGAAATGTCGCCACAGGTGCTTTCCACATGGTAGTTGTGGGTGCCTGAGCGCATGATTTTGTCGTCGAGATAGCTGTAGCCTTCTTGTGTGGCTGTTTTTTTGCCGTCGCGGTAGATGTCAAAGTTCTTGTTTTCGGTGGGCACGGTCCATTGTAGTTGAATCTCAGGCCCATTGGAAACGGCTCTCACGTTTTGCGGAGGGATTGCGCCCAGGCCTTCGTCTTGGGCTGTATAGTAGGCGATCTGACCCCATGCGGGTTGGTCGATGTCGAAAAGGATGCCTTGGCTCGTCTCATTGAGGCGGCTGGCCTTGACGTGGATGCCTTCGCTGTCAGGGTCGAAGCCTGGGTTCCAGCGGAAAGTGGCTACGGTGTTGGCGGACAAATAGATTTCGGTTTCATTATGGGTGCCTTCGTAAATGGTGAGCCATTGCGTCGGCATGTTTGGATGGTCGTATGTTATCTCCATCTCCCCGCCTTTGGTTCCGTATGGCGAGTCGGAATCGAGGGAGATACGGATGGTCTCGTAGTTGCCGATGATGGCCCATGTTTCGGACGGGGCGGAATGGTACATCATTAAGCCGCCGCTGACAGACATCAGGGCGAATGCACGATAGCCAAGGTCGGCCTCGGAATAGGGAAGGGTGTAGGTGGTGTCGGTGATGTCTCTTGCGATTTCGATCAATCCACCCGAAGGAGTGACGCTGAAAAACTTATAGGTGTCAACACCATCTTTGGAGCTCCACGAAAACTCAAACTGATGGTCGATGCTGTTCACATGGACGTTGAAGTTCTCCGGACCGGGCATTGAATACTCATAGTTCCAATTTCGGGCATAGACGAAGCTCATCTTGTCGCCCCTCGTGCTGATGTTGCGGATTTGGTCCCATTCCGTATATAGGTCGCTGTTGGTGAGGAAGATGTGCGGGTCGGATGACATGCCGTTGAACTCGGTGCGACCACGCTCGGCGCAGAAATTGGAATGGTCAAGGTTGCCGGCCTCGTTGACGCTGCCGCCAGGACGGAAGAGATATACCTCGTCGAATTGGTCGTAGCCGTTCCAATTCGCGTTGCCGTCAAAGCGCGTGTCGATGCGGTAGATGAGCAGTCCGCCGTCAGGCACGTTGCTGTCGAAAAGGTCGTTTCCGTTGCGGTATTCGAGAACGATGTATTGGCTCGGGTCGCTGGTCCTGATCCGGTAGGCGTTGCGGTGGTTGCCTTCCCATGAGTCGGCCTCGATTTCGTAGTAGCCGTAGTTTCCAGTGATGTCGGGAATGTCGTCCACCCAGTGTCCATATTTGTATTTCATGTACATGCTAATCTGTTGCGGAGGCTCGGTGGTGCCACACATAAGATCCCATGCGCCTACGGGGTCGATGCCGCCGCTGTAGTGGTACAGGTCGGGGGCTCCTAACGAGTGGTTCATCTCGTGGCAGAGCGTGCTGACGTTGAAGTAGCCACCTTGTTCCAGCTGTAGGTTGAAGTCATAGACACGCAATCCTTTGAGCATCACATTGCGGTCGTAGATGCACCACCGGTGAGGCCAGAGCAGCGAGGCCCATTCGCCCGGCGTCCCCTTGATGACGAAGACCACGTTGTCCACCAAACCGTCCTCGTTGTAGTCGAGGTCGAGCGTGTCTGACACTTGGTCGGCCACATAATAGATGGCGCGTTCCAACAAAGAGAACTCGCGGTCGGCGGTCTCGCCGTCGTGGTAGCCCATGGGGTTGGTCACAGGGTCGAAGGGCATGTAGTATTCCTTCGGGTAGATGTCCTCGTAGGAGAGTATGGTTTCGCCGTCGGGAATGGGATAGCAATAGGATCTTAGGTCGAGTTGGTTGTAGGAAGCGTGGTGGAAGTAGTTGTGCAGCGAGATGGACTCGTAGTTGGAGGCGTTGAACATGGAATCCACAGCCGAGAAGGGCGTGGCGTGGTAGGTGTCGCCCGCAAAGCGGATGAAGACGACCAGGTTGTTGTAGATGCCGTGGTTCAGCTCGCGGTTGGCGGGCTTTTGAGGCCGTTTGATGTGTTGTTCGCGGGCCTGACGGCGTTGTTGGTATTCCTCTGGAGAGATTTTCACGTAAGGACTCAGCCCGACCGATGCCGGATCCACACTATTAATAAGGTATGGTGAGGGCACCACTTTGCCTTGGCTGTCGTGCATGGCGTAAAAGTAGTATCCGCCTTCGCCTTTGACGATGGTGAAGCCGTTGGCGTCGTGCAGGTAGTTGTAGAACTCGTCGCCCGAAGCGAAGCAGTTAAAGACCTGTCCATCAGGCTGGGTGAGGCGCACTTCGACGTTTTTCAGGGGAGCCGCAATAACACACAGCATGGCTCCAAAAAATGCAATAAGGAGGAAAAATGTCTTTTTCATGAGATTAAAGTATTAATTTGCCGCAAAAATAGCAATAAGTTGGAATGAGGGGATAGGTTGGACAATATTTTGTTTTTGCAAAGAATTTGGCAGGCCAAGGGTTGGGTTTCAGTCGTGGTTTGTATTTTCCTGTTTGTCTGGATTTGATGGGGCAAAGGTAAAGTTTTTGAAAGAATTGGAAACCATGAACGCCAAACAGATTGCATAGGGAGAAACAAAAATCCTTTCAGGGTAGTGGTGAAGAATGAAAAAAGTTGTAATTTTGCGAATCAATTAATGTGAAAACGATGACTACTTTTATTGACACATTGGAAGAAACCGATGTCACTACACTTCAGGATGACTTGACTCCAGAAGAGCGTGCGCGTTGGGAAGCCATGATTGAGCGCGATTTGCAGGAAAGAGCAGAAGGCAAGCCAAAAAAGTACCTCACGCTTGACGAGTTTGAGAAGAAATTGATTGACGCGGCACATAAACTCTATGCGTAAATACACCGTCATAGTAATGGACGATGTCGAAGATTACTTCGTTGATTTGATGCGTTTTGTGGCATCGAAATACACATTGGAGACAGCCATTCGATATGCAAAGCGGATTCGTGAAGAAGTTGAAACCCTTTCTTATCTTGCTCCAATATTGCCTGAAAGCAAATACAAACAGCCGAAACGGTATTATCCAGAAGCTAAGACCTATGCCATTACCAAAAAGAAACTGACGGTGATTTTTCACATCGAAGAAGATTATGTGATTGTGGATAAGATTCTGCCTTCGGTGTTGATAACTAGATGAATTATTATTGGAAAGGGAATGAATCTGACGCAAATTGCCGCGAGTTGAAAACGAACAAATGAAATAACAAATAGTTTCGATAGAAGAAACTAAATTATTACGATAACTTGTTAAAATACAGGATACTAAATGGCATACATAACAAAGTATAATTTCGATAAGTTATTTAACAACAGGTATCGTTATGATGCTACAAAAAAACTTAAAGGCACAATAGAGTTGATGGAGCGTATCGTATGCTATTATAGTGACGATGAAATGCAAAGATTTTTGGCGTATCGAGAATTAGCTAAAGACCCTGCCAGCTTTTTGGGTTTGTATAAAATACCATTTAAAGACACTTATACTTATGTGTGGGAAGCACCTCCTGCATATCATAATAGTTCTAGTTGTGAGTTGCTTCTAAGCGATTATTCAGGGAAGGGAGCTATAATACCTGATGAGATTAGACGACTAGGTTATGATATGATTGTTAAATATCGGGAGTTTTATAAAAACAATAAAACTATTCATGACAAGGATCCACAAATGTTCTTTAATTTAGTCAATAAAACCTTTCATACAAATATCTCTGGAGAAAATATAGATTCCGACTATGCGGCTAATTCTGGGGTAAAACAAATTCCAAACATACCGTTAGAAAGATTGATTGAGGTATTTAATCGTAATGTTGAGGTGTTGTTGAAGTATTGGAATGCCCATATTATTGTTTGTAGTAATTTTGCGAAACGTTCATATTACATTACTGATTACGTTAGAAAAAATGGCCCTAATGTGTTTTATACAAATACATCTGATATGTCCAATACCAAAGGAAAAGTTTTTAACGGAACTGGAATTAGTAATGCTTTGGTGATTGATAGGGTTAGAGAGATACAACATTTAAAATCGTTCATGAGCGGTCAAATAAAAGATATAATTCTGAAAAAATATAATCCTCTTGTTTCGATGGATTCTACATTATTAGATGCATTAGGTTTTAAGAGATGCAGCAAATGTGGTTATAATGTCGTTAGAACAATGGGGACAAACTTAATAAAATAACAATATGAAACACTCGTTAAAGGATACTCTTGAAAAAGTCAAGATGACTTTGATTAATGTCAGAGTTCAGGATTTTACCTTTACTTTTGACATAGATACAGGCTCAACGGAAAACATTGTATTTGATTATGTTTCTAACCAATTGCCGAATGTATTCAAGCCTGTTGTTGGATGCAATAAGGTGTTTGGCATCGACGGGAAATATCAAGAAAACCAGCTTGTTGAGGCGGAATTGTCAATAGGTGACAATAGTTTTATGACCCAATTAAATGTTGTAAATGCAGACCAAACCGTTATTAATCTTCAAAATGATTTTGGTTTTCAATTGCATGGCATACTCGGTATCCCTTTTTTAGAAGAGAATGATTGTGTTATTGATTTTAAGAACAAATTATTTATAATAGGAGAGTGATTTATGTCAAACATTGAAGAATTACAGAAAGACCTGTCACCAAGTGACTTGCAAATGACGCAAACAATAGACGTTCTGCTTGAACGTGGACTTTGGCAAAGAGCTTTTCTCCTAGCAAGTAAGAATTTGGACGATAGCCTAAAGGAAATGCATGGTTTTCTAATAAAGCATTACGATATCTATGAGTATTATCGAGATGAAGACCCTAATATTGATGATACAGCGGGACTTTGGTACGATGCTTTTGTCAACAGTAGTACAGGCAAGTTTCTTCCGTCTATCAATAACCTTTTGAAAGTATTCGGCAAGGCAATCAACGAAATAGATTCCGTAAACCCAGTCGTCAATTATGATGTTGAACTTGAAGAATTACGGGATACTATTGATACCATACTTCAAGAAGAATCCTAAACTCTTCAATCATACAACTCCACAAACTCATAAGTATTCCCCATCGCCTCCAAGAACTTGATAAAGTCCTCCTGGCTAATGATAATCGTCCCCGTGTTGTCATTGGGATGGAAGCTCAGGCGAGGGGCGTTGAGGAGGTTCTTGTCAATGAAAAGATGCACCTCGTGGTTCTCGTCGTTGATGAGGCCGAAGGGGGAGACGCTGCCGGGTTTCAGACCGAGGTATTTCTCCATGCGAGCCTCCGAGGCGAAAGTGAGCTTGCCTTGGTGCAAGCGCTGCTCTAAGTCGTGGATGTCCATCTGGTGCATGCACTCGAAGATGACAAGGTAGTGCTTGTTGCCCTTGTGGTTCCTGAAAAACAGGTTCTTGCAGTGCGTGGCCTCGA
>JAFSJF010000152.1 GCA_017439405.1 Bacteroidales bacterium
ATGAGTTCGGCAACATGGTGTTCCTTGGCACGACCAACAACTTCAACCCGCTGATGGCTACCGCCGCCGACTATGTCGTCGTCGAAGCCGAGAAGCTGGTGAAGGTCGGCGAGATCAAGCCCGAGTGCGTGCATGCCTCTGGTATTTATGTCGATGCGATTTATGTGGAAAAATAATAAGCTGTCAGCCATCAGCCATCAGCCGTCAGCTATCAGCTTGGCAATGCCGTTGCTGAAAGCTGATTGCTGAAATCGAAGATTCAACGAAGTTAAAGCTGAAAGCCATAAAACGATTCAACAATTCAACGATAAACAATTCAACAACAATGGAATACAGAACAAAAATCAGACTGCGCATGAGCGCAAAGGATGCCCACTACGGTGGCAATTTGGTTGACGGTGCCCACATGGTTCACCTCTTCGGTGACGTGGCTACCGAACTCTTGATTATGCGCGACGGCGACGAAGGCCTCTTCTGCGCATACGACATGATTGAATTCAAGGCCCCTGTGTATGCAGGCGACTTCATCGAAGCCGAAGGCTGGATCGACCGCGAAGGCAACACCTCGCGCCACATGATGTTTGAGGCCCGCAAGGTGGCCCAAGCCCGCCCCGACATTTCTCCCTCAGCCGCCGACGAATTGGATGAGCCTATCCTCGTTTGCCGCGCCTCGGGTACCTGCGTGACTCCTAAGGATTGCCAGAGGAAGTGAAGAGCTTGAATCCCCCTGCCCCCCTTAAAAGGGGGAGGCGCAAAGCGGCGCAGAGAAAGCGTCCGGTAGGCTTCCCCCTCTTGAGGGGGCAGGGGGAGTAAAAACAAGACCCGAACAAGAACAATCTTTGAATTTTAAATCTTAAATCTGAAATCAACGAAATGGATAAACTAATCATCACTGCCGCCATTTGCGGCGCAGAAGTCACGAAGGAGCAGAACCCCAACGTGCCTTACACCGTTGAAGAAATCGTGCGCGAGGCCAAGTCGGCCGTCGACGCCGGTGCCGCCATCGTCCACCTGCACGTCCGCTGGGACGACGGCACGCCCACCCAGGACCGTGGCCGTTTCCAAGAGTGCGAAGAGGCCATCCTCAAGGTGTGCCCCAATGTCATCCTCATTCCTTCGACCGGTGGTGCCGTCGGCATGACTCCCGACGAGCGTCTCCAATCGACTGACACCAACCCGTTGCCCGAGATGGCTACCCTCGACTGCGGTACCTGCAACTTCGGCGACGAGATCTTCGACAACACCATGCCGACCATGCGCGCCTTCGGCAAACGCATGATGGAACGCGGCATCAAGCCCGAATACGAGTGCTTCGAGATGGGTCACCTCGACACCATCCTCAACATGGCCAAGAAGGGTCAGGCCCCTGGCGCTCCCATGCAGTTCAACTTCGTGTTGGGCGTGCCCGGCTGCACTCCCGCCACCGTCGCCAACCTCTGCTGGCTCGTCAACGGCATCCCCGCTGGCTCCACTTGGACCGTCACGGGTGTGGGTCGTCATGCCTTCCCGATGGCCGCCGCCGCTATCGCCATGGGCGGTAACGTCCGCGTGGGCTTCGAGGACAATCTTTACCTCTCGAAGGGCATGCTGGCACAGTCCAACGGCGAATTGGTCGCCAAGGTCGTGCGCCTCGCTAACGAACTGGGTCGCCCGATTGCCACCTCCGATGAGGCTCGTGAAATCCTTGGGCTGAAACCTCGCAATTAATAAAAGGAGAATTGAATCTTTAATTTGGCAACAATGAAAAAGTTATTATTCTTCGCATTGGTACTTGCAGCGGTTTGCGTCATGCCGTCGTGCGGGAAAGAAGAACAAGCCAAGACCATTACCTTTGGCGACACCAAAGGGATGTCCGTGGTTTCATACGATTCTCTCATTGACAATCGCTGCATTTACCTCGACATTGATAATGATGGAGTAAAGGACTTTTCGTTAGACAATTCTTATGATGGTCTTACGGATTCGGATCCTCAAACAGTATGTCTTATCACTCTCAACACGAACTTTGCCTTCCAAGGAAAAATCGTTGAAAAGGCAACATATTTACATTGCGAATACAATTATGTTGAGGAACTTGACAAAGTGAATGCTTATGCGGATTGCACCTACTCGAATTGTGACAAAATTTCAGACAATGATGAAGTTGCACAACGTAATGAACTCCTTGTAAATCCTCATGAAACTAATGAATTCATGGGAATAGACGATGACTTTGCTGGGTCTCAACTCTTTTTGTTCAGAAAAGATTATTCTTTCCAAGATCCAAATTTGTATGAAGATGGTGATACCACATACATTTATACAACGTCCTACATCTATCATTGCGACAATTTCCCAATTGACTCCTCATTCTATATTGGTTTCCGCTCAAGTGAAAAGCAGAATCTGTTAGGATGGATAAAGTTGATTCTTCATCCCATCAACGAAGGAAAGAATGTCAGTCTTGAACTGATTGAAACCGCCATTCAAGAATAAGAAATCTTAAATATCAAATCTTTAAATCATTAAATCAACAAATCAATGCAAAAACATGGTAACAAATACGGTACTCACCGTGTCATCGAACCCGTCGGCGTGCTGCCGCAACCCGCTAACAAACTGAACAACAACATGGACGAGATTTGGGACAACGAGATCCTCATCGACGTGCAGACCCTGAATATCGACTCCGCTTCGTTCACCGATATCCACAACTACGCC
>JAFSJF010000153.1 GCA_017439405.1 Bacteroidales bacterium
GGCGGCGTTGATGCGGGCGCGGTACTTGGTGGCCAGCATCTCGGCGATGCGTGCCATGATGGCGGCGCGCTCGTCCCAAGGCGTGTTCTCCCAGTCGTGCTTGGCGGCTTGGGCGGCGTCGATGGCCATGCGGACTTCCTTCTCGCCCACCTTGTGGTAGCGGGCGATGACGTGCTTGTGGTCGTGAGGCATCACCACTTCGCCCATGTCGCCCGTGCGGACTTCCTGCCCGTTGATGATGGCGGGGATTTCGACGACTTCGTTCGATTGTCTTTCCAATTCTTTTTGGAGCTCGATGCGCTCCGGACTGCCCGGACGATAGGCCTTTACAGGCTCGTTCTCAGGCTTCGCAAATGTAATCAGTGCGTTGTTCATTAAAATTGATATTTAAGATTTAAGATTTGAGATTTCAGATTTCGCGGTGCAAATATAGTAAAAAACATTGCGAAATGCTTCTTTGCGAAAAATTTCGCAATAATATTTGGGTCTAATGGACACTTTATTCCGCGACAAACTAAATTATTCTTGTTTTCGCTGCCTTTTGGTGAAAATATGTATCTTTGCCTCGTTAACGCAAAAACAGACGAACCATGAGCGAAGCGACATTGAACAACCTGCTTGAATACCTTTACGACACGCTCACGCCGAGCAACATGCTTTGGGTGGCCGAGCATCTAACCGAACATGCACGGAACGGGAAAGATGCCTTGAAGCCTTACACTATTGAGGAAATCAACGCAAGGATTGACCAATCCGAGCGCGATTCAGCCGAAGGCAAGGTGTATGATTTCGACGATGTGATGCGTGAACTCGAAGAAGAGTTTGCCCTTGAGGAACTTGAAATGGCGGAAGCGGTATGAAAGTGATGATGACTGATTTTGCGAGAAAACAAATCCGCAAAACCGCCAAATATATCAACAAGGAGTTCGGGAAGACAAACAAGGACGACTTTTTGCTGAAAGTCAAACGGACAAAGCAACTTCTTGAAACCAACCCATACCTCGGCCCAGAAGAACCATTGCTGGCCAATAGGGCATCGGCCTATCGAAGTGTTGTCGTGACCCATTTGAATAAGATGGTTTATCGTATTTTAGACGACTATATTGAAATCGTGGATTTCTGGGACACCCGCCGCGAGCCGAAAAAGCAGGCAGAGCAAGTGAAATGACTTTGCCAAAACGGACAACAATTAAACGATTAAACAATTCAACAATAAATGAACCTCAATCCATTAACAGCCATATCGCCCATCGATGGGCGTTACCGTTCCAAGACCGTAGAATTGGACGACTTTTTCAGTGAATTTGCCCTCATCCGCTACCGCGTGATGGTCGAGGTGGAGTATTACATCGCCCTGTGCGAACTGCCCCTGCCGCAACTCGAAGCCTTTGACGGCGACTACGACGACCTCCGCGCCATCTACGAGGAGTTTCAAATCGAAGACGCATTGGAAATCAAGGAAATCGAGAAAGAGACCAACCACGACGTGAAGGCTGTGGAATACTTCCTGAAACGCCGCTTCGACGAACTCGGCCTGACCGAATTCAAGGAGTTTCTGCATTTCGGCCTCACTTCGCAGGACATCAACAACACCGCCGTGCCGCTCTCGATGATGGAGGCGCACAAATTAGTGGTGAAGCCCGCCTTGGAAGACCTCATCGACAAGCTGAAAACGATGGCCGAGGAATGGCGCGACATCCCGATGTTGGCTAAGACCCATGGCCAGCCGGCCAGCCCGACGCATTTGGGCAAGGAGATTTACGTCTTCGTGGAACGCCTCCACGACCAGATGAGGATGCTCAACAGTGTGCCCTTCACGGCCAAGTTCGGCGGTGCTACGGGCAACATGAACGCCCACAAGGTGGCCTACCCCGACATCGACTGGCCCGCCTTCGCGAAGAAGTTCGTGGAGAAGAGCCTGAAACTCAAGCGGCAACAGACCACTACGCAAATCGAGCATTACGACTACATGGCCGCCTACTTCGATGCCCTGCGCCGCGTCAACACCATCCTGATTGACCTCTCGCGCGACATCTGGCTCTACGTCTCGATGGAATACTTCAAGCAGAAGATCATGGCGGGCGAAGTAGGCTCGTCGGCGATGCCCCACAAGGTGAACCCCATCGACTTCGAGAACGCCGAAGGCAACCTCGGCATGGCCAACGCCGTGCTCACCTTCCTCAGCACCAAACTACCCATCAGCCGCCTGCAACGCGACCTCACCGACTCGACCGTCACCCGCAACATCGGCGTTCCGATTGCCCACACGATGATTGCCCTCAAGTCGCTGATGAAAGGCTTGGACAAGCTCCTGCTCAACGAGGACAAGATTCGAGAGGACTTGCAGAAGAACTACGCCGTGGTGGCCGAAGCCATCCAGACCATCCTGCGCCGCGAGCAAATCGAAGGTGCCTACGAACTGCTGAAAGGCCTCACCCGCACAAACAAACACATCGACAAGGCCGCCATTGACGAGTTCATCAAGGGGTTGCCGGTGAGCGAGAAAATCAAGGCAGAGTTGGCGGCTATTACGCCGGAGAATTACACGGGATATTCATTTTAGTCTAATGCAATCACTATGAAAAAGATTATCACAACGCTCATTTTGCTTTTGGGATTTGTCGTATCCTATGGACAAGTCACGGATACAACCAACATTGCTGTTGCCGATTCCACATATCAAGTTTACACAGATTTCACGCATATCGTATATAATATGGTAAGCAATTCTGCATCAGAGTATTACTATCCAAAACTTGAAGAGAAAGTCAAGAACAACAAATCAGAAATGACCGTTGAAGAATGCTACTATCTATACTATGGACGGCTTTTCAAAAACGAGCACAAAGGAGTACCTTTTCTAGCCTCCTCCGAACGTATGGATTTTGACAAGGCCATTGCAAAAGGTAACTGCAACAAAATCATCAAATCTGGAATACCGCTTTTGGATAGCAATCCTGTTGACTTGACCGTCTTGTTTCACACTTGCAAATGCATGAACGACAAAAAAGACGAACGATGGGAAGATTATAACAATTTGCTTTGCAAACTGCTTAATGCCATCTTTTCGGAAGGTACGGGGCAAAGTCTCGAAACTGCAATCAAAGTAATCGACATCGAAGATGAGTATATAATAAAAGGTATCCTTGGGTTTATTGGCGAGACAGAAAGCTTATATATACCTAAGGATTTACCTGGTAAAGTCTACAATGTTTGGAGCAAAGGTGACCAGAAACTATACTTTGAAGAATTGTTTTTCGAAGACCTGGAAGGACTGAAATTGAAATGATTATGTATGTTACAAAAACTCTCACCACTGTTGAGAGAATTATAAACTATTGATTTTTAATCAAATGCAACCTATTTCAAGCACAAACAACGAATTTGACGAGATTATCACAATAATCGAACAAGCACGGCAAAGGGCCTTTCGCGCCGTCAATCGGGAATTGATTGAAATGTATTGGCAGATTGGCCAATACATCAGCGAAAAGGTGAAAAGCAATGCTTGGGGCAAATCTGTCGTGCTTGAGTTTGCTAAGTTTGTGCAATCGAAATATGTTGGCATAAAGGGTTTTTCGGCGCAAAACATCTGGCGCATGAAACAGTTTTACGAGACCTACGCTGGGAACGAAAAACTCTCAACACTGTCGAGAGAATTGACTTGGTCCAATAATGTGCTGATAATGGTTTCTGCCAAAACTGCTGAAGCTCAAGAGTTTTACATGAATTTAGCCATAAAGAACAACTACTCTGCCCGTGAACTTGAGCGCCAACTTGATAGTATGCTTTTTGAGCGCACCATGATTTCCAACAAGGTCAACCAACTTCAATTAACGAAGCATACTGAATTGACTTCTCTACGAGACAGTTATGTTCTTGAGTTCCTAAACATTCCAGACAGCCATTCCGAATTGGACCTACAGCATGCCATCGCTGCCAACCTTAAGGATTTCATCCTCGAATTCGGCAAAGACCTAACCTTCATGGGGCAAGAATACCGCCTCCAAGTGGGCAATACCGACTTCTTCGTTGACTTGTTGTTCTACAACCGAGAATTGCAATGTTTGGTTGCCATAGAGTTGAAAACAGAGAAGTTCAAGCCCGAACATTTGGGTCAACTTGAATTCTATTTGGAAGCCCTTGACAGAGACGTACGAAAACCCAACGAAAACCCAAGCATAGGCCTTATTTTGTGTGCAGCAAAAGACGAAACCGTTGTTGAATACGCATTAAGTCGAAGCATGTCGCCAGCACTTGTAGCCGAATACAAACTTCACTTGCCCGACAAAGCCATCTTGGAGCACAAGCTGCGGGAGATACAGGAATTACTCATAGAACCATCAAAATCCTAAATCAACAGCCATGCCGAAACATTCCAAATCCTTCTCCCGTGTCCTCGCCTACATCAAGCCCTATTGGGCTTCGGTGGTGCTGAATGTGGTCTTCAACCTGATGGCCATTTTCTTCTCGCTGTTCAGTTTCGCCTTGGTCGGGCCGTTCCTCAACCTGCTCTTCAAGGAAGGCGCTATCGAGGCCGTGGCCAAGCCTGAGTTTGCCCTCACCTCCGACTATCTGATGGGCTACCTCAACTGGTTCATGAGCGACCTCATCATCACCCAAGGCAAGCATTACGCACTGATTTTCATCTGTTTGCTATTGCTTGTAGCCTTCTTTTTCCGCAACCTGGGGCGATTCTTCGCCTGTTATTTCATGGCCAACGTGCGCGTGGGGGCAGTTCACGACCTGCGCCGTGATGTGTACAACAAAATCCTGATCCTGCCCCTCTCCTTCTACCACAACCGGCAGAAAGGCGACACTTTGGCCCGCATCACCACTGACGTTCAGGAAGTTGAAGTCTCCATTTTGAACTATCTGGAGATGCTCATCAAGGATCCGTTGACCATCATTTTCTACTTCGCCTTCATGATTACACTTAGCCCCAAGTTGACACTTTTCGTGCTGATTGTCTTGCCTTTGGCTGGACTGATTATCGGCAAGGTCGGCAAGATGCTGAAGAAGGAATCAAAGGAGGGACAGACCAAACTCGCTGGAATCATCTCCACGGTGGAAGAAACCATTTCAGGGCTACGAATCATCAAGGCCTTCAATGCTTTGCGATATTCGAGCGACAAGTTCGAGGAGCAAAACTCCGACTATACCGACGTGCTGCGCGGCATCCATCGCAAACGCGACATGAGTTCGCCGATGAGCGAGTTTTTGTCGTCGGCGGTGGTCATCCTCGTGCTGTGGTTTGGCGGCAAGCTGATTTTGAGCGGCGGCGGCAACATCACGGCAGCCAATTTCATCAGCTATATCGTTGTGTTTTCGCAGATTATCTCGCCAGCCAAGTCGTTTTCGCAAGGCTATTACAACGTGCAGAAAGGCATTGCTTCGGCGGAGCGCATTTTCGAGATCCTAGATGCAGAAGAGATCATCACCGAGAAAGAAAACGCTTTGGCAATCAGCGACTTCAAAGACAGCATTGAATACAAGAACGTTTGGTTCAGCTATGGCAAAGACGACGTGCTGAAAGGCATCGACCTGAAGATTGGGAAAGGCAAATTTGTCGCCTTGGTCGGTGAAAGCGGTGGCGGCAAGTCAACTATGGCCGACCTCTTGCCGCGTTTCTACGAAGTGGAGAAAGGCTGCGTGTGCATCGACGGTCACGACATCCGCGATTACAAAATCAGCGACCTGCGCGGCCTGATGGGCATTGTTTCGCAAGACACCATTCTCTTCAACGACACCGTGTTTAATAATATCGCTTTTGGCATGGAGAACGTCTCGAAGGAAAAGGTCGTCGAGGCCGCCAAGATTGCCAACGCGCACGAGTTCATCATGGCGTTGGAACACGGCTACGACACCCGCATCGGCGACCGTGGCATGAACCTCAGTGGCGGCCAGCGGCAACGCCTGAGTATCGCCCGCGCCGTGCTGAAAAACCCACCTATATTAATATTGGACGAGGCCACTTCGTCGCTCGACACCGAGAGCGAGCGTTTGGTGCAAGACGCCTTGGGCAAAGTGATGAGCCAACGCACCTCGCTCGTCATCGCCCATCGCCTCTCGACCATCCAACACGCCGACGAAATCATCGTGCTCCAGAAAGGACAAATCATCGAGCGCGGAAAGCACGATGAACTGATTGCCCTCGGCGGCGTTTACAAGAAATTGACCGATTTGCAGGCGATTTCATAGGACATTCTCCAGAAATGCAATTCCACCATGATTGTGAGATAGACTGTCCCGTCCCTTAAAGGCGGATTCCATCCGCCCCGAACACAAGCCTCCTCCCCATCTCATTAAGTGCGACAAAACGATACCGCAAGGAATCAGCAGCAATTGGCACATATTCCCAATGTTTGGCCTCAGCCTTTCGGCGAAGCGTTTCTTCGACGGCTTGGCGGATGAACGGACTTTTGAAAGCCTGATCCGTCGGCTCCAAAAGTAGCAGCTTTCCTTTGGAGCATGCCTCGAAATACACGCCACCTGGTTTGTAGAACCGTTCATGTGGCGAGCCTTCCTCTGGGAAGCCCTCATTGAGAAGGACGACCAAAGGGAAGCCCTGCTCACGCAGCGTTCTCGCAATGAATTGCTCGCCTTTGCTGATGGAAGCCGTATAAGTGATAGCCCCGTTTTGTGCCGCCGCCATCACCGATTTCAGCTTTTGTTGAACTTGCTCGTCAGTGGCATTACGCGACATCTCCACCAATTGACGGTCGGGCCAGTCAAGCAGGAAATGATTGCCCATTGAAGTAAAAAGCATGCCGCCAGCCTCCGTCCTGCGACGCATTCGAAAAAGGTCGGGGTTTTGCTTGCGCTGCCAAGACCGTTCGGCATTGGCGTACACATAGTCTATCATCGACTTCAGTTGCCCTTTATGCGTTAGCACACGGTAATAGGGCGGCCCGTCATACAGGTTTCCTTCAAAACCCAGTTTTCGGGCTTCGGCCTTGCAACCCTGCATATAGCCCCGCACAACTTCCTTGATACTACGCTCCATCGTGCGTCGAACCTGCAAAACGATATGGTGATGGTCGGGCATGACCTTGTCCGCAAGGATTTTTATCTCTGGGCAAAGGCTGAGCATTCGTTGCTGTTGGTTGATGAGAACCCAACCAATGGCTGTCTTCTCCACTTCGGCATTTGTTCCGTTGTGGGTGAGTTCGCCGAAAATGGGTTTGCGTCCCTTTGCCACCGTCGTCACATGAACGATAATCGGCTTGCGCCACGCGCCTGGCTGCTGCCATGTGGAGGTTTCGTTTTGTAGAGTGGGGTTCGCTTCGTTGGTCATGGGCGTTCGTGGTTTTGTGGCGGGAATGGAATTCCCGCGAAGGGACAGAACTTTTTGGCAAAAGTAATACTTATTTTTACATATATTTTCCAAAAAGGTTTAGAAAAAAAATAGAATTTATTTTGCCTGTGCTGTGATTCGGCACAGGCTTTTGTTTTCTTCGCGGCGTGAAAACTACAAAAGCGGTCTGAAAAAATGTCAAAAATCAATTTGTTTCATGGAAATGATTATCTTTGCAGCAAATTCGCAAGAGCATTGTGCTTTCGTGAGTTGACATTTGGCATACTTGCTGACCTTTCGGCTCGGTTAAATCTGGTAAATTCAACCCTTGATGCCCGAATAAGTCAATTGCAGGTTTGTAGCCTCATAGGAGGACACAGGCCGCTTTGCTTGTTTCGCATCAAGGCATACCAAAGCCGAACCGAGGAAATGACAAAGGGATTTCGTGTTCTCCCTTTTTGTAATCGAGCACGGCGGAAATGCCGAAAACCGTTAGTGGAGGCAAAAAACAAGAAGTTGCGCCCGTCACGAATTAGGGTATTGAGAAATGATAGCTGACATCATCTACAAAAACAAAATGTACTATGTCTTGAACGAACAAGGCAAGGAAATCTCCCACAACTGGGAAAGCTCGTTAGGCGAATTGATGGGTTTTAGTGGAACGTTTATCGTGTTTAGAAGAAACAAAATGTACTACACGATGGACGACCGATTGAAAGAAATCGCCCACAATTGGGAATCATCGCTTGGCGAATTCCGCAATATGGCTGGAAACTCAGTCAACTTCCGCAAGAACAAGATGATTTACACTTACGATAGCAGGTTGAAGGAAATCAGCCACAGATGGGAATAGGAGAGTGAATATATGAAAAAGAATAACGAAAATAAACTGACACCAATCCTATATTTCATTGGTATTTTTCTGCTCATCGCATTCATAATGTTGGCTTGGATGTCTCGCTCTTGGGCAGAATCCGAAATAGCCTCTCAACTATTTGCAGCTTTGGCGGGCGCTGTTATTGCAGCATTCATCACTTCGATTCTATTGAGGCTTCAAACCCAAAGTCAGGCGAAACTCATTGAAGGTCAAGCAGCCATTGAGCAGGAAAAGGAAAAAGAGGCCAAAGTCTATGAGGAAAAACTTCGTATTTATCAGGAATTTCTTCACAAGCTGAACGACATCATCCGCGACAACAAAATTGACAAGGAAGAAGTGATAGACCTCCAATTCCAAGTTTCTTTCATCGACATGCACACATCAGCGGAGCATATCAAAGAGATAAGCAAACATGTCGCCAATATTGTCAGAAACATCAACAAACCGAGTGAAGACTTCAACCTTTTGGAGGAGATGTTTGCCATCAACGAGACCTTCAGGGAAGAACTCTACAAGAAAAAGGAGACTGAAATTGCGGACGACAACAAACAAAATAGGACGGATGCCGTTGACAACTTCAAATCAATAACTGTCTATGAAAAAGGAAATAGTGTGGAAAGTATCAACATTTATGAATGGATTAAGAAACTTAAGCAAAGTATTGATGCCCCTGGCTTCCGCCAATGGATTTATGGCAAACGCACCTTGGTTCACGAATTGTATCTGAACTATGACGGTGAAGCGTTTCGGAAAGATCCTACCGAAAACTCTCTTTGTTGTGATTCGGTGTTTAATTCTGACGAAACCATAAGTGTTCTGCTTTTCCTAAGAAAGAACAAGAAAGAAGCAACCAAGAATCTTCTTAGTGATGAGCTCTGGAAAGAATACCAACACCTTCCAATAACCGACGATGGAAGATGCGAGATTAAGGTGTTTAGTAAAAAAGATTCCGAAAACGATATCAAAGGATTCTTCGAAAAAGAAATCTTCCCAAAAATGAGCAACTGGAGAGAAAAGCACAAAAATGAATACAGAATCGACAAAAGCAAATAATCATGGAAGCAAAAACGACAATTAACGACCTGTTTTCTGGCAACCGAATTACAGTGCCAGATTACCAAAGGGCGTACTCGTGGGTTACCTCTGAAAAGAATGACAATGGACATGTAAACACCTTCCTCAACGACTTGTTGGACTACATCAAATCTGGAAGCGTTGCGCCATACTACTTCGGGCACTTCCTGTTTGAACAAAGAGACGGGCACAATTACGCCGTCATCGATGGACAACAGCGCCTAACGACCATCAGTATATTCCTTTCGGCAGCATTCCGCGTAATGAAAGAAAACCGCGACCTGAAAGAGGAAGAAACAGAAATGTATGAGGACATGGTGAAACGAAACAGCACCTATCGTTTTTCTACCGTGGCATACGACAACATGCTCTTACACGATTATGTCATCGACCAGACCAAACACGATTTGTACGGCATCAAAACGACATCGGGGAAACGAATTGCAAGAGCATACGATTACCTATACTCCCAACTTATCAAGCTCGGGTTAGACACCACTATTCAATTGGTGAACTCCGTTGCAAAGGCTGCTTGCACTACCCATCTCGTCAACTCCGAATCCGAAGGCATACAGATGTTCATTTTCCAGAACAACCGTGGCAAGAAACCCTCAAATCTTGAGATAATCAAGGCCCAATTCATGTACAACTTGCATCTTTATGGCGGTGCTGAAGCCGAAAGCATGATCCAAGAAGTGAAAGAAAGGTTTGAGAACATCTATCTAAACATCTCAAAGATTGAGGATTTTGTGGACGAGGATGACGTTTTGTCAAGAACAATGCAAGTGTATTTCAACTCACTTTGGCGCGACAATGCCATGGACGAGGTGGACAAAGCCTTGAAACAGCCAAGCCGATTGGTATTCATTATGAACTTCACCCATGCCTTGGCCAATACCTTCACCAACTTGGAGCAACTGCTCGAAGACAGCAAAAGAGATGTCAATATAGAAAGTGCTTTGCTTTGTGGTCGATATTACATCGTTCTGCCTTTTTTTATCAAGGCATATTCAAACGGCATGACCTTATACGACATCAGCCGTATGGCAAAAGCACTTGGAGACTTGGTTCTTCGCGATTCGATAGTGGGTACCCGCGCCGATATGCGTTCTCGACTGAAAGACGTGTTTGAAAAACTCAACAAATCACCCGAAGACGTTATTGGAAGAATCAATTGGATGAAGACAAACGAAAACTGGTGGTGGCACTATTGGAACAACGATGAACTTCGTAATGCAGCATCGGGAAATTGGAATCAAAATAGCCATTGGTTAGCGAAAATCGTCCTTTGGCGATATGAAAACCACTTGATAAACCTGTCTGGAAAGGGCTATTCGCCAATTCAGTTCCACAGCATAGAAAAGCCACATTTGGAACATATTGCTCCGCAAACCGAAAACGGGGAGAAAGAAGCTGCAGGCTATGACACCTACGACCAAGACTTTAGGGACAATTACATGTATCATTTAGGGAATTTCCTTCTGCTTTCCGCTCCACACAACGAATCGATTGGCAACAAGCCTTTTGTGCTTAAAAGAAGCACCTATGAGCATCTTTACCAACAGCGTGAGATAGTTACACTAACCAAAGATGACCTTAAGTGGGACAAACCTAAAATTGCGAAGCGTACAGAAAAGATTGTTGGATTCTTGGTAAAAGAATGCTGAGTATTATAGCCTGTGCTTCAATTCAGCACAGGCTTTCTTTTTCTTTGCAACGTGAAACAACTACGACAGAGTTTGCTATGTTAAAGGACTCCCGAAAAGCGTTTGACACTACCACCATCGCCCGTCTGCTCAGTCACGAAGATGAGCACGGTATGGGGCGTGTCTTCTTGTATACCTTCCTTAATGAAGTGATACGGCAGAAACGACCATTCCCTTTCGATTGTGAATCAGCCCAAGTGAGTCCCAACTTGATGATTGTCGACAAACAAGGAAGAAGCATCGCCGTTGAGCACAAGCGCAACATGCTCCGCCTGACCCTCAATGACCAAAGCACTTTAGGTCCGATATGCATTGAATACAAGGGCAAAGCTCGTCGTAAAGCCATTCTCGATTGGCTTACAGCTTGCATCCGGTACACTTCGCTGCAACCCGAACTTCGCAAAGAGCTGACAAGATATGCCCAATCCATTCAAAGAAGAATTTGGTTTACAAAAGTTTTGCCTGTGCATTAATTCGGCACAATCTTTTTGTTATCTTTGCCGCATAAAACCAACCTCATGGAAAACCAAATCGTCATATACCAAACCGACAACGGCCAGACTGCCATTGATGTTAGGATGGAGAACGAAACCGTCTGGCTGACTCAAACTCAAATGGCTGAACTATTTCAGAAAGACAGAACCGTTATTGGACGTCATATCCGCAATGTTTTCAAAGAAGGAGAATTAGACGAAAAAGTGGTATGTGCAAAATTTGCACACACCACTCGTCACGGTGCTGTTGAAGATTTAATGCAAACCAAAGAAGTTGTTCTTTATAACCTCGATGTTATCATCTCCGTAGGTTACCGAGTGAAAAGCCAGCGCGGTGTGCAATTCCGCCAATGGGCCAACAAAGTGCTGAAAGACTATCTTCTGAAAGGCTATGCCGTTAACGAGAAAATCCGGAGAAGCCAAATCGGGGAACTGCGGCAATTGGTGCAAATGGTGGGCCGGACCATCCAGAACCAACCCTTGCTGAAAAACGACGAAAACCAAGCCTTGTTCGACATCGTTGTGGATTACACATACGCCCTCGACACGCTGGACGATTATGATTATCAACGCTTGGGCGTGAAAGAAACCACCCAAGAGGAGAAATTTCAAGCGACTTACGACAACGCCATGCAAGCCATAGCCGCATTGCGTGAGAAGTTTGGCGGCAGTTCTCTGTTCGGCAATGAGAAAGACGATTCCTTCAAAAGTAGCATTGGTCAAATCTATCAGACCTTCGGCGGCGAAGACCTTTATCCGAGCGTGGAAGAAAAAGCGGCCATGCTGCTGTATCTTGTTACAAAGAACCATTCGTTCAGCGACGGCAACAAACGCATTGCCGCAACGCTGTTCCTGTGGTTCCTCAACAACAACGGCATCCTCTATCGCGAGGACGGAAGCAAACGCCTCGCAGACAACACCTTGGTCGCACTAACCTTGATGATCGCCGAAAGCAAGCCCGAGGAAAAGGATGTGATGGTGAAGGTGGTGGTGAACCTTATCAATCAGAAAAACTAAAA
>JAFSJF010000014.1 GCA_017439405.1 Bacteroidales bacterium
CTCACAATATAAAGCGGACGCTTCTTAGTCTCAAGATAAGTCTTGGCAAGATACTGCCCCAGCATGAAGCCGTGGCCTCGCAGACCGGTGCACAGTCCGACCTCGGGATCGATGATATAGCGCGGCTCTGTGTAGCGTCCGGCCCAGACAGCCAGGAAGCCTACCTCGCGCAGGTTGGGAATCCATTCGGCAAAGACTTCGCTGACCACTTCGAGGAACTCCTTGCTGTTGTACTTGATGTTCTGACGAGCCTCATAGGCATCGGTGTCGGGACTGGCGCAGCCGATGATTTGTCCGGTGTGGGCCCACTGTTGTCCGTAAACCGCGCTGAAGCCCTTGTAGTGACGACGGTCGATGACCATGTCCAACGGGCCTCCGTTGGGTCCCATCATGGGCAGACGGCGCGTGATGAAGGCCTGGTGCTTCACAGGATAGAGACCCGTGTCTAAACCCAGCATGTCGTTGAACTTCTCGGCACCCCAACCCATCGCGTTGACGAAGTGGTCGCAGGTGTACTCGATGAACTCGCCCTCGTGGGTGCGTACCAAGGTGACGTAGTGTCCACCGACCTTCTGGACGTGGAGCAACTCGCAGTCCTCGAAGTAACGGCCACCGTTCTGCACACCGATCCAACGGATGTAGTCGATGACGCGGCCAGGCGTGGCCTGCCAGCAATCGCGGGTGATGAGGGCGTGGCTATAGGTGTCCTTGCTGTCGTCCCACAGCGGCGAAATCTCCTTCTTGAAGTCCTTGCGCTCAATCATGTAAGCATCACTCCAAGCGCGCGAGGCGTCGAGTGAGTTGTAGGTGGCCTCGTCGTGTACCAAGTTGACGTAGTGCGTCAGGTGGTAGTTGATGTTGTGCACCTTCTGCATCTCCTTGAAGATCTCATGGTTGTGTACTGCGATGTCGGCGATGTCGGGGTTGGAGAAGGCCGGACGGCCGCCACCGATGCAGCGCCACGAAGCGCCACGGCTGTAGTTGATCATCACGGGCTTCTTGCCGGCTTCGGAGAAGTAACGGAAGAGGGCACTGCCTGCGATACCGCCACCGGCGATGAACACCTCGACCTGCTCTTTCTTCACGTCGTTCATCTCGGGGAAGATGAAGACCTCTTTGGTGTGCGGGTTGTAGAGGTCGCCGAGGCTGACTTGGTTCGACAGCGGGGCACGTGGCGTGGCATCACCAACCAGTTCGATGCCATAGGAACGCAAGATCTGACGGGCGCGTGGGATACAACGCTTGCCACGGCAGGGACCCATACCCATGCGGGTGATGTGCTTCAACTCATCCACGGAGATGGTCTTGCGGCTGCCGATGACGCGCAGCACGCGGTCGAGTTTGATGTCCTCGCAGTGGCAGACGTAGGTCTCTGCCTCGCCTTGGGCCTCTTTGTTCTGGGAGAGCGGTGTGGTGAGTTCCTTGTTGGCGTTGTAACGGTCTTTCAGGATAAAGCCCTTCACATCCGTCAGCTCGAACACCATGCTGGCTTCGCCCGAGGGGCGTGACGAACGGGCTTTCACCCGAGCCACATTGGTCTTGTTTGACTTCTTGAGAATCTTCTCGATGACGCCTTCGCCGATCTTCTGGCCGTCGTTGTCGACGAGGTAGACCTCCGCGCCTTCTTGGGCTTCATACTCAATGGGCAGGAAGCAGGTCGACTTCTGCACGTCGTAGCCGAAGATGGCCAAGCCCGGGCAGCTGGAGACACACTGCATGCAGCCGATGCACTTGTCGTAGTCGATGGTGGGCACGGAGTTGGTCGAAGGCTTGGTGATGGCGCCTTGCGGGCAGCTGAACGAGCACGGGTTGCAGGCGAAGCCATAGAGGCAGTCGGCCTGCACGAAGCCCTTGAGTTGCATACGCTCGGGCGTGGGCAAGTTGGGTTTGTCCAGAATCCTGACAGGATGCTGTTGCGAGTCGATATATTGTCTCGAGATCTCAAGATAATCGTCATAGTTGAAACGCACGCCGATGGCTTGGGCCACTTCGTAGGCGACCTGCTTGCCGCGCAGCACGGCGCTGGTGCCTTCGCCGATGCGGATGGCGTCGCCGGCGCCGTAGGTATTGAGACCGAAGACCTCACGACCTTTGACGAGTAGCTGGTTGTCGGGAATCAAGCCCGTGCAAATGTTGATGATGTCGATGTCGTCGATGACCTGCTCAGTGCCAGGGATGGCCTTGAAGTTCTCGCATTTGGCGATAACGGCGCCCGTGATGCCTGTGTAATCCTTGTTCGGGATGGCACGCACGAGGGTGTAGCCCGTCATAATCGGAATGCCGAGACGGCGTACACGGTTGGCCTGTACGGGGAAGCCGCCCTCACGGGGCATGGCCTCGATGATGGCCTTGATGGTGGCGCCAGCCTGCATGCCTTGGTAGGAGGTCAGATAGCCGATGTTGCCCGCACCCACAGTGAGGACTTTCTTACCCAGCAGGGTGTGTTCTTGGTTCATCATCTTCTGGAATACGGCGGCGGTATAGACGCCTGGCACGTCGTCGTTTTCAAAAGTCGGCATGAAAGGCACCGCACCAGTGGCCACCACGAGATGCTGCGCATCAATGTAGCCAATTTCGCCATTGACGATGTTCTTGATGGCTACGCGACCACCTTCGAGCAAGTCCCAAACGGTGTTGTTCAGCAAAATGCCTTCGTGGTTGTCGCCGGCTAACGTCTTGGCGATGTCGAAGCCACGCATGCCGCCGAATTTCTTCTCCTTCTCGAAGAAGAAGAACTGGTGGGTCTGCATGTTGAACTGTCCGCCGACGCGGGCGTTGTTGTCGACCACGATGTTGCTGATGCCGAAGGCGTTGAGTTGCTCGCGGCAGGCGAGGCCTGCGGGACCCGCACCGATGATGGCCACTTGGGTCTTATAGACCTTCACCTCGCGAGGCTGATGCTCCTTGGGTTCGGGAAGCACGTTGGCTTCGTTGTCGATGCGCCGCACTTCCTTCACGCCATCGACTTTGGTGATGCAGATACGGCGAACTTTGCCGTCGACGAGCATCTCGCACGCGCCGCACTTGCCGATGCCGCAGTTGAGGCTTCGGTTGCGACCGTCGAGTGAGTGGCTGTGGACGGGATAACCGGCTTGGTGAAGGGCGGCGGCGATGGTCTTGCCCCGCTGACCTTTCACGGTCTTGCCTTCATATTGGAACTCCACAAGGTCTTCCTGCGGGATGTCCAAGATAGGGTGTCTTTCGATTTTGTACATATAGAATGAGTTTTTGAGTCGTAAAAATTGACCGCAAATTTAGGAAAAACATAAAAATCAAACAAAAATGGTGCGTTTTTTAGGCAAAAAATCAGAAAAGTGCATATTTTTGCGTCTTGAATCAAAACGCAAAAGAAAATGAACAACAAGAAACTCTATCGTTCGATGGCCGACAAGAAGCTCTGCGGCGTGTGCGGCGGCCTTGGTGAATACTTCGAAGTGGACTCTACGCTCATCCGCCTGCTTTGGGTCATCTTCACTTTCTGTGGCGGCGCGGGCCTGTTAGCCTACATCATTTGCGCCATCATCGTGCCGCAGCAGAAGCAGTTGACGAGTCCGGAACAACCGCAATAAGTTGATTTTCATTGTTATTCCACCATCAGCACCAATCCTTTTAGGTAAGCGCCTTCGGGGTGGAAGATATTAATGGGATGGTCGGCGGGCTGCGAAAGCTGGTCGATGATTCTCACGTTGCGTTTGGCCTCGATCGCGGCGGCGGTGACGATGCCTTGGAACGTGGCCTTATCGACGGCTTGCGAGCAACTGAAGGTGAACAAGAGTCCGCCCTTGGCGATGCGCTTGATGGCCTCTGCATTGATGAAACGGTAGCCGCCCAAGCCGCGATGCCTGTCCTGATGCCGCTTGGCGAATGCCGGCGGGTCGAGGATGATGAGGTCGAAGGCTCCTTCGCGCATGTCGGTCACATAATCTTTCATGTCAGCCACATAGCATGGATTTTCCTCTTTAGGATAGCCGTTCAGTTCGAGGTTGGCCTCGGCTGTGGCGATGGCTTTCTTCGACGAGTCCACGGTAACGGCGCGTCGGGCACCGCCTTTCAGTGCTGCCACGGAGAAGCCGCCCGTATAGCCAAAGGCATTGAGTACGGTCTTGCCTTGCGCAAAACGACGCACCAACTCGCGGCTCTCGCGCTGGTCGAGGAAAAAGCCTGTCTTTTGGCCTTCCTCCCAGTTGGGATAATATAGGCTGTCGTTTTCCAGGATCTTTTCATTAAGCTGGTTTCCAAACAGATAGCCGTCTTCAATCAGGGCATTCTCCTTGCCCATGTGTTGCATGGCATCGGCGCTTTTGTTGTAAACGGCTTGCACGCCAAGGTCGGGCATGAGTTTGAGGGCGCGGACGATTTCGCTCAGGTGGAGTGCCATGCCTTCGGTTTGGGCTTGCACCACGGCTGTATGGCCATAGATGTCGATGACGAGGCCTGCCAAGCCGTCGCCTTCGGAATGCACGAGTCGGAAGCAGTTGGTGTGCTCATTGTGGGTCAAGCCCATGGTTTTGCGCACTTCGTAGGCGTGGTTGAGGCGGTCGAGGAAGAACCATTCGTCGATTTTGCTGTTGTCGAAGCTGAGCATCTTCACGGCAATGCTGCCCGACTCGCAGAAGCCGGTGCCGAGGATGATGCCGTCATAGTCGGTCACGGTGACCGTGTCGCCGGCCTGAAGGCCCTTGGCGGCACTGTGGATGGCGCCCGAGAAAACCCACGGATGGAAGCGGTGCAAGGCATCGTCTTTGTCTTTCTGGAGCCGGATGATGGGATAAAGGGGAGTCTCTTGCATATTGTCAGATTGTGGAAAAAACAGAGTTCATTATTGGACAAACGTCTTGCATAGATAATGGCACAACACGTCCTTTATTTTGCTTTCGTCAAAGCCGCCGCGCCGAGGATGGCCGCGTCGTTGTCGGGCAGTTCCGAGACGCGAACCTCCACGCTGCCGTCGTAAACGAAGCACAGGTGCTTCTCGAACGACTCGCGCACGGGCTGCATCAGCACTTCGCCGGCCTTCACGGGGCCGCCCATCAGGAAGATGGCCTCAGGACCGCTGAACGCCACGGCATTGGCCAAGGCAATGCCCAACCAGTAGCCCGTCATCTCAAACACCTTGACAGCCAGTGCATCGCCGGCTTTGGCCGCGTCGCCTACCATCTTGCTCGTCAGGTCGTTGGGATTCACTTTCGACAAAGGGCCGTCGTAGTCGGGTGTGGCCTCAATCAGCTCCAAAGCCGTGCGGCGGATGCCCGTGGCCGAGGTGTAGGTCTCGAGGCAGCCTTTGCGCCCGCAGCCGCAGGGTCGTCCCTCAGGGATGAGGATGGCGTGGCCCAATTCGCCCGCGCCGCCTGTCTTGCCGTGGACCAGCCTGCCGTCCACCACGATGCCGCTGCCCACGCCCGTGCCGAGGGTAAACGTGATGAAGTTCTTCATCCCTTTGGCGCCGCCATATACCAGCTCGCCGTAGGCCGCAGCATTGGCGTCGTTGGAGATGACCACCGGCACGTTCAAATGCTCGCGAAACAAATCGGCAAGATGGATGACGCCTTTAAAATTGAGGTTGGTGGCCCCTTCGATGCAGCCCGTGTAATAGTTTCCCGCCGGTGCCGCAATGCCGATGCCGTCGATGGCATCAACGCCGTTCTCGAACATCAGTTTCTTGATTCTGTGGCAAATGTCTGACACATAAAGCTCTACGTCAAAATACATGCCAGTTGGGAGGTTCTTTTTGGCCACGCAATGGCCGTCGTCACGCACCAGCCCAATGTCGGTGTTGGTGCCGCCAATGTCGATTCCTATGGAATAAGTGTTCATGTTTTTGCGGTTTTGAAAGGGCTAAAATACGGAATTTTGGCAAACGACGGCGATTTTTCTTACTTTTGTGGCTCAAATTTCGGTTTTATGAAAAAGTTCATACCTATTTTGTTGGCCGTTCTCCTCATGGCCGGCTGCACACCCAAAGACACCGACCTGACCACCACTTTCGAGAAGTCAAACTTCTTAGAGACAGACGATTACGATGGAACCATCGCCTACGCGAAACGCCTCGCGAAGCAGTTCAAGGAAGTGCATTACCAAAGCATCGGGCAGACCGTCCAAGGCCGTGACGTACCCTTATTAATCATCGACAAGGACGGTTACACCAACCCGAAAAGAATCCGCAAAAACGGCAGGTGTGTCATCCTCGTGCAGTCGTGCATCCACCCTGGCGAGCCCAATGGCAAGGACGCCATGTTCATGCTTATCCGCAACATGCTGAGAGGCAGGGAAAACGGCGACCTTTTGGACGATTTCTCCTTCCTTTTCATCCCCGTGTTGAGTCCCGACGGACTGGCCAACTTCTCGCCTTTCAACCGAATCAACCAGAACGGCCCGAAGCAGATGGGCTGGCGCGTGAATGCCCAAGGCCTCAACCTCAACCGCGACTACACCAAGCTCGAATCGCCCGAACTGCGCGGTTTCGTATCGCTGTTCAACGAATGGCAGCCCGACCTTTTCTTCGATACTCACGCCACCGACGGTGCTGATTACCAATATGTAACAACCTATTCCATTGAGGATTTCGGCAACTACGATGCAGGCATCACACAATGGCTGAGCCGTGTTTGGGAGCCGAAAATCAAGGTGGCGATGGGAAAACTGGATATTCCCATAACGCGCTACATCGAGTTCCACCCTTGGGGCGACCCGACCGCGCCGCTTTACGACGAAAGCTTTTCGGCCATGTTTTCCGAGGCTTACACCACGGCACGCAATTGCCCCGGAATCTTGCTCGAAACGCACATGCTGAAGCCCTACAAAGACCGCGTGCTTTCCACCTACCACATGATTGTGGAGACGCTGAGAATCGTCGCCAGCGACAAGGCCAACTTCCAAAACACCCTCGCCGAAGCCAAGAAGAACGACCTGAGCCTCAAGGAATTGTCCATCAACATGCAGTCGGAACTGAACGACACGATTTGGGAGGATTTCTTAGGATACCATTTCGACACGGTTCAAAGTGAGGTGACGGGCGGATGGTACTATGCCTACGACACCACGCGCCCCGAAAGACGAAAAACCCGCCGCATTCTTGCCACTCGACCCGAAAAGACACTCAGCGTGCCGAAGGAATACATCATCCCCGCACAATATAAAGAGGTGATAAACATCGTCAAGGCGCACGGCTTCGACATCAATTATCTGAAGAGCGAAAAGACGCTGAAAGTCAGCACTTACCGTTTTGGCAATGTGGAGTTTATGCCTACGCCGTCGGAGGGTCACAGTCGCGTGGCCCGTTTCAATGCAGAGGAAATCACGAAAGACGTCACCTTCCCGAAAGGCACGGCGGTGGTGAAGACCTCGCAAAACGGCGTCCGCCTGCTGATGAACCTGCTGGAGCCTGAGATGCAAGGCTCGCTCTTCGAGTGGGGCTTCTTCAACCATGTCTTGCAGCGCGTGGAGTATTTCGAAATCTATAAAATGGAGCCGATGGCCCAAAAAATGCTCGCCGCCGACCCCTTCCTGAAAGAGCAGTTCGAGGCATGGAAAGCCAGCTTCCCGAAGGACAAGCAACCCTCGCAATACGCCATCCTCAACTGGTTTTATGAACGCTCGCCCTATTGCGACAAGAGCTATTTGGTGTATCCGATAGGGATTGTCCGATGAACAATGATTATTGGGGTCAATATTGGAATGAAAGGATTATTGCTCCAGTACCACTTTCTTGTTTCGCCTGAACCAATCCGTGATGTCCTTCACGCGTCCGTCGGCTAAGCGTTTCATCATTCGTTGGTTGGTGGTCGCGCTGTCCAAAGGCCCTAATTCAGCCATGTAACGCCCCAATTTGATGTAGTCAAAATGGTCGGTCGAGACGTTTTCCGGCAAGTCGTTCTTTCCGGAATACCAAGCAGCTTTAAGACCTTTATGGCTGTTTTTCAGCTTTTTGGCCAATTCGGCCACGGTTTCAGGCTCGTTGTCGCCGCCCATGAAGCACACACAGGTGATGCCCGACTCGTATTGTACTACAAGACGGTTCAACTCGCTCTCGTCCAACGCCTTGCCGATGTTCTCCCACAGATATTTGCTGTGGCATCCTGGGCATTGGTTGGGACAGTTGGAAATGTTGATGGCAAGCGTTACTTCGTCAGGAACTTCCTGAAATACAATATCATAGTTAGCGTATTTTAGCATCTTTCCATCTCCATTTTACCATAGTGACGGCGGGCTGCTTCCTGTTGTCGTTGCTCGCTGAAATTGCTGACGCGCTTCAGGTAGCCGATGATGCGGGTCAGGTAGTCAATGTTGTGGCTGTGGCACTCGGGGCACTCCTTCAGGTAGCGCTTGTCGATGTGGCCACAGTCGTTGCAAATGGTGTTGGGCACATTGAAGGTGAAGTAGTTGCAGCCTTCGCGAGCCGCCACGCGCAGCAATTGGCGGTACTGCTCCTTGCTCAAATGTTCCTCAAGGTTGCAGTGCAGTGCCGAGCCGCCAGTCAGGTGCTTGATGTACTTCTCTCCGTGCAGGCGGAACTTGTCCAAGACGTTGGTGTTGGGGTCTTCCACGATGTAGAAGTAGCTGTTGTAGCAGTCGCGGTGCACTTCGTAGCCGTCTTCCTTGTCCCACTTGGCATGCTTCACGCCCACGTTCTCGGCGGGAATCATCTCGCAGTTGAACATCAGGCCGTCTTGCTTGGAGTAATACTTCTTGTTGTAGCGTTCGATGAGGCCAAGAACCTCTTGCACAAAATGCTCATAGTCCGGATTATCAGTAATCGGAATCTTGAGGAACTCGGCGGCTTCCACGAGGCCGTTCACGCCAATGGTGAGGTACTGGCGGCCAAGATTGATGTAACCCGCGTCGAAAAGTGGCAACATGCCCTTTTTTTGCAGTTCCTTCAGGTTCTCGTTGTAGCAAATCTGCACCTTGTGGCACAAATCGACGATTTCCTCGAGGAAGGTGAGGTAATGCATGTTGTTGCGTGCGGCGTACTGGATGCAGCGGTTCAGGTTGATGGTGAGTACGCTCTTGGAGCCAGTAGAAACGCCGCCGGCGCCGAGGGTGTAGCTGAAGCCGTTGTCCTGAATCTCGTTGCGCAGTCGGCAACACGATGAAAGAGAGTCGGCGTTGTCGCTCAGGTAGGTGAAGAACGAGTGGCCTTCGGCGTACATCTCAGCGGTGAAGTCGGCCCATTCCTGGTCGATGACGTCGCCGTCCTTCGAGAGCAAGGCCATCGTCTCGACGGGGAAGGTCAAGACGCTCTTCAAACGCTCGGCGTTGAACCACTTCATGAAGCGTTTTTGGAGCCAACTCAGTGATTCCCAGTCGGGTTGCGAGCCGTCGGGAAAGTAGAAATTGCCGAACAGCGACTCGAAATAATAGCGGTCGTAGTAGGCGATGTTCCAGAACACCGACTGGTAGTTTCTTGCTCCCGCAGGCTGGTTCAAGGAATAGACGATTTGCTGGAAGCAGTCGGTGATGACCTTGTCGATGGTGCGGGGCTTCAGCGAGTGGTCGATGACTTGGTCGGCACGCTTGTAGTAGTCCTTGCCGTAGTCGAGGCCGATGAAGTAGTTCATGTACATCAGGAACTCCGGCGTGGCGCAGGCGCCCGACAGTTGCGACGACACCATGAACACCATATTAATAAAGCCTCCGCAGAACGAGCGCAGCTTGGTGGGGGCGGTCGAGTTGCCGCCGATGCTGCTCGTGCCTTCGTTGAGCCAGGGATACATGGTGATGGAGGCGCAGTAGTTGGCCAGACTGGTCTCGTCGTTCTTGTAGATGAAATGGTTGTTGAGCAGGTAGAGGTAGCGGTCGGAGAGTTCCTTGCCGAACATCTCCTTGATGCGGTCGGTGAGCAGGCGGCGGTTGATGCGGATGAAACTCGACTTGGGCAGCTCGCCGATGAGCGTGGCGATGTTTTTCTGCTCCACGTTGGCGTTGGCGTCGTACTTCGAGCCGGTGGCGGGGTTGGAGGCGTTGACGTAGTTGCTCAAAAAGTCGATTTTCTCGCGGATTTCGCGGTCTTCGGTGTGCTTTTGGCGATACAGGATGTAGTTTTTCGCCACCGTGTAATATTGTTCAGCCATCAGCGCCGTCTCCACTTGGTTCTGGATTTCCTCCACGCTGATGCCGTTGGTCACGCGGACACGGCTCAGGATGGCGTTCAGGTCGTCGTCGGTGGCATAGAAACCTGACGCGAGAAAGGCCTTGCTGATGGCGATTTTGATCTTGTCGAGGGAGAAGGCTTCCTGCTTGCCGTCCCTTTTGGTAATGTAAAGTCCTCCGTTGCTCATATATGTGCTCGTTTTCGATTTAGGTTTTGATTTTCAGGGGATTTCCTCTGATGTTCTTTCGAGGAATCTTGTGTTGCAAAGTTAGAGCATTTTTACCACGTCAAGCAAATTTTTTCCGCGTTTTTTTATCAACAAATTTATCAACAGCGTAAGCTCTTGATTTAAAAATATGTATCTTTGCAGCCGCAAAAACAAGCCGCATTTTCGCTGAGATGAAGACCTTCTGTTGACATCGAGGCCCGTGCGGGAATCATAATCATCTGATCCGGAGGAACTTCAAATGGAAAGGAGAATAGGCTCAGTCCTTATTTATGTGGAAAACAGGGAAGCCGCGCCCGAAGTGAACGTGGTGTTGTCGCGTCATGCAGGCATCATCATCTGCCGCCAAGGTTTTCCGCGCGAGCAATACAGTCTTATTTCCGTCATTTTCGAAGGCACCACCGACGAGATTGGTTCCCTCACTGGCCAGTTGGGCCGCATCAAAGGCATCGAGGTGAAGTCGGCGTTATTGAAAGGACGCGAGACTTCGAGACACGAGACGCGAGACAACAGATAGTCCCGCGTCCCGCAGTCCCGTGTCCCGCAGTCAACAACTGACAACTGAACAACTTAAAACTGATAACAGATATGCAATTCCATCCCGAAAAATGTCGTATCCCCGACGAGCCTAACCGCCCGTTCATCTCCTCTGAAGAGATTTGGGACTACATCAACAACACCAAGAGCACTCCTGAGCGCGTGCATGAAATCATCCAAAAGTCGCTCGACAAGAACCGCCTGACGATGGAGGAGACCGCCGTCCTCGTCAACACCACCGACCCTGCGCTGGTGGAGGAGATCAAAGAAGGCGCACGCGAGCTGAAGCGTCGCATCTATGGCAACCGCATCGTGCTGTTCGCCCCGCTCTATGTGGGCAACTACTGCGTCAACAACTGCAAGTATTGTGGTTTCCGCTCCTCCAACAAGGAGCAAGTCCGCACCACGCTGACCGACGAGGAACTCGTCCGCAACGTGGAGGCCCTCGAGGACGACGGCCAGAAGCGCCTCATCCTCGTCTATGGCGAGTCGCCGAAATACTCGCCCGAGTACATCGCCCACACCGTGAAGGTGACCTACGCCACCAAGAAAGGCAAGGGCAGCATCCGCCGCGTCAACATCAACGCCGCTCCGTTGGATGTGGAAGGCTTCCGCACCGTGAAAGAGGCGGGCATCGGCACCTATCAGATCTTCCAAGAGACCTATTGCCCCGAAGTCTATAACGACTACCATCCGGCGAACACCAAGAAGGGCGACTACAACTACCGCCTCACCGCCATGGACCGCGCCCAGGAAGCCGGCATCGACGACAATGGCTTGGGTATTTTGTTCGGCCTTTACGACTGGCGCTACGAGGTGTTGGCCATGATTCGCCACACCAACCACCTTGAGGCTTGCTTCAACGTGGGTCCGCACACCATTTCGTTCCCGCGCATCAAGGACGCTTCGGGTCTCAATATCGACACGAAGTATTTCGTCGACGACGAGACTTTCGAGAAGATCATCGCCATCTTCCGTCTGGCTGTGCCTTACACGGGCATGATCCTGACCGCCCGCGAGGACGCCGCCTTCCGCGCCCGTGCCATCGAATACGGCATCTCGCAAATCGACGGTGGCACCAACCTGCAGATTGGCGACTACAAATACCACCACGAGGAAGAGGAGAAGAACAGCGACAAGCAGGAAGACCAGAACCTGCACCGCGAGCAGTTCAAGATTGGCGACGACCGCACCTTGGGCGACATCATCGACAAGCTCCTCGACCACGACTTCATCCCGTCGTTCTGCACCGCCTGCTACCGTCTGGGTCGCACGGGCGAGCACTTCATGGAATTCAGCGTGCCGGGCTTCATCAAGCGCTACTGCACGCCCAACGCCATCCTCACCTTGAGCGAGTATTTGGTCGACTATGCCACGCCCGAAGTCGCCGCCAAGGGCTGGAAGTGCATCGAGAACAACTTCAAGAACGTCGACCCGAAGTTCTTAGACGAGCTGAAGGCGCGTATCGAGCGCATCAAGCAGGGCGAGCGTGACTTGTATTTCTAAGATTGTTGGCCTCACCACATCATACAGGCTTCCGCGATTCCTGCGTGATACAAGAAATAACTCCTTTTGCCAGCAATGGCAGGAGGAGTTTTTTGTCGTTGGTGTTTTCGATGGTAGCTTTTTGCCAGGAGGAGTAAGGATCCGTGAAGAAGACTGGGGCGTTGAGAGCCTTGGAGACCAGTTTGTGCCTTGCGAACTCGCCGCCGTTGTCGGTGGTGATGGACAGGACGTGCTTCTTGAAGGGCTTGAGGAGCCTGA
>JAFSJF010000154.1 GCA_017439405.1 Bacteroidales bacterium
GGTGCGTGCCGTAAGGTCATGGATGCCCGAATGGAAGTTCATGGCCATCTCGTCGGTTGAGGTGTAGGTGTTGGGCTTGAACTCCTCGTAGGTATAGTTCTGGTCCATGCCGAGGTCGTGTCGGTATTGGGTGTAGCTCACGGAGGCATCCATGAAGAGTTTGGGCGAAATGATGTGGTTCCAACGCAGCGCGCCCACCTTGTTGCCCCATTTCCAGTTCAAGCCAAGCTTCTCGTGGTCGGCGTACATGTCCTCATAGGCGTAGTCCCATTTCACATTGGCGTAGATCTTGTCGTCGCCGCTGTACCAACTCAAATAGAGACGGTCTTTGTCCGAAATCTTCCAGTTGAGCTTGGCGTTGAGGTCGTAGAAATAATAGCCCAACGAGAACTTGTCGATGCTCGGGTCGGCCAACTTCCCGATGAGGCCATAAAGGTTGGTGAGGGCATCGGAATAGGTGCGGCGAAACGACAGGTTGAACGAGAGTTTGTCTTTCACAATCGGGCCTTCAAGGTTGAGTTTTGAAGAAATCAGTCCGATGCTGAAGTTGCCGTGATATTTCTGCATGTCACCGTCTTTCATGCGCACATCCACGACGGAGGAGATGCGTCCGCCGTAACGCGCAGGGAAACCACCTTTGTATAAGGTGACATTCTTCAGCGCATCGGGGTTAAAGACAGAGAAGAAACCAAACATGTGGTTGACGTTGTAGAGCGGCACGCCGTCCATGAGGAGCAGGTTCTCGTCGGGGCCGCCGCCGCGTACATAGAGTCCGGCCGAGCCTTCCGAGCCGTTCTGCACGCCCGGCAGCAGCTGGATGGCTTTCAGCACGTCGGCCTCGCCCATCAAGGTCGGAATGCTTTTGATTTGCTTGATGGGCAATTCGATGACACTCATCTGCGGGTTGTTGGCGCCCACCGTGGCGCGGTTGGCCTCCACCGTGACTTCCTGCAACTGAATGTTGCTGCTCATCTTCACCGTGATGAGGGTGTCGGCGACCAAGTTGAAAGCTTGGTTCACGGCATCATAACCCACAAAGGAAAACTGCAGGTCGACGGGACCTTCGTCCAAGGTCAGGGAATAATAGCCGTAGTTGTTGGTGGCGCAGCCTTGGCCTGTGTTGCGGTCAATCACCGTCGCCCCAATCAAAGTCTCACGGCTGGCGGCATCCATCACATAGCCACTGATGCAGTGCTTCTTCTGCGCCATCGCCGACAACGACAGCAGCAGAAGGAATAAAAAAGGAATTGTTTTTCGCATGAATGCTTGGTTTGGTTAATTGTCAATCTAACCCCTAAACCAGGCATATTATTGTCTGAAACGAAAAAAATGGCCGCACTTTCAAAGTACGGCCATTTAGAATAACAGATGTGGGTGATTACTCTACCACCACCAAATAATAGTTCTTCTTGCCCTTTTGAACAAGGATATACTTGCCATCGATGAGGTCGGTGGGGGTCATCAACTTGTCCAAAGTGACCTTTTCCTTGTTGACGCTCACGCCGTTGGCTTGGGTCATCTTGCGGGCCTCACCCTTCGAGGGGAAGATCTGCGTGTTGACGGCCATGAAGTCGACGATCGGGATGCCGGCTTCGAGGTCGGTGCGGGCGATGTGCTCCTGCGGCACGCCGTCAAAGATGTCCAAGAAGGTGGCTTCGTCGAGCTTCTCCAAGCCTTCCTTGGTCGACTTGCCGAAGAGGATGTTGGAGGCCTCGATAGCGGCATCCAAGGCTTCCTGCGAGTGCACCAACACAGTGACTTCCTGGGCCAAACGCTTTTGCAGCACACGCATGCCCGGGTCTTTTTTGTGCTCTTCGATCAAGGCGTCGATGGTTTCTTTATCCAGCGAGGTGAAGATTTTGATGTATTTCTCAGCGTCCTCGTCGCTGACATTGAGCCAGAACTGGTAGAACTTGTAAGGCGTGGTGCGCTTCGGGTCGAGCCAGATGTTGCCGCTCTCGGTCTTGCCGAA
>JAFSJF010000155.1 GCA_017439405.1 Bacteroidales bacterium
AGCGTAAGGACAATGAGCAACCATAAGGACAGCGGAGAAATCAAAACGGTTTACATCTGCCTTGGAAGGTTCGCGGAATGCTACCATAAAAGGCCTGACTGTGAAGGCTTGGAAAACTGTTCAAAGACGGTTGATACTATCAGTTTGCGAGGGGCAGTGGATATGGGGAGAAAACCATGCCGCTATTGCTTTGGTTATAGATGGAACTGACGGAAGGCAAATGGAATTTTGGTGACTATTGTTTCGGCCTTGAAGCTGCCTTTTTTGCCCTGATTTGCTTCTTCATCTTGTCGGTCATCACCAAAGTCTCGTTGTTGATGCGGATATAGGCCGTGCCGTCCATTTCCACGATGCCGTTTTCGTAGGGATCGACCTTGATGGAAAGCACCTTGTCGTCATACATGGGCTTCATCTGGAACAGCGCGAGCTCGTCCTGGTCGAAGAATTTCTTGGCTTCGTCTTGGATGAACCTCATGTAGCTGTCAATCGTAGTCATTTTCAAATATGTCATATCGGCTTCAAGGCCAATTACATAGCCCAAGTCGGAGACCCCGATGTAGAGCGTCCCGCCGGCTTGCGTGTTGAGGAATCCGCAGAGTGCCTTGAAGATGTTCTTTTCTTGGAGGTGGTAGTTGGGCATCATGTTGTAGTTGGGCGGATAGACGAAAGAGGTCTTGAACTCTTGGTGACGGTCCTCGATGCCGAGATAGATGCCGTTCTCCTCGTCGAGGTCGGTGGCGTCTTCGGTCTCCAGCGACAGGCTCTTGATGATCTCCAGCTTGATGATGTTCTTGGTGGCGGCGGGCACGATGTCGCCCAGCGTGTTGCACGATTGGACGAGCTTTGCGATCTTGATCATGGTTTCGTCGGTGCTTTCCTTGACGAGTTTCTCGAGGGTCTCGTTGTCGGCCTCGTTGCCGTATGCCATCAGAATCCTCACGATGTCGCACTTGAGCTTGACCACATCCACTGCCTCGAAGCCGTGGGCGGGTTCCAGTTCCCTAACCTTGTCGTAGTTGCCTTTGGCGAACAGGATGAGCCGTTTCAAATATTCCATCACGAATGTGACGTAGTCAAGGCATTCCTGCGAGTCGATGAGGCAGGCCATGGCCTTGAGCACGCATAGCACCCTGAACCGGTCCGAAGGGTTCACGATGGTCTTCTGGTAGTGGAGCAGCATGCGGATCAGGTCGCGTATGCTGCCCTCGTTGAGCATGGTCGTTTTGTCGTCCTCGTCCCACGACGGCTCGAAGACGAAGCCTTCGATCATCTCCTTCTTCACCTTGTCCATGTTGAAGTAGTTGTTTGACTCACAGATGATTGCCGCATTGATGTAGCCGTAGTAGGAGCCTGAGCCGAGGTTGACGATCTTCACCTTGCCGAAGCTGTCTCTCGTAAAGCGCTCGTCGTAGGCCGTGTGGACGGTGTAGCCGTCTTCCGTGAACCAGTCGATCTGCTTCTCGCCCCGCTTGTTCGTCGCGATGCTCATGACACGGGCGAGGGCCACTTTGCCCATCTGGTCGCGCCCGTTGATGATGTCTTCGATGAGGTATCTCACGAAGCTGCCCTTGATGGTGAAGGTCTGCTTGGCATAATCCTCCAGTTCCACCTCGATCTCATCGTTGACTTTCAGGTATTTTGTGAAATCCATGTAGTTGTAGTACAAGATGTTGGCCTCGTTGATGACGATTTTGCCTTCAATGGTCTCGTATTCGGGGTCGATGCTCTTGATTTTGATGCCGTTGTAATGGATTGAGACCACTTTGGCGGAGAGGGTGTCGCCTTCGTTGTAGGTTTTCTTCGACTTTTTCCTTGAAGGCGAGGTGCTGGCCTGCTCGATGATGAAGTCGCCTATGAATTTCTCGAGGGCTTCCACATTGTTCTCCACCGACTTTTTCAGTTTCTCGTTCTTCAGGGTGGTCAGGTTGATTTTGTCTTCCAGCAGCGAAATGGAGTTGACCAACTGGAAGCGCTTGGTCTTTATCATGTCTTCGTTCATCGGGACAATGCTCAGCGCGTCGTTGGCGATGAGCATAGTGCCCTTGTTCTCATAGACCAGTTCCGACGACTTTGACTCTATGAAGACCATGTTGTTGATGATTTTGTGGGCGAATATTTCAGGCTCGAAGTTGATGATGTCGTCCCAATTGTACACGATTTTCGGCTCGGCTTCCGACATGAGGTTGTCCACCGTAAGGGTCAGGAGGTCGGAACACACGTCAGCCGAAACCAATAGCGCGATGGAGTTGAGCATGGGTATGAGCAGCCTTTTCTTGGTTGCGCTGTTGATGTCGCCGTCCGACAAGAGCAGTGCGGCCAAAAGCCGGGTCTCGAAGGTCAGTTCCGTCTTGTCGTGGGTGTTGGACTCGTCATAATATAAAGGCCTGGTCTTTATGGTTTCAATGAGTATCTTGCCGCGTTTGGCCAAGATGTCGAGCGTGAACCGGTAGAACGAGTCGGTTTTGTCGCCTTTCTTCAGGAATTCGAGCACTTTCTCGAAGTTCTCATCGATATATTCAGTCTTGATGTCGAGCCAAAGCGGGACGTTTTCGTGGTTTTTTTTCATTTTTTTCCAGAGTTTATGTCTTGGGGATGGTGGGAATGGTGGATACTACTTGTTGAACAGGGTGGTTTGACTGGGGTGCAAAGATAGTGTTTTTGCCCAAACGGAAAAGCGGCCTGACATGATTCGGGTCGCTTGGGTTGCTAATGGGAATTCTTGGCAACTGAACTGTTGCCGACGTTTCGTGAACCCGCAGGGAATCGAACCCTGATCGAAGGAACCGGAATCCTTTATTCTATCCATTAAACTACGGGTCCGGGAGGAATGGTCGTGCCTCCTTTTTGTGGTGCAAAAATAGTCTTTTTCTGGATACGGACAGTCGTGTAGGCCTTAATTTCGATGAATTTTGCGTCTTGGACGGTCGGCTCATTTGGATTCGTTGCTGATGACCATCACGTTTTCGTTGCCTATCCTGACCTTCAGCCAACGCTCGATGCGGTCGTGAAGCTCGTCGTCGATGGGCTTGCCGCTGCTGACAATGGCCACGATCTGCTCGATTTCAGCTCCATTTGCGCTAACCGCCGAGCCGCGTGTCAGGCTGAGGCCGGTGATGTCGGGGTATTGCGCAAACAATTCCTTGGAGATGGCTCCCACGGGAATTTCCTTGCCCTTGTAGTCGGAAAGCATGGCCTCTAACTGGGCGATGCTGTCGTTCAGCCGCTTGAGTTGCTTGTCGTTGTACTCGTAAATCCCTTTGATGATCTCGGTTTCGGAGAATTCTTCGCGGACGCTGGTGGCGTCTTCGTGGAAGATGATTTGGCTGCGCTTGATGCCGTAGTCTTCTGCCTCCCGACAGAAGCGTTCCTTGGCTTCGGGTGTCAGCGTTTCGCCGGCAAGGAAAATGTCTAATGTAGGCGACTTGCGCGAATAGGTGGCTTTATGGTCGTAGATGAAGCATTTGCCGAGGTTCTTGTTTTCGGCCACCAACCGCTCGGAATGCGTGATGAAGTTGTTTTCCTTGACGACCGAGATGGCGGAGATGATGCTAGGCACGATGACAATGAGTAAAATGAGATAAACAGCGCTTTTGGGCAGATGGCGTTTCTGTTCGTCCGACTCCACGATGGGGAAACGGAAATACTTCACGATGGCGAAGGTGGCCAATGCAATAAAGATGCTGTTGATGAGAAAAAGATAGAGTGCACCAAAGATGACTGAGCCTTTCCAGATGGAGATGCCGTAGCCGACGGTGCAAAGGGGAGGCATGAGGGCGGTGGCAATGGCCACGCCCGTGATCACGCTGCCCTTGTCCTTTCGCGAAGTCTCGACGATGCCTGCAAAGCCACCAAACAGCGCGATAAGCACATCGTAAATGGTGGGGTTGGTGCGCGCCAGCAACTCCGACGGATTGGCCAAACTCAATGGGCTGAGCAGGAAGAATAGGGTTGAGGCCAAAATGCTGATGACGACCATCACGGCGAAGTTCTTCAGCGAGCTCTTGACCAATTCGTTGTCCTCAGTGCCAAGGCCGAGGCCGAAACCGAGGATGGGCCCCATGACGGGCGATACCAACATCGCGCCAATGATGACGGGGATGGAGTTGACGTTCAATCCCACCGAGGCGATGACGATGGCGCAAGCCAAAATGAACACGTTGGTGCCGCGGAAGGCGATGTTCTTGCGGATGGAGGCGCTGGCATTCTCGTAGTCGATTTCGTCCGAAATGTGGATGATGGATTTCAAATATATGAGGATTCTGCGGATAATGTTTTTCATGGTCGTGTCTTTTTTTCTGCAAAGAACAGCTTTTTTGTTGAATTGCGCAAGAATGATGAAGAAATAAAGGGGATTCCCTTTGGGGAATGGAGTGTTGATGGCGTTTTGTTAGGCGGCGGCTTGTGGGACTTACGAATAGTATGTGCTTCTGCCGCCGCTTGAAGCTTAATGACCGACTTCCATTCCCCGCAGGGGAATCTTGTCCGCCACTACCTCCGCGATTTGCTCCAGCCATTCCTTGTCAATGGCGTCGAAGGTGGCCAAACGCTCGCTGTCGATGTCGAGCACGCCGACCACTTCCTCACCTTTATATAAAGGTATTACGATTTCGCTCCGCGACTCGCTGCTGCAGGCAATGTGGCCTGGGAATTGCTCCACGTCTTCCACGACAATGGTTTTCTTATCTTTCCATGCCGTTCCGCAAACGCCCTTGCCAAAGCCGATGCGGGTGCAGGCCACGGGGCCTTGGAAAGGCCCGAGCACCAATTGGTTGCCGATGACGCGGTAGAAGCCCGTCCACCAGAAGTGGAACGCCTCTTGGATCAGTGCGGCCACGTTGGCCATGTTGGCGATGGGGTCGCTTTCGTCTTTCACCATTGCTCGCACTTGTGCGAGAAGGGTTTTGTAGGTTTCGTTTTTGTCCATGGTTTCTTGTTTTGGGTCACTACACTGCGCAGCGTTTTGAGTTGGGCTAATGAAGTTTCGTCGCTTCCTGACGGGACGGCCCTTGATGTTGCCATTTTCTTCTTGGCTCGCTGTAAACCAAAAACACGGCGGGTTTTTTATTCAGGTCGCCTTTGAAGCCTTTCCATTCCCCGATGCTTTGGCTGATAATGAGTTCGTTCTCGCAAGTCAGGTTGCATGCGACGCAAACTCTTGTGGCAGGGTGGAGGTTTTTGCACAAATCCTGTAGCATGGCGTTGTTTCGGAAGGGTGTCTCGATGAACAGCTCGGTCTCGTTGTGGGCCATCGAGCGGCGTTCCAGGTCCTTGATGGCGTTTTGCCTTTCAGGGCTTTTGATGGGCAGGTAGCCGTGGAAGGCGAAAGCCTGTCCGTTGAAGCCTGAGGCCATCAATGCGAGGATCATCGCGTTTGGGCCTACCAATGGAACCACTTGGATTCCGGCGGAATGCGCCAAATCAACGACCAACGCGCCAGGGTCGGCCACGCAGGGCGTTCCTGCCTCCGACATCAGTCCCATGTCTTCGCCTTGCAGGCAGGCGCCGAGGTGTTCCATCAGGTCGAGGTTGCGGGCATCGTGCTTGTCCAATTCGATAAACTCGATGTCGTCAATGGCATTTTCCATCCCAATTCGGCTCAAAACGCGCCGCGAGGTGCGGGTGTTTTCCACCACGAAATGTTTCAATCGTTTCACGATTTCCAATGTGCCTGTTGGCAGAACCTGTTCGGGCTTGGTGAGACCGAGCAAGTTGGGTACCAAATAGAGTTTTCCGAAATTGTTGGTAATCATCGCTTTGTATTGGTGGTAGGATATCGTTACATCGAAATCTTTTTCTCCAAGTCGGCCATCATCACCTTGAATTGCTTGTCGGTGTCCAAACGGTCGGCGACCGTCTTGCAGGCGTGGTGTACGGTGGCGTGATCCTTGTTGCCGCATTGCTTGCCGATGGTAGCGAGGCTTGCGTTGGAGTATTTCTTGGCGAGGAACATGGCAATTTGCCTTGCTTCAACGACTTGGCGTTTTCGGGTCTTCAGCGCAAGCTGTTCAAGCGGGATGTTGAAATAGTCGCAGACGATGTTGATGATGTATTCGACGGAGACTTCCTTGACCGAGTTGCGGAGGAAGCGGTCGAGAATCTGTTGCGTCAGCTCGATGGTGATGGCTTTCTTGTTGAGCGACGACTGGGCCACGAGCGAAATCATCACGCCTTCCAACTCGCGCACGTTGGTTCTCACGTTGGTAGCCAGATAGTTGACAATCTCGTCGGGCAGGCTGATGCCGTTGCTGTAGAGCTTGTCTCTCAGGATGGCGGAACGCGTGGCCACGTCGGGCGTCTGGAGGTCGGCAGTCAAGCCCCATTTGAATCGCGACAAGAGGCGAGGCTCCATGTCCTGCAAGTCGGCGGGAAACTTGTCGCTGGTGATGATGAGTTGCTTGTTGTTTTGGTGCAAGTAGTTGAAAATGTGGAAGAATGTCTCTTGTGTCATGGTCTTCTTGGCCAAGAACTGGATGTCGTCGATGATGAGCACGTCGATCATCTGGTAGAAGTGGACGAAGTCGTTCAGGTTTTTGTTTTTCGAGGCCGTGACATACTGGTTGGTGAATTGTTCGGCCTGCACGTAAAGGACGGTCTTATCAGGGTGCAACCGTTTCACTTCCAGTCCGATGGCATGGCATAGGTGTGTCTTGCCAAGGCCGGTGCCACTATAAATGAGCAAAGGGTTGAAGGCTGTCTTGCCCGGGTTTTTCGCCACGGCTAATCCGCCTTGGCGCGCCACGCGGTTGCAGTCGCCCTCGATGAAGTTTTCGAACGTGTAGTTCTCGTTGAGCTGCGAGTCGATTTGCAGCTTTTTCAGTCCGGGAATGACGAAGGGGTTGATGGGGCTTTGCGACAGGTTTTCAGGTGCGGGCCGTCCGATTGGGTTCTTGATGTTGTTGTGGTTCGAACCGGGCATCACCATCGTGTACGACTGGTCGGAACTGTCCATGAGGATGCTGTATTCCAGCTTTCCGTCGGGGCCAAGGAAGCGCTTGATCGTCTTCCTCAGCAGGTCGATGTAGTGGTCTTCGAGCCAGTCGTAGAAAAACATGCTGGGGACTTGGATGGTGAGTACTTGGTTGTGGAGCGACAGCGGCACGATGGGCTTGAACCACGTTGCATAGCTCTGCTCCGAAGTGTTGTCTTTAATCACTTCAAGGCATTTGTTCCAAATGTTCAAATGGTTGCTCGTCATCTGAAGTCCGTTATTTGCTTGTTTTTCAATCTGATTTGCCAAACAAAAGGACGTTTTTCCGCTTATCGATGCCTTGTGTTTGACTTTGCAAAGGTCGGAAATTAATGGTTAATAAAGAAATTAATTTTCCATTGTTTTTGCATTTTCTTTTTCGTAAAATACGAGGTTTTTCCGATTTTGGAATGGGTTTTATTTGTAAACTATTGGTTTATAGCGTGTTAATATGCTCTATTTTTACTCCGAAAATATTCCGGAATTTCTCCTCGATTCTTGAAGCGGAATTTTTCCTTGTTGAAAACTCCAAATGGCAGTCCAATTCGAATCGTGGATTCTGCTGCTCCAAGTTTTCCTCTTTCATGATGCGCATCACTTCGTTCATCAAGGGGTATTCGAACTCCAAACTGTAAATTTCGTTTATGGTTTTCTCCACAATTTGCGCGTTGTCAAGGGCTTCTCGGGCGGCGGTCTTGTAGGCGTTGATGAGTCCCGATGTGCCCAATTTGATGCCTCCGAAGTAGCGCGTCACAACGACGCATACGTTGGTGACGCCCTTTGAGAGAATCTGGTTGAGGATGGGCTTGCCCGCCGTGCCCGAAGGCTCACCGTCGTCGCTTGATCGGAAAACCTTCTTGTCGGGACCGATCATGTAGGCGTAGCAATGGTGTCGTGCATCGAAATATTTCTTCTTGACCGAGGCGACTGCGGCTTTGGCCTCGTCCTCGTTCATCACTACGAAAGCGTCGGCGATGAACTTGCTGCCTTTCTCCTTGTAGAGGCCTTCGCCGCGGGTGGCTAACATATAGTAGGTGTCGTCGTTCATGGCTTCAGGGTAATGAGGATGACGGCGATGATGGCGATGGCCAAACCCAAATAATTCTTCCATGTGAGTTTCTCCTTGAAAAGCATCCGGCCCACAAGCGCGGTGACGCTGACCACACCTATATTATATATTGGGAACAGCACGACATTGTCGAAACAGCGCATGGCATTATAGACGCTGAAAGTGGAGAAAAAGTTGATAACACCCAATCCGATGCCGCCGAGGGCGCTTTCCCATTGCCATTTCGACTTGCCACCGACGAAGTCATAGGCCACGATGAGGATGCCGAACAGCATGGCAATGAAGTAAATGAAGGCAATCATGAAGCCCATGTCGTTGGCTCCGTTGCACTGTTCGGTGAGCTTCATCAGAATGTCGCCCGTGCCGGTGCCGAAGAATATCAAAATGGGTAGTAACCAATTGGTTTTGTTGGTTTTATTGTTTTGTCTTTTCCCGCCTACCACCAGCGTCAAGGCCACCAAAGCCAAAACAATGCCCGTTGTGGCCACGATATTCAGCCTTTCGCCAAACAACAACACACCCGCCAGGGTAGGTAGCACCACCGACAGCTTGCTCGACAGTGAGGTGACCGTCACACCCGAGCGTTGGGTTGAGGCAGTCATCAGCAAGTAGGTGAAAATGAACCAGAAACCCGTAATGAGCGAGAGACCGAACCACGGCTCGGCGACCAACTGTGGAAGCGTGTCAAACTGCTTGCACATCAGGAAACCCGTGCCGGCGGCGAAAACATAGTTCCACATCAGCGCTTGGTGGTTGTCGAGCTTGAAGCGCTCAAAAAGGCGCATCGCTACGAAGACGCCGGTGGAGAATAATATCGCGAGAATGAGATAAAGCATGATGAGTACCGGTGCCTGGTAAAACTTTCTTTATGGAAGTGGCAGGCCAAAAAATCACCCCACCACGATATTCACAATCTTCTTAGGCACATAAATCACCTTGCGCACTTGCTTGCCCTCAATCCATTTGGCGGCTTCGGGGGCGGCCAGCACGGCGGCTTGCACCTCGTCGGCACCCATCGTGACGGGCAGCTCCATGTTGAAGCGCATCTTTCCGTTGAAGCTGACAGGATAGTTGAAGCTGTTCTCCACGGTCTTCGACTCGTCGTAAACGGGGAACGTGGCATTGACCACCGAAGTGTCGTGACCCAGCAGGTGCCACAGCTCCTCGGCGATATGCGGCGCGTAAGGCGAAATCATAATGCACAGCGGCTCAAGCACTTCGCGCTTGTTGCACTTGAGGTCGGCAAGCTCGTTGACGCAAATCATGAAGGCCGAGACGACCGTGTTGAACGAAATGCTCTCGATGCCGTCCTCTTCCTTCTTGATGAGCTTGTGCAGGCTCTTCAACTCAGGGGCGGTGGCAGGTTCGTCGCTGACGCAAAACTCGTTGTTCTCGTTGTGGTACAACCTCCAGAACTTGCGCACGAAGCGGAACGTGCCTTCGATGCCTTGCGTATCCCAAGGCTTGGACTGTTCCAAAGGCCCAAGGAACATCTCGTAGAGGCGCAGCGTGTCTGCACCGTATTTCTCCACGAGGTCGTCAGGGTTCTGCACATTGTATTTCGACTTCGACATCTTCTCGACTTCGTTTCCACAGACGTAAATGTCGTTGCCGTCCTTGTCCTTCTCGAAGAAGAACTGCGCCTCTTTCAGGTCATCGCGCCATTGGCGGAACTCGTCCACGTCGAGGATATCGTTGTGTACCATATTGATATCCACATGAATCGGGTCGGTGAACAACGCCCGGTCGGGCAAATTCTTGGAGGCGAACATCGCACCCGTATAAGGCTTACCCTCCACGAAAGCAGGCACTTCCTTGCCGGCGACAAGGTCTTTGATCTTTTGCTCTACCTTGTCGGTACCGTTCTGATAATCGTTCACACATTCGACAATCGGTACCAGCAGCAACTTGTAGCCCTTGCTGTCGGCATATTCTTCCCATGGCTCGGCCACTTTTTCGAGGTTGCCCATGCGGTTGATTTCGATGAGGATGCCTTTCTCGGGACAGAAGAAGTCGAAACGGCGGCGACCATCCCTGAAATCTTTGACGAACTCCACACCCAACTTCTTGTCTTTGATGATGTCCCACACGGCTTCTTCGCACAATTTCTCCATATTGACGCGATAGGCGAAACTGGAACGGCCTTGGATCATGCCCTGGTTAATCATACGCTGGAACGGCTCGTCCTTGCACGACAAACCAATGTCGTAGAGGAACTTGCACCAGAAGCGGCTGTAAATCAAGTGGCCGGTGGCGTGTTCGGCACCACCGATGTAAAGATCCACGTTCTGCCAATAGTCGTTGGCTTCGCGGCTGAAGTATTCCTTGTCGTTGTGCGGGTCTTCGTAGCGGAAATAGTAACCGCTGGAACCGGCAAAGCCCGGCATGGTGTTGGTCTCGATGGGATAGCCTTCCTCCGTGACCCAGTTCTTGGCACGGGCCAAAGGCGGCTCGCCCGTCGCGGTGGGTTTGTATTCGTCGATGGCGGGCAGCTCGAGTGGCAGCTTGCTCTCGTCCATGGCGTAAGGCATGCCGTCCTTGTAGTAGATTGGGAACGGCTCGCCCCAATAGCGCTGGCGGCTGAAGATGGCATCGCGCAGGCGGTAGTTGGTCTTGCCCGTGCCCACACCGAGTTTCTCCAACTCCTCAATCATGCGCTCGATGGCTTTTTTGACCGGCAGACCGTTAAGGAAGCCTGAATTGACCAATTCGCCGTCCTTGGCATCGAAGCTCTCTTCCCATGTGGCGGGGTCGGTCAGCTCGGTGCCGGGTTTCTTCACTACTTGGATGATGGGCAGGCTGAAATGACGGGCGAAGGCGAAGTCGCGGCTGTCGTGGGCAGGCACGGCCATGATGGCACCCGTGCCGTAGCCCATCAGCACATAGTCGGCAATCCAAATCGGGAGTTTCGCACCCGTGATGGGGTTGATGCCATAGGCACCCGTGAAGGCACCGCTTACCTTGCGGACCTCGGTCATGCGCTCGCGCTCGCTGCGGTTCTTGGTGCGGGCGATGTAATCCTCCACCTCAGCGCGTTGGTCGGCAGTGGTGATTTCGCGGACCAATTCATGCTCAGGAGCCAGCACCATGAACGTTGTGCCAAACAGCGTGTCCGCACGAGTCGTAAACACCTCAAGATCAATATCTTTACCATCCACTTTGAAAATGACGGAGGCACCCATCGACTTGCCAATCCAGTTGCGCTGCAGGTCTTTCACCGACTCGCTCCAATCGACGGTCTCCAGACCTTGAAGCAGGCGGTCGGCGTAGGCTGTGATGCGCAGCTGCCACTGCTTCATCGACTTGCGCTCCACGGGGAAGCCGCCACGCACCGAGAGGCCGTCAGCCACCTCGTCGTTGGCGAGCACCGTACCCAGTCCCGGGCACCAGTTCACCATGGCCTCGGCTTGATAGGCGAGACGATAGTTCATCAGCACCTCTTGTTGCTCCTTTTCGCTCATCGCCTTCCACTCGGCGGCGGTGAACTCCAAAGGCTTGCTTTGGGCCACATTGAGACCTTCGGTGCCTTTTTCCTCGAAGTAAGCGATGAGGTTCTTTATGGGCTGAGCCTTCTGGAAGCCGTTGCAGTAATAGGAGTTAAACAGCTGGATGAAAGTCCATTGCGTCCACTTGTAGTAGCCTGGCTCGCAGGTGCGCACCTCGCGGTCCCAGTCGTAGCAGAACCCGATCTTGTCCATCTGCTCGCGATAGCGGTTGATGTTCTTCTCGGTCGTCACGGCGGGGTGCGTGCCCGTCTGGATGGCATATTGCTCGGCGGGCAGACCGTAGGCGTCGTAGCCCATCGGGTGCAGCACGTTGAAGCCTTTCAGACGTTTATATCTTGCATAAATATCCGATGCGATATAGCCCAACGGATGCCCCACATGCAGGCCCGCGCCCGAGGGATAAGGGAACATGTCCAAGACGTAGAACTTGGGCTTCGTGTGGTCGATGTTGACCTTATAGATTTTGTTGTCGCGCCAGTATTGCTGCCACTTTTTCTCGATTTCGTTGAAGTTGTAATCCATATGATTAAGGTGTTGTTTGCTGTTTTTGAAAGAAGTTGCAAACCTTGGATTGTAGCGTGATTGTCGGCGACCAAGTTTGCAGGTACAAAATTTGCAAGTGCAAAAGTAGTAAATTTGTGGCAACTATCAGCAAGTTATGAGTAAAAATAGCGTCAATACGGAAAACGCTATGAACCAATTCGATAGGACGATTCATTATTTTTGCCTTGCCAACGAATCCATTCGTTGGATCAGCGCTTCAAACGGACAAAGCCCATCAGCGTTGGCATTTAAGCCTTTGAGACGAATGGGGAACGTCATGGGTGGGTTCTCCAAGTCCAGCAAGGCCATGCTGCGCAATTGGTCGGTGCTTTGGTAAACAAGGTTGAGCGAAGCAAACGATTGGCCTTCAGTGTTTTCCCACCTCCCTATCACTAATTTGCAACCGATGGGCGTCTTCCTCTCGATGGTTTGTGGCAGGCTGTAGTCCTCGGCGTCCAAGGCGGCCAAGACGCTGCCGATGTTGGAGTCGTGTCCGCAAAGGAAGGTGAACTTTCGTCCTTCGTTCAGCAATTCCTCAAGCATGGTTTGCAGTAGCGGCCGAGCCACCTGTCGGGCCACTGCAGGCGCGGTGAACAACACGTCGCCATACCAATCCTTGATGGCCGAAATGCTTACCCACTCCTCCCAACATATCGTGTCGCCAAAGGCAGCCTTCACAGCGTTGGGTTCCTCATAGTATTGCAGTACGAGCGCGTCGGCAGCCTGACAAGCGAGGCGCAGCGAGCCGCCCATACCTGGCTCACGGTTCTTGACGATATATACGTGTGCATCATCGGTGCGGAAATGACAAGTGTCGCCTTCACGGCAAGCCGCACTAAGCTCAATGTCAAGCACTTGTTCTAAGACCTTGAAGTTTTCCGCCATCTTCTCTCCGATGCCAGCCATGCCTATCTCGCCGCCCATCTTCATAATCTGTTGTCGGGCAAGGGCTTTGAAGCTTTCGTTGTCGTCTGTGATTTGGGGGTTGAACACGGGGTCCATCTTGCCTATCTCGCAATGGCGCTCGACGCAGACGTTGGCCACGGGTAGCATGCCAGAGGAAAAACACTGTGCCGTGGCAATGGTGCGCTGCAAGGAGTTGGCATAGAAACGCATGGCACCCTCGGCAGGGATTTCGTTCTCTTGCATCAAACCTTCGCTGACGAGCCATTTGCGGAAATACTGGCCCATTATTGTCTCCAGTGCACCGCCGCGAAGCGACAGCTCGCCGGGTGCCGACGACCATTGGCGCCATTCGTGAGGTGTAATGCGCTGCAGGGCAGAACGTTTCCCCGAAAGGGGCGAGCGGATGTTGTGCCGACTCAGCACGACGACTTGTTTCAACGTGTATCGTTCCCCGAAATCGGCAGGGCGACCGACTTGGGCGATGCCTGATAGCGTCATGCCCAACAATAGGACAAGCAGGAGGGCTTTGGATGTCTTGCTCATGATGGTTTGTTTGCCTGCAAAAGTACAAAAAAAACGTGCGGGACAATCGGATTTGTCCCGCACATGATAAAACTAACTCAAAAATTCATTCTAAAAACTAATGACAAAAATCTACTGCAAAGGTACAGCCATTCTGGAAAGTGTGTAATCCCTAATGTTGGGTAATTTGCCTCCATTCAAATCCCAACTTTTGGCGATAGGGGAGGGAAACGGGTTTTATTATCTGCCTCAACCTGCGTCCCTAAGCCTCATGCAACAAGTGTCTGTTAGCAAAGTCGGGGTTCGGCTTCAAAAGTTCCATTGTGGCCTTGGCTTTTTTCCCGTTTTTTATGTATTTGGCTTATAATTCGGGATTTTTATGTAAGTTTGCCGCCAATTTCGATGGAAATGGGTCGGAAGGAATAGAACTATTTGACGGATTGGATGTTGAAAAGTCAAACAACAAACTATAACTACACAATGAAAAAACCATTCTCGTTACTCGCAGCATTATTGCTGACCTTGACGGTGGCCCGCGCCGACGAAGGCATGTGGCTGCCTTACGCCCTCAACGGGCAAAACCTCGCCGAGATGCAAGCCATGGGCTGCAAACTTACGGCGGAACAAATCTTCAGCTTCAACCAGCCCAGCCTCAAGGATGCCATCGCGCAGTTTGGCGGCGGCTGCACCAGCGAGCTCATCTCGCCCGAAGGCCTGCTGCTCACCAACCACCACTGCGGCCTGAGCTTCGTGCAGAAACTCTCGTCCATCGAGCACGACTACCTCACCGACGGCTTCTGGGCCAAGAGCAAGGGCGAAGAACTGCCCAATCCAGGCCTTTCGGTGTTGTTCCTCAACCATGTCGAGGACGTGACCGAAGCCGTGCTGCAAGGCGTGACCGCCCAAACCACCGAGGCCGAGCGCGATGAGCTTATCGCGAAGAACGGACGCGAACTCGCCAAGGAACGCAAGGGCGACCGCAACGTGCGCGTCGAAATCGTGCCGTTCTACAGCGGCAACCAGTTCATCCTCTTCGAGTATGACGAATACAAGGACGTGCGCCTCGTGTGCTGCCCGCCTTGGGGCATCGGCAAGTTCGGCGCCGACACCGACAACTGGACCTGGCCGCGCCACAAGGGCGACTTCAACATCTTCCGCGTCTATACCGCCCCCGACGGCAGTCCTGCCGAATACAGCGCGGATAATGTCCCGATGAAGAGCAAGTGGTACCTGCCTATTAATTTAGGTGGCGTGAAGCCCGGCGACTACGCCATGGTGCTTGGCTTCCCTGGCACGACCGACCGTTATTCCACGTCCTACACGGTGAAGAACGTCATCGAGGAGGAAGGCCCCGCCATCATCGACTGCCGCACCACCAAGCTCGAGAACTACCGCAAGCACATGGACGCCGACCAAGAGGTGTTCATCAAATACGCCTCGAAGCAAGCCAGCGTGTCGAACTACTGGAAATACTACATCGGTCAGGTGAAGCAACTGAAGCGCAACCATGTGTATGAACGCCGCCAAGCCCAAGAGGAAGACTTCGCCAGATGGGTGGGCGCCGACGCCAGCCGCAAGGCCGAATATGGCGACATCTTCAAAGGCATCGTCAAGAAATGGGAGATCCTCGACGAGATTGAGAAGTCGTTTGTCTACCATCGCGAGGCGGGTTGGAACGGCGGCGAGGCCATCGCGTTCAGCCGCAGGTTCATGCGCATCAACAAGATGTTTGAGGACAAGGCCGACAAAGCCGACATCAAGGCCGCTGCCGAGAAGATGCAGCCCCAAGTCGATGCTTTCTTCAAGGACTATTCCATGCCGCTCGACCAAGACGTGACCGCCGCGTTGCTCGCCTTGTTCTACAAGAACATTCCCGCCGAACTCCGTCCGAGCGAGGTTTCACGCATCGGCGACGAAAACGGCGGCGACTTCACAAAATATGTGGCCAAGGCTTTCGAGAAATCCATCTTCACCGACCAAGCCCGCCTCGAAAAGTGGATGCAGAAGCCCAAAGCTCTTGACAAGGATCCTATCTACGCACTCGCGATGAACATCATCGACTCGTACCAAGAGCTCTATGCCCGCTATGAGGAGGCCCAAAACCTTGGCAACCAAGGCGAGCGCCTCTACATGAAGGGCTTGATGGAGATGCAGAGCGACCGCAACTTCTATCCCGACGCCAACTTCACCATGCGCCTGACCTACGGCACCGTGGAGCCTTACAAGGCCGCCGATGCCGTCAATTATAACTATTACACCACCATGGACGGCGTGATGGCCAAGTACGTACCCGGCAACTGGGAGTTCGACATCCCGAAGGACGTCCGCGACCTCGTGGCCAAGAAGGATTATGGCCGCTATGCCAATGAAAACGGCGAGTTGGTCGTCAACTTCATCACCACCAACGACATCACGGGCGGCAACTCGGGCAGTCCCGTCATCGACGGCGAGGGCAACCTCATCGGTTTGGCCTTCGACGGCAACTGGGAGGCCATGAGCGGCGACCTCAGCTTCGAGCAAAAGGTGCAGCGCACCATCTGCATGGACGCCCGCTACCTGCTCTGGTGCATCGAGAAGGTGGGCAAGTGCCAGAACATCATCGATGAGCTGGTGATAAAATAAGTATAGAGGACGCGGGACTTCGAGACGCGGGACACGAGACATGAGCTTCGTTCCGTGTCCCGTAGTCTCGTGTCTCGTGTCAATACCAATGAGCCGAGGTTTCATCAAAGAAGGCGACCAAGAGGAGATTCCAAGGGTGCCGATGAGGGCCTATCTGCCCGAAGGCGTGCCCAACTTCGTCACCAAAGAAGGGCTTGAGGCACTCAAAGCAGAGCTGAAAAACCTTGAAATTGAACACTCTAAGGTCGGCGACAACTACATCATGGGCAACTTCATCGACGCGAAGATGAAGTTGCTCATTGGTCGTATCAATAGCGCCGTTGAAGTTGACCTCTCAAAAGCCAAAAAGGATACGGTGAGCTTTGGGGCTTGGGTGCGCTACAACGGTCGCACGGTGCGGATTGTGGGCGTGGACGAAGCTGACATCGACAAAGGTCTCATCTCGTTCATCTCACCTTTGGCCAAGTCGCTGATGGGGAAGAAAGTGGGAGACATCATTGGATTGAAAGGCTCGGAAAAGACAAGGGTGGAGGAAGTGTCGTTCGAGCCGATGGCGCTCACGCAGATTGTTCGTGAAAAAAACATTGAAACGGCGACAATCACCAAAATAGAGACGCAAAAACCCATCGAAAAGGAAATAGTTGGGATGGGTCTGACTCAGCAAGAAGTGCATGAGGAAGTCACGGACTTGCCAACCAAAGCAGACGAACCGCACCGGTTTGAGCCTGAGACGACTGCCATGGAGTTCCTGCCCATCGTCAACGAGCGTGGCAACATCGTGGGGCGGGCAACCTATTTCGAACTGCACAAAGGAAACAAATTGTTGCATCCCGTCGTGCATCTGCATGTCATTAATGAAATAGGTGCGACCACAAGGCTGTATTGGTGGCACGTGGCCTTCGGCGAAACGCCGGAGAAGACGCTCAAGCGGAAGATGGCGGAGATTTTGGGTTTGTCAGAAGCGAAACCGAAACTGAAACGGCAATACATCAGGGATGTCAAGACCGAGAAGGAGCTGGTTTTTGTTTTCACGGTGGTTTCCGAAGAGAATCTACCTTTGACTTCTGAGGGGAAGGATTATGGTGATGTTTTTGCGAAGGATTAATCGACACCAAGAGCCTCTCTTTGTGGTGGGAAAACTACCCAGCAGACCGAACCAAGAAAAAAACAGCTTGGGAAACTCCTAAGCTGTTTTTCATTGGTCGGGATGACAAGATTCGAACTTGCGGCCTCTTCGTCCCGAACGAAGCGCGCTACCGGGCTGCGCTACATCCCGAACCGTTTTGCGCTGCAAAATTACACATTTTTTTACTTCTGTAACGCAAAATGGTCTTTTTTTTGTTCATTAATAGCAAAACATCTGCAAATTAAACATTTAGGAAACGTCAAAAACGGGTTACAACGACTCGAATATTTTGTTTAGAGACTTCTCCATTGCGAGCAGCCGTTTCTCAATCTTTTTCCAGTCCAACGGCTTCCCGTCAGCCATCTTTACGGGAGCAGCCTTGTTGATGTCATCGAAAAACACAATGCCTTTGAGGGGCATCAACGGATTCGCATGGTATTTTTCTTCGTATAACGAAAGCATTTGCCGCATAGAAAACATTGACGAAAGGTAGGCGACATCAACGAAATCCTTGATCCGTGTGCCGTTGCTGGCAATGGCGTTCAGCTTCATGGCACAAATGTCTTCCAGACTCGCTAACCGAATTCCGTCCTCTTTTTCAAAGGGGTTCAACCAAGGATAGCAATGGGCGATGCAGTCAATCTGAACGCCTTTGATTTCTCCCTTTACGATGCTTCGTTCCATGAAATCGGTTTGAAAATGATAACTTCTTTCCAAATAAGACCTCAAATCTTCCTCATTGAAATCGGTTTCGCAAAACAAATCCAAGTCAACGCTTAGACGATGCCCTAATTGCAGCGCAAGCGATGTGCCGCCCACAAGGACAAAGTCTTGCAGATGGTCGTCCGACATCAATTTGCTCAGAAGCTCCCGTGTAGCGGGTGCGATGGTCTCATAGTGTAGCATCTCAGTTCCTCTTTTTTTAGGTTGAATACGAAGCAGGCAAAATTCATGTCTTTTCGGTTCATGTAGGGTATGGCTCGCAGGGCATCCCTTACGCCTTCCCATCCGTATAGGTTGAGCATGGCGTAGTAGTCGTCCATACGGCCGCGCTCCAGCACACGCTGGACCACCACGTTGCGCATCGACTGCCAGTTGAATCGGTCGAGGTCGAATTCCCACAGCAGCGACGGCCTTACCTTAGCGTCGGAATGAAAGATGTAATCCTCGAAAAGCATGTTTCTAATTTTGTGCAAAAATAAGAAATTTGTCTCAAAGCCCATCATTTATCGGGTGATTTCTTGCCTGATTTCATATGGCTTTCATCGCCTCATTGTTTCATCCATTTTCCGTTTTCTGCTTCTTTGTTGTTTGAGTGTACCTTCCAAACATAAACGCCTTCGGCCCAATCCGCCGCATCAATCGCCGTCACGTTCTCCGTGAGGGCTTGGCTGTGGACGAGCCTGCCGGTGGTGTCGTACACCTCCCCCCACGCATCCTTCAATCCCGTGTGGATGTTGAGCGTACGGCTTCCCGGATTGGGATAGGCTGTCGCCACGGCGAAGCCGTGGGCATGGGCCTGCTCCACGTCCAGGAAGTCCGGAAGGGTGACTTTGTAGACACAGTTGGGAGCCGTGTTGAGAATCAAGCAAGACACAAGGCATCCCCCGTTGGGGAGTGCCAGGTCGCTAACGGGGGTGTGCAGCCGGTCGGCTTGAGAGCACGGGGGTATTGGCACCCGGTTTGTGCCCGATTCGCCTCTCCCGAAAAACGCCCCGCCTCACTCCTTCACCACCTTGTCGGTGAACGCCTGGCCGCCCTCGAGGGTGACGCGCATCGTGTATGCGCCGGAGGCCAGGCCTTGCAGGTCGAGGCGCTCCAGGCCGTTGCGCTGCGAGCGCACGAGGCGGCCCTGAAGGTCGTATAGCTCGATTTGGGTGGGCGTCACGTCGGGCGAGTATTGCAGGTGTAGCTCGTCCTGGGCGGGGTTGGGCCAGTAGGCGTAGGGGCGGACAAAAGCCTCCATATCGGGAACGGACAGTGTGCCATCGGAGAAGAACTTGAGCATGAAAATCTCAGGATTGGAGCCATAGCGGACGGAACCGTAAATGTCCGAGTAATAGCTATAACCCGAAACAAGGCAACCTTCATCAGATGTGGTGGTGATGAAATTGGGATAATACACCTTCATGCCGTGTTCGGGATGGTACCTGTCCCAATACCGCTGCCAGATGACATTGCCGTCGATGTCCATCTTGGTCACCACAAAGCAATTCATCCAATCGTAGCCCGTGCCGTGCGGCGCGCCAACGGTATGATAGAAATAGAAGGAATCCTCGCCAACCAAATCCATGCAAGTGGCTCCTTGTATCGCCTTGATACTGTCGTTTTCAACACCCGTGTCGCCTTGCCCCGTGGCAGAATAGGAAATCAAATCGCCTTCAGGGTCGAATCTCACCATGGCGACGACTTCGTCACTCTGGAAATTGTATTGGTGATCTATTCGTGTCATTAGCCCTGGAAAGCCAAGAACCATGGAACCATCCGGCAATGGGTCAATTGTATAAATGAATGGTCTGATGCAACTTAGGACGACTTGGTGGTAATTGCTTTGGGTATGGTCTTCGATTGTGGTGGGAACAAGCGTGGAGCTGACCAATTCCAAGTCTCTGTTGATACGGACAAGATAGGTCTGTGTCGAATATCCAGATGAGGACCCCACAAGTTTGCCATAATCTCCGCTGCCGTCCCGAAACTCGAAGAAACTTCCGCAATTGACGACAAAGGAGTCGTATTGGCCTGGGGGGTGGTTAATGGCGGCAAGCTCCCCTTCGGTGGTCAGGCGACAGAAGACCACCGACGACAGCCCCGTCACACCCAAACAGCATACAATGTCATTGCCGCTGTCCATGATGGAAGCCAGAAGAATGTTGCCTTGGTAGGGTTCGGGAAGCTCTATCTCCTTTTGCCACAATAGGTTCATGTCGTGGTCGAACTTCGCCATGAAAGGCCTGTCGTAATGAAGGACATTGTCATGCGTGAACCCAACGGCAAGACAGCATCGAACATCCTGGGGGTCCTCAAACAGCCTGTTGACCATGAAATATCGGTCTTCATAGCCCAAAGCCAGTTCGCCGAGTATTTCCCCACCAAGGGAAACCTTGTAAACCATAGGCATGAAGGCCACGCTGTCTGATTCATAACTTGAGGCATTCTTGCTGTCGCTTGCAGCAACGAAATAACATCCTTCCGAATCCCCGTCAGGGGCAATCTCCAGGTGGACAACCTCCACTTGCTCTTCCAAAAACACGACATGGGTGAACTCGTAAGGATACGGGTGCTCAAACAGGAAGTCGGGCTGCTGGGCCGACACGATGGAAGTGGCACCAAGGGCAAGGGCAAAGCAGACAATGATAGGATAGAAGTTTTTCATGGGTGTCAATGTTTGGTATAATTGTTCTTTAAGCGCAAAGATAAGGAGTTTTCCGAACACAAGAGGATGTGTCAAAACAAAAACCACTTCTCGGGGGATTAAGTTGATTGTTGTTTAGTTACGGTCAAATCCGCCTTAGGCCTCGCTTGTAGGGCTGTCGCATTGCGGCAGCCGCGTCCCGTTTCCGGCGGCTGCCACGGTGTGACAGCCCTACAGCCCTACAAGCCCCCACGTTCAGTTTTTCACCACCTTGTCCGAAAACACCTTGCCGCCCTCCAACGTGATGCGCATCGTGTAGGTGCCCGAAGACAAGCCTTGCAGATTAAGGCTCTCCAAGCCGTTGCGCTGGCTGCGCACGAGGCGGCCTTGCAGGTCGTAAAGCTCGATTTGCGTAGGCTTCACGTCAGGCGAGTATTGCAGGTGCAGCTCGTCCTGGGCAGGGTTGGGCCAGTAGGCGTAGGGGCGGACAATGATGCCCTGCTCCTCAAGCGCGTCATAGTCGTTGTTCACGAAAAGGGCAAATACTATAGGCCTAGACGAATTGAAGCCTACCATACCCAAACCGCCATCTCCCAATATTTCCATGTGACACATGTGGTCCCATTCAACAAGGTTGAGGTAATAGTTCTGCCAGAGGATGTTCAGTTCGGAATCCAACAAGGCCACGGAGAACCTGTTTAATCCAGATAAATCGCCATAGGCTATGTAGATGTGGCCCTCCTCTGTTTGTCTCACGTCCACGACATAAGGGCTCGCACTTCTCTTTCCTACTGATATCACATGAAACGGGAAATAAACCGTCTTCAGATTCGTATGTGTGGCCTTGTCACGCTTCGTCACCTGTACGCCTTTTTGGTGTAGAGTACCATTAACATAGTATTTTTCAAATGGAGTGGCAAGAAGGTAGGTGCTTTCGTCCAATGCCTCAACCGTGTTTGATCCATGGTGCTTAAACCACACGTTGGGGTATTGGGGCGTATGCTCTAATGCTATCGTTTCCCTGAGGTTGAGCAACGAGTCCAGCACATAAAAAAAGCAATGCCGCGTTGAGCCTTTGTAGCCCGTGAACACATACTCTCTTGGGTTGTCTTTCCATACCTTGATCTCGCTGCTTTCCCAATAGGGGCAGACGGAGTCGGGATAGACCACCCTGTCCTTCAAGGTGCCATCCAACCCGAAGCGCTGGAAAACGTGTGAGCCGTTACCATCGCCGCTCTCCATGATGAAGCTTTCCTCCTCAAGCAAGAAATGATCCGTTCCGCCATAGACGGTGTCTGTCAGTGGGACACAGATTCCATCCTCAAAAACCAAGTCGTCATTGAAATTCCTGATTTTCATGAAGTTGCTCCCCGTTAGGGAATCATACACCTGGTTGATGAACAGGTAGCCTTTCTGCGAAGGATGCGGCTCTAAAAGATAGCAGTTCGTGTAATTGTCGGGCACGAAAACGGAGTCCATAATGGAAGCGTCCTCGCGGTTCAGTTTGAGGAAACAGTATCCGTGGTCTGTCGTGTAATGGCCTGCATCATCCAAGTTGAACAGCCGTGTACAAGTCAAAATGTTACCATCTTGCAACTCCACGAAGTTCTCCATATACTGGATATACCAGCCGAAACTGTAGTCCACAAGCGAGGCGTAGCTTTGGGCCTTCGTCAAATGGCAGGCCATTAGGATGACGAGAAAGAGTGTAATTCTTTTCATGTTGCTAAGATATTGATTGATGATTAAGTTGATTGTTGTTTAGTTACGGTCAGATCCACCTTAGGCCTCGCTTGTAGGGCTGTCGCATTGCGGCAGCCGCGTTGCGTTTCCAGCGGCTGCCACGGTGTGACAGCCCTACAAGACCCCACGTTCAGTTTTTCACCACCTTGTCCGTGAACACCTTCCCGCCCGCCAGCGTGACGCGCATCGTGTAGGTGCCCGAAGACAAGCCTTGCAGATTAAGGCTCTCCAAGCCGTTGCGCTGGCTGCGCACCATGCGCCCTTGCAGGTCGTGAAGCTCTATCTGCGTGGGCGTCACGTCCGGCGAGTATTGCAGGTGCAGCTCGTCCTGGGCGGGGTTGGGCCAGTAGGCGTAGGGGTGCATTTGTTCCATCGCCGTTTCGTTTACACCCCAGCCGTCATCGCTGACGACGAGCATGAAGATTTCGGGGCGATACCAATACCCTCCGGCCACAGCCACGCCGCCGTCGTTGAGGACGGCAAAAACCGATGCGTTGCGATAATATCCTTCTGGCTCCAAGCAGAAGCGTTGCCACTGCACATTGAAGTCTGCATCCAGCTTGACCACCGCGACTTGTCCTTTGTCTGTAAACATTAAGTTTTGCGTACTATAGGCAAAATACAAAGAGCCCTCCGCATCCTTGCCTAACCCTGTGGGGTAAGCACCATAACCCAAAGTGCCACTCGGTATCATGGGCATGGACTGGAACAATGCCACATCTTTTTCTTCAAGAGTGTGCTTGTCGTACCTGACTAAACAAACCCCATTATTCTGTGTACCTTTTTCATAACGGCTGCACAGGATGAAATCATCACCGTCAACAAGCAAACGCTCGCCCATGCCAAATTCATAGTAAAAGTTTGGTAGGGCAGAGTTTTGGGTAATGTTGAAGGAGTTTTTGAATTGGAAAAGCGAGTCGAAAACATAACCGACGAATTGGTCGTGACTATTAGCAGGGTGATTGATGCCGTACAGGCAGTATTCCAACGGCGACTCGTTGAAAACGCACATGCCACGGAAACTTCTCAATGGAAACGATGAGAATGGCATGACGTTCTCATGCTTCAGCGTTCCATCGAGGCCGAAGCAGGCGAAGTGCAAGTCATAGTCTCCCCCGCCAATTGGGGTGAGATAGGAAAATACAAGATCGTTACTGCTATTGATGAGATATCCCCTCTTGAAACTAAAAGCAAGGGTGTCCGACAAAAGTGTGCGCACCTCATTCAGTGTGTCGAAGCGCAAGTCGCTGTCGAAAGGGAATACCCTGATGAAACTGCTGTGGTTTATAGAGTCGCGGAAAATGCCTATGCGAAGATTGTCGTTTCCGTTGGGGGTTTTGGTGAAAAAGTAGTAGGGTGGGTCGTCGTCATAGACGAACAACGTGTCCAAAATGACAGCTCCGTGCCTTGAAACTTTGTAGTACTCATGACCAACGACATCCCCTTCGCCGCCACCGCCGAAGTTAATGCCTTCCTTGTGGACGAACAGGATGCTGCCGTCACTCATCTGAAAAGCGTTTTCCATCTGCCCGCCACCATTGGGCCCGTAATAGCCAAGGACGTGGTGCGCGATGGAGTCTAAAGTCTGGGCTGAAGCATGGCAAGCCATGAAAACAATGGCCCATGAAACGAGAATTCTTTTCATGCTACACTTAGTCTTGATAGGAAAGGCATTCCATGTGGCTATGAAACGCCGCATGGAATGCCTGTACCTTCTGTTAGTACTCGTTTGTGTTTCCGGTAACTACATATCTGCCCAGTTTCACAGTGACGATATGGATAAAGTAATCCCATTTGTATTGATCAACAAACTCTATTTGATCCCAACTTAATTTCCAATTCACCGGGCGTTGGTTGGCCAGGTTGTGATGCGTACCGACGTACTCAAATGGAAGGCCTAAGTATGAGTCGAGGCAGTAGCACATGTTGCTTGCTGAGATTGTCGGGGTGGCATGGGTATCGGCTGGCCATGCATAAATTCTCGAGTTTCCGATGAAATCAGACCCGTACTGGTCGATATATTCATTATAATTGAATTCGACATCCATCGAATAGACATAAAAAACCCTTTGAGGAGGACATTCTGGCATCGCGTACAACTTTCCTTCTAGGAGATTGAGGGCTTGCTGCAAAGTTCTTAAGCCATTGCCGTTCCAGACATACGTAATGTTGTCGCTGAACAGCGAGTCGCACATCACGCCTGCCTCCCAGGAATCTTGGAAATACCACCAATGGTCGCGCGTCACATAGGTGGTAATCAGAGAAATCGTAACCTCTCCGCTTTCGGAGATGTCGGCTCCGATGAAGCGGAAGTGCTTGCCATCAAGGTTGAGGCTGTGGTAGAACTCGTCAATGTCGTAGGCGACATTCGAGTAAAGGGCGTTAAGGTCGGTCAGCGAAACCTCTCCGTTGGCCACGTCGATGTGGTAGCGGAGCGTGTCGTAGCGCAGGTCGGTGAACTCCACGTTGGCATTGGCGAAGTCGTAGTTGGCCACGCTCGAAAGGTGCCAGGCGGCCTCCTCGAGGCTAAGCATCTCGTCCTCGCCTCGGGTGGCGGTCTGCATCCTCTGCTTGAACTCCTTCAGGTAGGCGTTCATGTCGTCCACTTGTGGCGGAGTGAAGGCCTTGGCGGGTTGTGCGTTGTTGTTCAAGAAGGCGTCGTGGTTTTCTTTCTTGCACGACACCACGGCCACCGTAATGGCCACCACCATCAAGAAGATGGAAAAGATTGAAAACTTTTTCATGGATTTAGGTTTTAATTGGTTAAACATAGGTTTAGAGTTGTATTAATCCGTCACCGTGAACTCACCATAATACTCGTCGCCGTTGGGGAGGGTGAAGGTGACAATGTAATTCCCCGCATTGGGGATGTAAACCTGCAAACCGTTCGGGGTAAACACCGAAAGGCATTGCACTGAAGCACCAGCAGCTGTGGCAACTTCCACAGAGACTTGACCAAGGTTCTCACTGAATACCACCGTAAGCACATGACCATTAATTGAAGGTGCAATGCTTCCGCTCTTATCAACACCTCCATGGTGAGCTTTCTGTTTGGTAAGAATGGATCCTTCTCCTTTTTCTTTTTCCGTTCTGGCCGCGCCACAGGCGTAGCAATATGCTCCCGAAAGGACCAAGCAGAGCATTAGAATCAATGTTGTTACTTTTTTCATCGTGTATTAGGTTTAAAATCACGATGCAAAAGTATAGGGATTGTGAAGACCCTGCAAGAAATTAATGGTTCGGAAAGGTTGGGTGTTTTTTGTTAACGTCTTGTAAATCAAATTGATGATGGGTTTCGAGCTATATCCATCAAGATAACGGGAAGCGGTTTTTCACTGCCCAATATCTTCTGGATTTTGATGACGCGCTCAACCACGGTGTTATAGGCGCGTTGCATCAACGCGGAAACATCGGCGTGGGTCAGGTTGAGCAGATAGAGGCAGCAATAGTCAATATCAATATTGGTGAGTTTTGGGTATGTCTTCCTGAGACGGAGCGTTAACTGGCTAAAGTGAAGGTCGGCAGCCACACGCAAGTCCAATAGCTGCTGCTTGTCCAAAGCGTATGACTTATAGAGCTCACAATCTATTTTCGCCTTGAACTGCCCTTCGTTCACCCGCTCCATGATGAGGCGGCATATAGGTTCTTCATTGAACGAGGTAGCCGATTCGGTTTTTGCAGCCAAATCATCCAATTGCTTGATTTGGTCTTTCAGTTCGCGCAGTTCCTGGTTGCTCCGTTTCAGCCGGCCCGACATGGCGGCTTGCTCCATGCGGTGGGTTTGTCGCTCGGCTTCAAGGACTTCTGCGTGCTGCTTGTCCTTTTCTTCCATCTCTTTTCTTGCTTTGGCCTCTTTTGTCTCCAACTCCCTTTGGTGATGTCTTTCTTTGTCCTCCAGCAGTTTTCTTGCTTCCGCTTTTTGCTCCCTCAGCTGCTTCTTGTTTCTCAGTTTTACAACAATGAAGACAACCAAAGCAACCACTATGGCTATGGGAACGATCATCCACAATGCTTTCTTTACGGCTTTTTCTCGTTCCAATTCGACCCGCTTCTCTTGTTTTTGAGCCAAATAGTCCTTGAACATCTCGTTAACCTTCGAGCCATACGTTTTCTTTTCAATCTCCGACAGCGTAAAGCCCGCGAGAAACGAGGCATATTTTTGGGCTTTTATGGAATCTCCTTCCATCTGGTATATGCTACTTAAATTCTCCGCAGCCATCATCTTGGATGTAATGTCTTCTTTTTGTTCAAATACGGTTTCCAAATAGACTCGCGAAGAATCATAGTGCTTATCATCAAACAAGATATTGCCGAGAGTCAATAACCTGGTAGTCTTTTCTTCCTCATCTGCCGAAAGTGCAACTAAATGTTTTAAATTCTTCACGACAGAATCCAAACTATAAGGCACATTATAATAGGCAAATATGGTTTTGTTCGTCATAAGGTCTCTATAATGGAGATTGTCAAAATCAGGCATGTTCTTCAATGCTTCATCATAGTAGAATGTTGCACTGTCTTTTTGGTCAAAAATGTCATATTGTAGCCCCAAATGATATAGCAAAACAGGTATTCCATATTTAGACGTCGGTTCTCGTCGGCAATAAAACAATGCTTGTTTATAACAAGCAATGGCTGGTTCGGCCAACAATTGTTCCTCAAACATTTCACCAAGACGACCATATGTTAAGGCCATAAACTGCGCCTTTTTCCCCACCAGTCCCCTCTCCTCAAACTGTTCTTCCATCACCTCCAAGGTCTTCAGGTATTCCGCACAGGCTTGCACAATACTGTCGTTTTCGTAATAGCCTACGCCGTTGATGTAGTGGGCGCGGGCATCCAAGAATACGAGGTTGTCGATTTGGTTTGGAGATTGCGGGTCAAGCCCGCAATGACGGTTTCGTGGCTGAGAGTTGTCGTTCAGAGCGATTGTCAGGCTGTCGAAATAGGCCACGGCTTGAAGCAGTTCCTCGCGGTTGGTCTGCCCCCAGTCGTTCTTATACAGCAACTCCGAAATCAGCATTTGGCAGTAATGCCCATTAAACCCATCCAGGCTATCCGCCTCGGGGCTTGCCACAAACCGCTGCAGCTGCACCAAGGCACTATCCGGCTGCCGCCACATCAGGCTGTCGATGGCGGACAGTTCTTCAGACGGCCCTTCGGCAGGCTCATCGACCTGGGCCGAAGGCGAGCAGGCCACTACCATAGCCATCAAAGCAACCCATAGCCATAATCCTGTGAAACCGATATGCTTTCCCATTTCGTTTCAAATGTTTACACGTGTGCAAAAATAATGAAAATTGTATCGTCTCGTTCACTATTCGAAGTGCCATTCATCACCCTTAAAGCACGCCCAAATGCTCCAAAAGAATCTTCAATCCAATGAGAATCAAGATAATACCACCAAACACTTCGGCGTTCTTCTTGAATTTCGTTCCGAAGACGTTGCCGATTTTCACGCCGAGGACGGAAAAAACGAAGGTCGTCAACCCGATAATTGCCACCGACGCCCACAGCTCCACCTCGATGCAGGCGAACGAAACGCCCACCGCCAAGGCATCGATGCTGGTGGCGATGGCCAAAAGAAGCATCGTCTTGAAATCCAATGCATTGGTCTGCTTCGAGTCCTCCTTGCCCGCTACGGCCTCGCGAATCATGTTGGCACCAATCAGAAAGAGCAAGCCGAAGGCAATCCAATGATCAACCGACTCGATGAAACACGCAAACTGCAACCCCAACAAATACCCGATTACGGGCATCAAGGCCTGGAACGTGCCAAACCACAAGCCGCAAACGAGTGCCATACGCATAGAGAACCTTCTCGTTGTCAGTCCTTTGCAGACCGAAACCGAGAACGCATCCATTGACACGCCCACAGCAATCAGCAATAGTTCGACGAAGGTCATTTCGATTGATTTGTGGTGCAAAAATAGCACATTTTTATTGGGGACTGACGGAAAAAAACTAATTTTGCCATCATTTTAAACATCGAACTATGAAGAAATCCTTACTCCTCGTGCTCGCCCTGCTATTGGCTGTGGGCGGTTTTGCACAAGACGAACAAAAGCAAGAAAAGAAGAAAGCCAAGAAAGAAAAGGTTTACAACGAAAAAGGCGAGATCATCAAGCAGGGTTGGAATATCGGCCCGTTGCCTGTGTTGGGCTTCGATAGCGACTTGGGCTTCCAGTATGGCGCCTGTGTCGATATCTTCAACTTCGGCGACGGCACGCGCTATCCGCGTTATTTCTACAAGTTCAACGTCGAGGTGTCGCGCTACACGAAAGGCTCAGGCGTGTTCCGCTTCTATGCCGACATGCCGTATTTGGTGAAGGACACGAAACTCTTCTTCGACCTCACCTACAACTACTCGAAGAAGTTCGAGTTTTTCGGCTTCAACGGCTTCGAGGCCAGCGGCTTCGACCCCTACGCTGAATTGGTGGATACCAAGAGCGGCTATCATTTCATCAAGCGCAACACGTTGCGTTTTGTTGGGTCGATGCAAAGGCCGTTGCGTTTCCTCCCGAACTTGAACTGGGTGGCAGGCCTGGCCTACTACAACGTCAAGACCGACCGCATCAACCTTGAGGGCTATGAGGACCAAGTGACGCTTTATGAGAACTATGTGGATGCTGGCATCATCAAGGAAAACGAGAAGGAAGGCGGCAACATCGCCCAACTTCGCCTCGGCTTGAATTACGACAGCCGCGACCACAACAGCGACCCGTCGAAAGGCATTTATGCCGAATACACCCTTACGGGTTCTTCCGACTTCATCGACGGAAACGGTTACAACAGCTTGATGCAAACCTTCATGTGGCGGCATTATATCCCACTTTACAAGGACAAGCTCACATTCGCCTACCGTTTGGGGGTGCAGCACAAAATTGCCGGCAACACGCCGTGGTACATGATCAACAACATCAACATGCCGTTCTTCCAGAAGATGTACACGGAAGGCTTGGGCGGCGTGGTGACCATGCGCGGCGTGAACCGCAACGGCGTGCTCGGCGATGGCTTCGTGCTGGGTAACGCTGAGGTCCGCTGGCACTTCCTCGATTTCCAGTTCATCAACCAAAACTGGCAACTGGCTTTCTGCCCCTTCTTCGATGCCGGTATGGTCATCCAGCCTTTCCGCGAGAAGGAATTGCAAGAAGCTGAAATCGAGGGTGTTGAGTTGTATAGCGGCAATAAGGAAGGCATCCACACCAGCGCGGGTGCCGGATTGAAAATCATCATGAACCGCAACATGATCCTTGGTGTTGACGCAGGCCGTGCCCTCGACTCGCGCGACCGTGACGGTAAAGCGGTAAAGATTTTTGTCGGATTCAATTACATCTTCTAATTCTAATAAATGACGTAGGGCTGCCATAATATGACAGCCCTACATGCGTCATTTCACAAATCACATTATTTCGCCTTGCCTTGGTTGGCGACGGCGGCCATCAGCGCGGCCACCTTTTCGGGGTCGCCGAGGAAGAAGTCCTTCTGGAGTTTCATGTCGTCGTCAAACTCGAAGACATACGGGATGCCCGTCGGTATGTTGAAGGCGATGATCTCGTCGTTGCCCATGCCTTTCAGCACCTTGACGACACCACGAAGGCTGTTGCCGTGGGCGACGACCAACACTTGGTCGTGGGTCTCAAAAGCCTTCATGATATGGTCTTCGTAATAAGGCATCACACGCTCGATGGTGTCGCAAAGGGCCTCGGTGAGCGGGATTTGCTCGTCGGTGAGTTCGGCGTAGCGCGGGTCCATGCGTGGGCTTTTCGGGTCGTTCATCTCCAGCGCGGGCGGTCGCACGTCGAAGGCTCGGCGCCACAGGCGCACTTGCTCGTCGCCGTATTTCTCGGCGGTCATCTTCTTGTCGAGGCCTTGCAGTTGTCCATACGACTTCTCGTTGAGACGCCACGACTTATAGACCGGTAGCCAGTCCATGTCCATAGCCTCAAGAGCCAAGTTCAAGGTCTTGATGGCGCGTTTCAGGTAGGAGGTGAAGCAGATTTCGGGCTTGTAGCCGTTCTCTTTCAGCACCTTGCCCGCTTCCTTGGCTTCTTCGATGCCTTTCTCCGAGAGGTCCACGTTGGTCCATCCCGTGAAGAGGTTCAATTTGTTCCATTCACTTTCACCGTGACGGATTAAAATCAGTTTTTTCATTTGATTCGGTTTTTATTTGATTCTGCTTAGTGTCTTGGGTTTTGTGGCTTGATGTACCATGTCTCCAATCTGCGCTTGAAGTCACTTGCACTCATGTCGCCAGATCTCTCGTCTTCGCGTATCTTGTTTCGATAATCATCCAGCGTCATCTCAACATCCGGGTCGGGAAAAAGCCAATTGATTCTTTTTGTTTCGGTAGTTGCCATGGTTCATTATTTTGCGCAAAAGTACAAAAAAATCCGCAATCCAAGCATTCGCCCGAATTGCGGATGATTTCGATGCCCCGCTTATTCAATCATCCTAATGACCTTCGCCGGCACACCGCCAACGATGGCCCCATCAGGCACATCCTTTCCAACCACGGCACCAGCGGCCACGATGGCGTTCTCGCCGATGGTGACACCTGCAAGGATGGTGGCGTTGGCGCCAATCCAGGCGTTCTTCTTGATGACGATGGGCTTGGTGAGGAGAGAATGTCTCGTTTCAGCGTCTTCGGGATGGTATTCCGTGGCCAACACACAATGCGGCGCAATGAACACGCCCTCTTCGATGGTGATGCCGCCCAAGGCCAAGAAGGTGCAGCCGAAGTTGACGAAACTGTTTTTGCCGAAGGTCGTCCGCTTGCCGTAGTTGATGTTGAACGGCGGAAACACACGTACCGTGTCGTCGATTTCCGACCCCGTGATTTTCCGAAGGTATTCGCGTACTTCGGCCTCCGTCTTGGGGCCGCAGTTCATCTCGGCCACCAGACGCATGCACTCCTTCACCTCTTCGTACAGCGCATCGCTGCCGACATGGTCTTTTCCAGTGGGTTTGTTGTCCATGGTCAAATGCTTTTACCCATTTCGTAAGCCTCGTGCAACTTGGCGTTGCCAGCGATGTCGTTTGGCCCACCGACGCCGCCGCAGAACAGATGCCCTTTGAGGGAGGACTTTCCATAGCAGTCGATCCAGCCTTGCAGTCCGCTCTCGGCGCGCTGGGGGACAAAGGCCTCGTCCTCAAATGCCGTGGTCAGCAGATAGATGTCGCGGAAGCGGTAATCCTTTGTGTACATGGCGTTCATGCGGTCGATGAGGGTCTTCATTGAGCCGCTCATCTCGTAGTAATAGATGGGCGTCGCCCAGCACACCACGTCGGCATTGAGTACGCTCTCCATGATGGCCGGCACGTCGTCCTTGTAGACGCAGGCGCCCGTCTTTTGGCATGACAGGCAGCCGATGCAGAACTTGATGTCCTTGTCGCGCAGTGAGATGAGTTCCACTTGATGCCCGGCAGCTTCCGCGCCCTTGGCAAATTGCTCCGCTAAAGCATGGCTGTTCGAGCCGGGGCGGAGACTTGTTGAGATTACGATTACTTTTTTCATGGTTTACTTCAGATTACTGTTGAAAAACTCGGCCAACTTGTCCCAAGGAATCATGTTCTTCGGTTCGCCCTTGCCTTCGGGTTCGGTGTAGCCGCCGTCGTAGAGGTCGCAATGGGTGGCTCCAGGGATGATGAGCAATTCCTTGTTTTTGGGATTCGGATTGGGTTTTCCGACGAAGTTGTAGCCCTCAGCTTGGCCTTCCACCATGTATTTGTAGGCGGCTTCGCCAAAGTAGCGAGAGTGAGCCTCTGCGCCGTGCATAACGAGGACTGCGGAACGGATTTCGTTGATGTAGTAGAGGAAACGGGCGTTGGCGTAGGCCTGGGTGCCGATGACGCGCCAACCGTCGTTGCTGTTGCCGCTGCGCTTGTGATAGCCGCGCGGGGTCTTGTAATAAGCATGGTAATCTTTCACGAACTGAGGTGCATCCTCAGGAAGTGGATCGACGACACCGCCTGCCATTGCCATCGGGTCGGTAAGACGCTGTTTGGCAAGGGCTTCACGGGCGGCATGGCGGTCGGCCTCGTTGTCGTTTGAATCGTAATAGCCGTTGCCGCTGATGCGGGTCATGTCGTACATCGTGCTGGCCACGGTGGCTTTGATACGCGTGTCTGTGGCAGCGGTGTTGAGGGCAATGCCACCCCAACCACAAATGCCGATGATGCCAATGCGCTCGGCATCCACATTGTCTTGCTTCGACAAGAAATCGACGGCAGCCATGAAGTCCTCGGTGTTGATGTCGGGC
>JAFSJF010000156.1 GCA_017439405.1 Bacteroidales bacterium
GGCCTACGCCAATGGTCGCATCTCGACATGGCCCGGCCTGCTTAGCACCTTGAACCAATGGGTGGAGGCCAATCCTCGTTCACTCGATGGTCTGTCCACTTGGATGCGTCCCACCACGGCCGACATCAACGGCGACCTGCCTGTGCTGGTCTTCGCCAAAGACAACGCCATGGGTAGCGCTGGTGCAAGCGACAAGTTCTTGCGCTACAGTGCCTTCGACCTCACCGCTGGCGAAAGCTTCGACAATGGCATCGACGGCTTATTGACAGCCTTCAACAAGGGCGGCAACATCTTCCTCTATGGCAATGCCACCGAGGTGGAGAACGTGCCTGGTGAAAACACCTATGTGTTTGTCAACGAAGACGCAGTCCTGCTGCAGAAGCAAGGCGCCAAGGCCGGTGAATTCATCAACACCACCGTGGGCGTCACCTTCGACAACTCCGACAAGGGCGCACATTCCTTCGACTATTATAACAACAAGCTGGAATACGACTGGCACATGATGTCGTCGTCGCTGAAAGACGCCAATATCGGTGCTACCTATGAAGGCGAAACAGGCTATGGAAAGCCGGTCGACATCAAGACCCTGGAAGGCAGCTACTTCCCGAATGGCCTCATCACTGAGAGCAATCCCGCTATTGGCGGCGATGTGAAGTGGGACTTCTACACTTACTTCGAGCCCGAGTACCACTGGATCAACTTGAAGCGCAGCGGCGCCAACCACTGGCATACCGACGGCGGCGCCCAGATCCAATACCTGAGCGGTCAGGAAGGTGTCGCTGTAAATAATAACGAAACCATCTTTGTCCCCGGCAAGGGTTACATGATGGCCATCAACAAGGATTCTTACATGAGCAACACTGGTGAGCTCAACAGCGGCAATGTCAAGATCAAGTTGACCCAACAAGAGTCGCAGGCACCTGCTCCTGAGGAAGCGTATAACGAAGGTTGGAACCTCGTGGGTAACCCCTATCAGGCCTACCTGAAGATGTCAGCACTTGGCGATCTCGGCTATGCAGCTTATACCTACGATGCCGACAAGGGTGTGTACGTACCATTCGTGATGACGCAATCCGACAATCCTGAGGTTCTGGCTGACAACGTTCACCCGCACCAGGCCTTCTTCGTGCATGCTGCTAAGGACGGTGATGTACTTGAGTTTACGCCTGAGATGGCCACGACTGAAAAGAATGACAATTCTTACTTCCGTGACGACAAGATCAATTACCCGTTGGTGAACCTCTATGCCGAGAACGAAGGCGGCAGCCGCGACCTCACGGTTATCGAGTTGCATCGTCCCGAACTGGGCGGTGTCACTAAGATGCAGACGATGCGCAGCTCCAACTTCATCATCGCTGCCCATCTCGACGGACAAAGCTACGGCCTCGTCTTCACGCCCGAAGGTACCGAGCGCATTCCGGTCCATTTCATCGCTGATGAAAACGGTACCTACACGCTGCGCTGGAACACCCAAAACGGCGAGTTTACGAGTCTGCGCCTGGTCGACAATATGACGGGTACCAACTACGACATGCTTGCCAACGACCACTACACCTTCACGGCTTCGACGGAAGACTATGCTTCACGCTTCTACATTACCTACACCGTTACCGATGTGGATGAGAACGTGGACGGTGAGAGCAATTTCGCCTACTTCGATGGCACCGATTGGGTTATCAACGGTCAGGGCACGCTCGACGTGGTCGATGTGTTGGGTCGCACGCTCTTCAGCCAGCGCCTTACCAACGACCAAAACCGTGTCAACCTCAATGGTGTGGCCAAGGGCGTCTATCTGCTCCGCGTAAGCAACGGCAAGAATACCATGGTCCAGAAGATTGTGGTTAGATAATAAGCTATTAGCTGTTAGCTATTAGCTCGGCAAAGACCTAGCTAATAGCTAACAGTAAAAAGCTAACAGCCAAACAAGTTAAACGCGAAAGAATAAGTCGATAACAATAAAAACTCAATATACGATGAAAAAAAGAATAATCACAATTGCAGCTGCACTGATGATGGCCACCGCACCGGCCATGGCCCAGGTGTTCATCATGGACGAGGACGATTACCAAGGCAATCGTGCTGCCGGTCCCGGTCCTGGTGCCATGATACCCATGCAAAACGATCCTAACGACCAGTATATTCCAGTTGGTGAAGGTGTCTTTGTGCTCGCAGGCCTGGCTGGCGCCTACCTGCTTGGCAAACGCCGCAAGGAAAAATAATCCAATTACTTGGATTATAACTGGTGCCCCGCCAGGGGCACTGATTCATTTGTATTCTTATTTCGGAATGGCCCTGTCGGGATGACACGGCCATTTCTTTGTTGTAACAGGGGGAGATTCCCTTCGGGAATGGAGTTGATGTCGTATTAATCATGCGGCGGCCGAAGCGGCATCTGGTCAGTAACGGCTTCAAGCCGCCGCAGAATAACTAATACAATTGCTCCATTCCCGAAGGGAATCTCAACCTCTTGCTCTCATGCTATAGGAATCATTGCGGGCGAAGACCCGCAAATCGAAGATTCGACGTAGTCAATCTCCTATGTTATAGGGACACCCTCTCGCTTAGGAGATTGCGGATCAAGTCCGCAATGACGACTAAAGGGGGTGGTTTGTCATATCCAGTTGAGGTTCCCGCCTGACGGTGGGAATGGAGTAATTGTATTAATTATTCCGCGGCGGCCGATGCGGCATCCCATCATTAACGGCTTCAAGCCTCCGCAATTCGCGTTATTAAAGGCTTTCCATTGACTTCGTCGAAATGCTCTGCATTGACTAACGTCGAATCTGTGATTTCAGCGAAGCTAATCGGTGATTTCCCGTAGGGGATCTCCGTCTACCCAAACCCACCTTTCCCGCAACCGCAAGCGAAGCGAAGCGGTATTCTCTGGGCTTCACCCCCACGCCCGCTTCGAACAAGCGCGAGCGAAGCGATGCGGAACCCTTATTGTCGCTTCGCGTCATTGCGAGGCACGAAGCAATCCAGTACTCAGGGCTTCGCCCCCACGCCCGCTTCGCGTCATTGCGAGCGTAGCGAAGCAATCCACAAGACCCGACTCCGAACACGCTTCGCGTCATCGCGAGGAACGAAGCGATCCAGATGACAAGCATTCCTATACAAAATAGCACCCCGTTATTACCGGCCTCGATTAATTGCAGGCTTATGGAGTAGGCAGCCTTCCAGTCATCGCTTTTTGCCATAAAAACAAAAAAATACGGCATTTTCAAAATTAATACCTAATTTTGCATTTTTATAAAGTGATCGAAAATGAACATCATTATAGCTGGAGACGGAGAAGTAGGCATGCACTTGGCTGAGGCCTTGGTGCGCAGCAACCACAACATCACCATCGTGGATCCCCACGAGGAGTTGCTGAAGATGATGGAATCACACAGCGACCTCATGACCATCACAGGCGATTCCACTTCGACTGCGGTGCTGCAACGCGCCAACGTGAAAAAGGCCGACCTCATGATTGCCGTGCTCCACGACGAGCATATCAACCTGCTGACAGGCATCATCGCCAAGAAACTGGGGGCCAAGAAGGTCATCGCCCGTGTCAACACGATGGAGAACCTCAGCCCCGAGGTGTGGCGCATGTACCAAGACCTCGGCATCGATGGACTGCTGTCGCCCGAAGACATCGCCGCACAGGAAATCATCTCGCTGCTGAAGAAAAACGCCTCATCGGAGACCTACGACTTTGCAGGCGGCAACCTGCAGCTCTTCATGGTGAAACTGGAACCCGAAGCGGAGATTCTCGGCAAGACCGTCGACGAAGTCATCGACCAATACGAACACATAGAATTCCGTGTGGCTGCCATCCACCGCCGCCAAAACACTTTTATCCCACAAGGCGACGAGGTCTTCCAAGTGGCCGACATGGTATATGTGGTTACCAAGCCGCACGCCATCAAGGACATCATCAAACTGAGCGGCAAAAGGCAGATTAATGTCCACAATGTGATGATTGTGGGCGGAGGTCGTGTGGGACGCATCACAGCAAAACGCCTTGAGAAAGACCTGAACATCAAGATCTTGGAAATCAACAAAGACCGCTGTATGGACCTGACCAACTACCTCTCGGAGGCTTTGGTCGTCAATGCCGATGCCCGTAACCTCGACCTGCTTGAGGACGAGGGTATCAAGGACATGGACGCTTTCATCGCCGTCAGCGACAACACCGAGACCAACATCCTAACCTGCTTGCAAGCCAAGTCGTTCGGCGTGAAAAAGACCATCGCCCTTGTGGAGAACATCGACTATATCGACATCTCTCAGAACATCGGCATCGACTCCATCATCAACAAGAAACTCATCGCGGCCAGCTACATGGTGAAATACACCCTCGGTGCCAAGGTTTCCACGTTGAAGAGCCTCAGCGGCATCGACGCCGACATCGTGGAGTTTGAAGTGAGGGCAGGCTCGGCAGTCACGCGCAAGCCTATCGGGCAATTAGCCATGCCTGACGATGCCATCATCTGCGGCATCACCCGCGACGGCGAGAGCTTCATCGCCACCGACGACTTCCAGATTGAGACCGACGACCAAGTGGTGGTGCTGGCCCTGCCTGCCGGCATCCCCGCTGTTGAACGCTTATTCCATTAATGCTATGGTATCACAAAACAGACAAAACTTTCAAAACCGTTTGTTGAGCATAGAAAGTCGCCAACCGGCTCCTTTCCAACGCATCCTAAAGGATGCCCGAAAGCCTTTGCGAGTTTTTTATGCGCCGCAAGGCGCGTTGGCAATGGCATCCCAGTTGGGTGACATTGCCTGTTTTATATTATTAGGAAAGAAAGTTTTGCTGGTTTTGTAGGTTTTGTGACAAAAAACAACCCATGAAATGGAAAACTAAAATAAACCATCCTTTAGTCCTCCGCATCGAAGGCCAGCTGTTGCTCATCGAAGGCCTCTTCATGCTGACGGTGCTCCCCGTGACCTACCTCTACCGCGGGCTCTACGCTTTCAGCATGCCTTTCTCGGCTCTCATCACCCTGCTGACCGGTTTCATCCTGCTTATCGCCACCCGCAACCACAAAGACGACAAAACCACCTCGCGCGACGGCGTTTATGTCGTCTGCATCTCATGGCTTGTGCTCTCGTTGTTCGGTGCCATGCCCTTCCTGCTCAGCAAGAGCGTGCCTAACTTCACCGATGGCTTCTTTGAGGCCTTGTCGGGTTTCACCACCACGGGAGCCACTATCTTGACCGACATCGAGTCCGTGCCAAAAGACATCCTCCTTTGGCGCAGCATGACCCAATGGATCGGCGGCTTGGCCATCATTGTCTTCTCGTTGGCCATCTTGCCTTACCTCGGCATGAGCGGCATGCAACTCTTCGTGTCAGAGATCAACGGCATCACCTACGACAAGCTACACCCACGCGTCATGCATACCGTGAGGCGCATATGGTTTATCTACCTGTTTTTCACCCTATTGGAGACACTTTTGCTCTATCGAGGCGACATGGACTTCTATGACGCCCTTTGTCACTCGTTGAGCACCATCAGCTCGGGTGGTTTCTCCACGCGGACTGCCAACATCGGGGCATTCTCCAACTATTCCCAGGTCGTGATCACTGTATTCATGGTGCTGTCGGGCTGTAACTTCTCCCTGCTTCTGCTCTCCTTGAGTTGGCGTTCGTTCACCATCCTGAAAAACCAGGAGTTCCGCACCTACTTGCTCTACACCGTAGTATTGGGCATTGCCATAGGCTTGGTGTTGTTCTTTGGTTGCCACAAGAGCTTCGGTTCCTCTTTCCGCGAGTCGTTCTTCAGTGTCATCTCGGCCTTCACCACCACGGGCTTCTTCGTCAGCGACTACACAGCCTGGCCTACCTTCCTTTGGGTCATCCTCTTCCTGCTGATGTTCATCGGTGCCTGTTCGGGCTCCACCTCGGGTGGTGTCAAGATCTTCCGCCATCTCATCTTCACCAAGAACTCGGTGCTCGAGCTGAAACGCATCATCCATCCCAATGCCGTGTTGCCCGTGAAAGTGAACGGCAAAGCCATCTCCACCAGTGGCGTCTACAAACACGTCACCTTTATCTTTGTCTATTTCTTGGTCTTCCTCATCGGTGCTGTCATCCTGTTGGCCATGGGAATCGACATCGAGACAGCCTTAGGCGCTTCGGTGGCCACGCTGAGCAATGTAGGCACAGGCCTCGGTCAAGTGGGTCCAGGCGGCTCGTACGTCTTCTTCCCGCTGTTTGCCAAGTGGCTGCTCATCTTCTTCATGCTCCTCGGCAGGGTGGAACTTTTCTCGTTGATCACGCTGCTTTCACGGAGTTTCTGGAGGAATTAAGATCAAAAATCTCCTAACCCCTTGGACTTCCCCGAAAAAAGTTTGGAATAATCATACTTTTAACTGGTTCATTCACAAATTATTACATTTCAAAAACCTTGAAAAAGTTTGGACTGCCCTTTCAACCGTTTGTCGAAAGAGGTAGTTTTGTGATGCTGAAACGAGATCTTGTTTATTTTTGTCCCCATGAAACTGCATCATCTGGTTTTGTCTTTCCTTGTTACCATGTTGGCTGCTTGCCATCCTACATCCCGTGATGTGAAGCAAGTTGCCCAAGATGCCTTGGAAAACGCTCGTATTCAGTTTGATTCAGGCAATAAGGTGGAGGCTATGCGCTTGTTTAAAGAAGCGGAGCATTATGGCCTGCTGGCGAATCAAACTCTGATGGTGGCTCATGCACGGTATCATATTGCGCAATGCTTGGGCTACTATGCTGACAAAGAAGAAGTTGTTTCGTTGTTGAAGGCTGCTGCCGAGGGCTTTGGCGAAGA
>JAFSJF010000015.1 GCA_017439405.1 Bacteroidales bacterium
AGGCATACAGTTCCTCATCCTCAGCAATGCCGCAGGCGGACTGAACCCAAACTACAAGGTGGGCGACATCATGATCATCAACGACCAGATCCATATGATGCCCAACCCGCTTATTGGTCAGCACGACGAGCGTTTCGGCGACCGCTTCCCCGACATGAGTGAGCCCTACGACAAACGACTCATCCGTTTGGCCGACGACATCGCCCGAGAGAAAGGCATCGAGGTGCAACACGGTGTGTATTGCTCCACTTCAGGTCCGACCTACGAGACGCCTGCAGAATGCCGTTTCTTCCGCATCATCGGTGCCGACACCATCGGCATGTCGACCACCCACGAGGTCATCGTGGCACGTCAAGGCAAGCTGCCCGTCTTCGGCTTGAGCATCGTCTCCGACATGGGCAACATCTATGGAGAGGAAAAGACCGTCACCATCACCCATGAAGAAGTCATCAAGGCCGTGAGCGCCGTGGAACCGAAGCTCATCACTCTTATCACCGAACTCATCCGCCGTAGCACCGAAATCAAGTTCTGATGGCCGTTTATTTCGTCACCGATTTCCATTTGGGCATCCCCTCTCTCGAGGACAGCCAAGAACGCGAACGCAAGCTGTTGCGTTTCTTCGACATGATTCGCCCCGACTGCGAAGAGCTCTACCTGATGGGCGATCTCTTCGACTTCTGGTTTGAGTACAAGACCGTGATTCCGAGAGGCTTTGTCAGGCTACAGGGCAAGCTGGCCGAGTTCACCGATGCAGGCATTCCCGTACACATGTTCATCGGCAACCACGACCTTTGGAGTTTCGGCTACTTGCATGACGAGCTTGGTCTTGAGATGCACCGCGAGCCTGTCATCAAGACCATCAAAGGCAAGAAGTTCTATTTGGTCCATGGCGACGGCCAAGGCCCTGGCGACAATGGCTACAAGTTTTTGAAAAAGGTGTTTGAATGCAAGTTCAACCAGTGGCTTTTCCGCTGGCTACACCCCGACTTGGGCATAGGTTTGGCCTTACGTTGGTCGCACAACCACCGCTTGAAAAAACTCAAGAACGAGGTGGAGCGCGGCTATTACGACAACGTCCCTGAAACTCGCCTTTACCAATATGCCCAAGAGCAGGCTGCATTCGACCCCAGCATCGATTTCTTTGTCTTCGGACATCAACATAAGCCCATGCAATACAAGTCTGGCGACCATGCCTTGACCACCGTCGTGGGCAACTGGATTTATGATTTCACTTATGCCGTGTTTGACGGAGAACGCGTGGAATTGAAATATTTTGAGAGGCAAGACAACAACTAAAAACATACCCTATGCAAATCACAAAGAATTACATTGAAGCCAACAAAGAACGTTTCCTTGAGGAGCTCTTTGGCTTGATTAGAATCCCATCTATCAGTTCGGAATCGGCCCACAAGCCGGACATGATCCGCTGCGCCGAATACTGGCGCGATGCTATCCTAGCCGCTGGTGCCGACAAGGCCGAGGTGATGCCCACCGAGGGTAACCCCATCGTCTACGGCGAGAAGATCATCGATCCGAAACTGCCCACCGTGCTTGTTTACGGCCACTACGACGTGATGCCCGTCGACCCCATCGACCTGTGGCACACTGACCCATTTGAGCCCGTCATCAAGAACGGCAAGATCTGGGCTCGTGGCGCCGACGACGACAAAGGCCAGTCGTTCATGCACGCCAAAGCTTTTGAGACCATGGTGAAGACCAACACCCTCCCCTGCAACGTGAAGTTCATGCTCGAAGGCGAAGAGGAAATCGGCTCAGGCAGTCTCTCGAAGTGGGTCGTGGATTACAAAGACCTCGTCAAGGCTGATGTCATCCTCGTGTCCGACACCTCTATGATTGGTCCCGATGTGCCGAGCATTACCACGGGTCTGCGTGGCCTCGCCTACTGGGAGATCGAAGTCACCGGCCCCAACGCCGACCTGCATTCAGGCCTCTTCGGTGGCAGCGTGGCCAACCCGCTCAACACCCTCTGCGAGATGATTGCCAAATGCATGGACGAGACCAACCACATCACCATTCCGCACTTCTACGACGACGTGGTGGAAAGCACACCCCGCGAGCGCGAGCTGCTCAACATGGCACCTTACAACGAGGAAAACTACAAAAACAGCCTCGGCGTGAAAGCCCTGCGCGGCGAAGAAGGCTACACCAAGATTGAACGCGTCGGCATCCGTCCCACCTTCGACCTCTGCGGTATGTGGGGTGGCTACACAGGCGAAGGCGCCAAGACCGTGCTGCCTTCGAAGGCTTACGCCAAACTCTCCTGCCGCCTCGTGCCCAACCAAAATCACGAGAAGATTGCCGTGTTGGTGAAGGACTATCTGGAGAAGAACGCTCCCGACTATGTCACCGTGAAGGTCACGCCATTGCATGGCGGACAAGCCTACGGCTGCCCTGTCGACCTGCCGGCCTACAAGGCTGCCGAAGCCGCCTACATGGACACCTACGGCAAGCTGCCCATCCCGATGCGCTCGGGCGGCTCGATTCCGATTATCGCCAGATTCGAGGAAGTGTTGGGCATCAAGTCCATCTTGATGGGCTTCGGCCTCGGTGAAGACGCCATACACTCACCCAACGAGAACTACCGCCTCGACCACTTCTACAAAGGCATCGAGACCATCATCGCCTTCTACCAGCATTTTGCCAAGGGTGGCGAGATTGCATAAAGAACTACGATTTATTGAAATGAAAAAGGAAGAGTCGGTTGGCTCTTCCTTTTTTGCATCATATTGTTCAGCAGAGGTCAATCTATGACATGCTGATAGAACGTCCCCTCCTTGAAGTTCTTGAGACCATCTTTCAGGAAGTTGACGAAAGCATCCTTGTCGAGATCGTAAGCGCGGGGCTTCATCAGCAGGTTGCCGTTGTGGTCCATCAGGCAGTAGTAGGGCTGCGCATTGGTACCAAACTTAGAGATTTGGAAGTCGGCGTATTTGCGGCCGATGGTCTTCTTCTCCTTGCCGTCGTAGGTCGAAGTATACCATTCCTCTTCGGGCAAGGAAGTCTTATCGTCAACATATAAGGCGCAGAGGACGAAATCGTGGCGCAGCATATCCTTCACACGCGGGTCGCTCCACACGTTGGCTTCCATCTCGCGGCAGTTGACACAGCCGTGACCAGTAAAGTCGACAAAGATAGGGCGGTTGAGTGCCTTGGCAGCAGCAAGGGCTTGGTCGTAGTCGAAATAGCCCTTCAGGTTATGCGGCAGATGGAAAAGGTCGGCATACTTGGGCTCTTCGTCAAACTCGCCAACGGCCACCGTCTCTCCTTGTGGTGCTACCGCCATATTGGCGAACTTGGCATCCACATAGTCGATGACCTTCTCGCTGTTCTCCTCGATAATGCGGTTAAGATCGAAGTCAAGGGTCTGCTTAGGCGGCAGGTAACCCGAGAGGGCCTTCAAAGGAGCGCCCCACATACCAGGGATCATATACACCACAAAGACAAGGTCGATGATGATCAGTACAAGGCGGAACACGCCCAATTCCTTGACTTCCTTCTCACCTTTGAAACGAATCTTACCCAAGAGATATAGGCCGAGCAAGGCGAAGCACACAATCCAGATGCCGAGGTAGACCTCACGGTCGAGCAGGTGCCAATGGTAGGTTTGGTCGGCCACACTGAGGAACTTGAAGCCCAGGGCGACTTCTATGAAACCTAACACGACTTTCACGGAAGTGAGCCAGCCACCGCTCTTGGGCAGACGCTGCAACAGGTTCGGGAAGAAGGCGAACAAAGCAAACGGAAGGGCGAACGCCACGGCGAAGGCAAACATCGTTACGATGGGAGCCCAGAACTCGCCTGAGGTCGACTTGATGAGCACCGTGCCCACGATGGGACCCGTGCAGGCGAATGACACCAACACCAAGGTCAAGGCCATAAAGAAGATACCGCCAAGGTTCTTGGTGCTTTGTTTGCTATCGCTCTTGTTTACCATATTGCTACCCAGCGTGATTTCGAAGGCACCGAAGAACGAGGCCGCGAAGATCATGAACACCAGGAAGAAGATGATGTTCGGCAGCCAGTGCGTGGCCAGCCAGTTGAAGATGTCGGCCGTAACGCTGTTGCCGCCCACAAGCCAGGTCACCAGGATGATGATGGCGATAGGCAGGGTGTAAAGCAACACGATGAAAAGGAAATACATGAAAGCCTTGAAACGACCTTGTGCCTTGGTTTCACCCTCGCCGTGCATGAAGAACGACACGGTCATGGGGATCATGGGGAACACGCAAGGTGTCAGGATGGCGGCAAAGCCCCAAAGGATGGCTTCGAGAATCATGCCCCATATATTGGATTTCTTGCCAGCAGTGGCTTCAGGCTCATCGGCCTCAATCACAGCAGGTTCACCATATTGCAGGTCAACATCCTCCGCCAAGGAGACACACTGTCCGTCCTTGCAGGCTTGGTAAGTGATCTCGCCCGTAACGGGGAAGCCACCGTCCTTCAGCTTACGGAAGGTCTGGGCAAATTGCGCCGTGCCAGCAAACTGCTTGTACTCCACCTCAAAGATGTCGTCGTAATACATCGGCACCTCGGTGAGGTCGCGCGCCTCGCCCACCGCCTCGAAGAACTCGGAGGTCTTGATGTCGAACACCGTAGGAAGTGGTCCTAAGGCAGGCATCGTAGTGGAATAGATGTGATACTCAGGGTCGATGGTGGCAGTGGCCACAACATCGAATTCCGTCTCGTTAAGATCTTGGATAGCAATCGACCATTTGACAGGATCAATGATCTGAGCACGAACCTGCATGGGCATAATAGCAACGAAGGCCATCAGCAGGCAGAAAAACAGTCTTTTCATAGGTAACTTTAAATTTGTTTGAAAACAATGTTATTATTTAAAGTGCAAAAATAATAAGATTTACAACATGACCGAGAAAAAATATGATTTTGCCAACAAAGAGCGGGAAAGCCGTCCTTACGGCCGATTCCATCTGCATTCAAAAACGGTCTTTGTATCGTTGCCAATCTTGAAGTGGTCGTCAATGCGGTAGCCAACCACCCAGAGGATGTCATCATCTGCGGAAACCAAGAGCCAAACATTCTGTTTCTGGTATTCCGAAAATTTCTGGTCCACAAAGAAATCACTCAACAGTTTCGAACCTTTCATGCCAAAAGGATGAAAACGGTCGCCATGACGCCAACGACGTAGTGTCAATGGAAACTTTAATTTGTCGAAATCCAATTGGGCGATGATGGGCGATTTGTCAATGACGAAATCGGGAGTTTTCTCCAACTTGGAAAAGCAAAGATGGACAGGTGAAAGGATTTTCTCCTCTCCTATTTCGATTTGGATTTCATCATTTGAATCTTCCTTAATTTCAAAAAGTTGCAATTCGTCTCGACCGATAACCAATCGATGCGTCGTTGAGCAATATTGATTCCCAACGCCCGTTCCAATGGCATCAAAAATGAAGTGACATTGGTCGGTGTTAAAGCCATATTGGCGCAACCATTCAAAAAGTAATTGAAATGAGTAGGTCGGCCCTTCGACGGGCTCAGGGACCTCAGCTTTAATGATTTTAGAATAAGGCAGCCTCTGAATCTCTCCATCTCGTTCCACAATTTGCGCCAGCTTCTCTTTCAATAGTGCCCTATAAAGCTCATTTTCAGCAGAAAGATGTCCCAAAGACTTATACAAACCCTGACGCGCCTCAGGTTGCAATTCATCGAAAACGGGTAACAGCTGGTTGCGGATTCTATTGCGCAGGTATACCGACTCCACATTAGTATGGTCCTCCCGCCAAACGATATGATTCTCAACAGCATACTTTCGGATTTGTTCTCGCGAAGCCCACAACAATGGACGAATGATAACGCCATTGTGTGGCTTCATGCCTTTCAATCCGTTGAGACCTGCGCCGCGCAATAAGTTGATGAAGAAAGTCTCGGCTTGGTCATCGGCATGATGCGCTACGGCGATTTTGTCATAACCCAACTCCTGCCTTAATTGCTCAAACCAGCCATAACGCAAATCTCGGGCAGCCATCTCGATGGAAATACCATGATTAGTCGCATATTTCTCGGTTTCAAAATGCTTTACAAAGCACTGGATCCCACGCTTTTCAGCAAACTTACGCACAAACCAATCATCACCGTTCGACTCCTCGCCACGCAAATGGAAATTACAGTGCGCCGCGACAAACTCTACCTTGGCTTTCAGCAGCAAGTCCATCAGCACCATGGAATCAATGCCGCCGCTGAGGGCCAAAATGACTTTTTCGTCCTCGGCAATCAAGTGATACCTATTAATATATGCCTGAAACTGCTCGAGCATGGTCATTTCTTTTTCTTCACCGAGAAGCCGAAGCCCCCAATCTTCTCGCCGAGGCCGTAATACTTGCCGTGGGAATAGGCCAAAGGCTTGGCGTGGTTGAGTTGAAACGCACCCGTGCCCTTGTCGATGAGTTTTTCCTCCGCGTTGACGGCCACCACCTCAGCGATGAACATATCGTGCGAACCCAATTCCTTCACCTCCACCACCTTGCATTCAATACTCAACGGCGATTCGGCAATCAAAGGGGCTTTCACGATTTGTGCAGGCTCGGTGTGCAAGTGCATCTGCTTGAACTTGTTGTAGTCGCGGCCCGAGCGCACCCCGCACCAGTCCGTAGCGGCAGCCAAATCCTCCGTGGTCAGGTTGATGACGAACTCCTTGTTTTTCATGATGAGGTCGTGCGAGTGGCGTTCCTTGCGGACGGAGATGTAACACATGGGCGGGTCGGAGCAAATCGTGCCCGTCCAGCCAATGGTGATGATATTGTAGTTTTCCTCGCAATCGCCGCAGGTGACCATCACGGCGGGCAAGGGATAAATCAGGGTTCCGGGTTTGAAGGGGATTTTCATTATAATATGCTCTTGAATTGAATTTTCTGTTGCTTAGCCCACCTTTCAAACTCCCATTCGAAATCATCAAACACATTAAGGTCGTCACAACGAAAAGACATCAC
>JAFSJF010000157.1 GCA_017439405.1 Bacteroidales bacterium
CAGTTGTTCAGTTGTTCAGTTGTAGGGCTGTCACACTGTGGCAGCCGTACATCTGGATGTCCAGCGTCCCGCAGTCCCGCGTCTCGTGTCTCGTGTCCCGCAGTCCCGCGTCTAATATAGATGCACCACATACTTCTCCTCAAAATATTCCTCTTTGAACCATCTACTCACCGCCACTTTCTTGATACGCCAGTAGCGGTTTATCCGATTGATTTCCTCGCTGAGGTCGCCGCCCTTAAGGTAAAGGATGCCGCCTGCCTCAACGTCGCCCCTAATTCTCAGCCTGTTGCCTGCAAGGTTGGCGATTTCGGGCAAGGTCATCACCGCGCGACCGGTAACCACGTCGAACTTGTCCTTCACCTCCTCGGCACGCTTGTGTTCGGCCACCACGTTCTCCAACCCGATGGCGTCTTTCACGGCATTCACCACCTTGATTTTCTTGCCCGTCCCATCGACCAAGTAGAACTCGGTCTGCGGAAACAGGATGGCCAGCGGGATGCCAGGGAAACCGCCGCCTGTGCCGAGGTCCATCACCTTCATGCCTGGCAAAAGCTCGAAATATTTGGCGATGGCCAACGAATGCACGACGTGGTGTTCGTAGAACTGCTCCATGTCCTTCCGCGAGATCACGTTGATTTTGGCGTTCCAGTCCAAGTACAAGTCTTTCAACTGGTTATATTGCTCTTTCTGCTTTGTGGTGAGGTCGGGGAAGTAGTCAAACAGGCGTGTTGTGTCCATGATGATGCGCAAATTAGGGTTCAAAAATACGGAAAAAAACAATGGAGCGACGTTTTTATTTTGAATTTATACGATTTTCGTGGATTTTGCGTTCCGTAAACATGAGAAAGTTATACCTATTATGTCTGTTGACGTTGCCGATGGCCCTCTTCGCGCAACGCATCACGCCCGAAGAATACATCCAGACTTACAAGGATATTGCCATGCGCGAGATGCGCGAGCACAAGATTCCAGCCTCCATCACCTTGGCGCAGGGGCTGCTCGAGTCGGGGGCGGGCAACAGCGCCTTGGCCCGCGAGGCGAAGAACCACTTCGGCATCAAGTGCCACAAGGGTTGGACGGGCAAGACCTACTACATGGACGACGACGAGAAGGACGAGTGCTTCCGCAAGTACAAGAACGCAGAGGAGTCGTTTCGCGACCATTCCGAGTTCCTTTGTGGCCGTTCCCGTTATGCCGCATTGTTCGACCTTGAAATCACCGACTATAGAGGCTGGGCGAGAGGTTTGAAGAAGGCAGGCTATGCCACCAACCCCAAGTACGCCCAATTGCTTATCGACCGCATCGAGCTGTATGACCTGACCAAATACGACCAAATCGCCCTTGGCAAGATGACCGACGACAACAAAATGCCCGAAATTGCCGAGGAAGACGAACTGCTTGAATTGGCCTATTCGCCCACCAACCGTGGCGCTTTCGAGTTGGTCGATATGACTGCCGACAAGCGCTTCATCTACGAGAACAATGGCGTGCGCTTCGTCTATGCCAAGGAAGGCGAGACACCTGAGCAATTGGCCAAGGAATTCGACATCAAGATCGCTGATTTTTGCACCTACAACCTGTTGCGCCGCCCCGATGAGATGGTGTTCCACAGCGGCGACGTGGTGTATCTCTCCCGCCTGAAAAACTCGAACTGGAAGGCCAAGAAACACACCGTCGAGGCGGGCGAGACCGTCCGCGACATCGCCCTACGTTATGCCGTGAAACCCGACAAGATTCTGAAAAAGAACAAACTACAGAAAAACACAAAGCTTCTTGCTGGGCAGAAGCTTTGGTTGAGGTGATGTAAAGTTCTGAGCTTTTCTTGTGCTGCGCCAGATTATTCTTTCTTCTTCTTGTCTTTCCCAAAGACAAATCGGACAGCGGCGGGGAATCCTATGCCCAGCAGGTGCTTGAGCGAGTAGTAATCCTTGAATTCGGTTAAGGCGCTGGAGATGTCTTGCTCCTGCTCCTTGATGCGGTTTTCCGCGTTCCAAATGGCCATGTCCAATCCTTCCTGAGTCTTCAAGCCCACAGGTTTGGATTCCTCTTTCTGGTAGAAGATATTGGTGTACATGGTCACGAAGTTGTCTTTGAAGAGGCTCTTGCGCAACAGGAAGAGCACCACCAGAATCAGCAGCAATATGCCTGCCATGATGAGGGCGCCTAAGGCATAGCTGTTTAGCAACTCTCCAATCCAAAGGACAAACGCGAAGGAGATGGCAGTCACCAAAGCGCCAATCATGATGAAGATGAGCAGCAGGCCCGCAAGGGCTGATGTGCCTTCCGAAAGCCCCTTGATGGAACGCAACTTCAAGTCGTCAAACTGGGCGTTGACGTAGCCGGTGGTCTCGCGGACCAATTTGTCGGCTGGAGCTGATAACTTACTCATCTTAGGCGGGGTTTTGTGCCACGGAATCGGCCGCTTCATCGGCTTGATTGGCGTTGGCTTTCATGTCGTCGATTTTCTCCTTGACTTTGTCAATGCAGTCTTCCGCCGCCTTTTTTACTTTCTGACGGGTTTCTTCTCCCTTTTCGGGGGCAATGAGGAGGCCCAAGACAACGCCAGCAGCGGCACCGGCCAACAGCGCGAGAAATGAATTTGCTTTCATAAGTGATAAGTTTTAGGGATTGTTTATAGGTTGGACTTCTTTTTCCAAGTCTGGCATAAGACGTCGGACTATCTTTTTGTTGTAGAAGAAACGGCCTGCGACGACGCGCACCACCGTGTAGGCCGGAATGGCAGCCAACATGCCCACGATGCCGCCAATTTTTCCGGCGATGAGCATGACGATGAAAATCTCCAATGGCGTCGCCTGGATGCTGGTGGAATAGATGACAGGCTGCAGCACAAAGTTGTCGATGAGCTGCACCGAAAGCATGATGGCCAGCACGATGAGGGCGAAAATCCAGATGTTGACATCCAAACCGACGCCGGCGCCATATTTGAGCACCAAGCAGAGCAGTACGCCCAACACTTCGCCGATGATGGGACCCACATACGGGATGATGTTGAGAATGCCCGCGATGAATGCAATGCCCAAAGCGTAGGTGGGACCGATGCGGGCAATGAGCCACAGACCCAAGAAATTGAAGAATGCCACCCCCAACATCTCAAACACGAGGCCGATGAAGTAGCGCGACAGCAGGTGCTCGATGTCACCGATGGCCTCAGTCACCGAAGCTTCAATGCGATCCGGAACCAAAGCGGCTATGATCTTGGAGAACAGTTTCTCGTCCTTGACGAAGAAGAAGGAAATGAACACCACGGCGAAAATACCCACGGCCAAGTTGACCACGACGGAAGCCACCGAGCCGAGGATGCCAGTAAAGGAGATGCTTGACACGCTGCCCTTCAAGTAGTCGAACACCACGCCGATGGCGTCGTAATCCTTCCCAAGGCTTGGGAACAGGCTGATGAGCCATCCGTTGACTGTATCGGAAATGTTGTTGTCCATGATGTCCATGTCGCTGAAGAAAGACGCTTCATTGATGATGTTCACTACCACGGGAATCACCAGAACGACCATCAGCAACAGGCCAGCCATCACAAGGGCGATGGAGAAAACAGCCAGGAGCCAGTTCGGGGCGCTTTTCCCTTTGATGCGGACTTTGCGCATAAGGTGCATCAGCGGCTGGCTGAGCAGCGATACCAAAAACGCAAGAATCACATAAACCAGCACGCTGCGAAAATACCAGCAGGCTACACATACGATAGCCAGGACACCGAGAAAAATAAGATATCCCGCTAACTTCTCAACTTTGCTTTGGTTTTCCATGGAAAAAAGTTTTGATATGCAAAAATAGTATTTGTGACTAACTTAACAACTCTTCTTTTAAATATTTTGCTGTGTAGCTCTCCGCGCACCGCGCCACCTCTTCCGGCGTGCCTTGGCACACGATGCGCCCGCCGCGGTCGCCGCCCTCGGGACCCATGTCGATGATCCAGTCCGCCATCTTAATCACGTCCAAGTTGTGCTCGATGATGAGGACGGTGTTGCCTTTGTCGACGAGTTTGTTCAACACGCCCATCAGGACCTTGATGTCCTCGAAATGCAGGCCTGTGGTGGGTTCGTCAAGGACGTAGAGCGTCTTGCCTGTGTCGCGTTTGGCGAGTTCGGCGGCTAGTTTCACGCGCTGTGCCTCGCCGCCACTGATGGTGGTGGAGGCTTGGCCGAGGGTCAGATAACCCAATCCTACATCATTTAACGTTTTGATTTTCTGTATGATGCTTGGGATGTTCTCGAAAAACTCCACCGCTTCGTTGATGGTCATGTTGAGCACGTCGTTGATGGATTTGCCTTTGTAGCGCACTTCAAGGGTCTCGCGGTTGTAGCGTTTGCCTTGGCATTCTTCGCAAGGCACCGTCACGTCGGGCAAAAAATTCATCTCGATGACGCGTACGCCCGCGCCTTTGCAGGCCTCGCAGCGACCGCCTTTCACGTTGAACGAGAAGCGCCCCGCCTTGTAGTTGCGGATTTTCGATTCGGGCAACTCGCCGAAGAGCTTGCGGATGTCGTCGAAGACCTTGGTGTAGGTGGCTGGGTTGCTTCGCGGTGTGCGTCCGATGGGGGCTTGGTCGATTTGGATGATCTTGTCGATTTTCTCCAAGCCTTCGATGCTGGCGTAGGGCAGGGGTTCCTTCACCGACCGGTAGAACTTTTGGCTGAGGATGGGGGAGAGGGTCTCATTAATCAAGGTGCTTTTGCCCGAGCCACTGACGCCCGTCACGCAGACCATCACGCCCAAGGGCAGCTGCAAGTCGACGTTTTTCAGGTTGTGGCCACTTGCGCCTTTGATGGTCAGGAACTGGCCCTCAAGGGGCTTGCGCCGCGTCTTCGGCACTTCGATTTGTTTGGTTCCGTTGAGGTATTCGCAGGTGATGGAATGGCCGTTTTTGATGTCGGCGGGTGTGCCGGCAAAGACCACTTCGCCGCCGTGCCGACCCGCGCCCGGACCAATGTCTACGAGGTAATCCGCGTTGAGCATGGTGTCTTTGTCGTGTTCTACCACGATGACCGAGTTGCCGATGTCGCGCAGCTCCTTCAGCGACTCGATGAGCTTCTGGTTGTCGCGTTGGTGCAGCCCGATGCTGGGTTCGTCGAGAATATACAGAACGCCAGTGAGTTGCGACCCAATTTGGGTGGCCAAGCGGATGCGTTGTGCCTCGCCGCCTGAGAGCGATGCCGCTGGACGGTTCATATTCAAATAGTCGATGCCGATGTCCAAAAGGAAATGCACGCGCTTGTGGATCTCGCGCAGGATTTCCTTGGCGATACCGTTTTGCCGTTCGGTGAGTTTGTTCGGCAGTTCGTCAATCCACTTGCCGAGAGTGATGGTGTCCATGTTGGCCACCTCGGCGATGTTTTTCCCGTCGATGCGGAACCATTGGGCCTCTTTTTTCAGCCTTGTGCCGCCGCAAACGGGGCAAGTGACGTGGTTCATGAACGAGCCGGCCCAACGTGTAATGGCCGCCGAAGCCTCCTCGTTGTTCTGTTCCTCGATGAAGTTGACGATGCCCTCAAAGTTGACCTTGATGGTGGACGTGACGCCGAGCGTTTCGCGTTTCACGTCGAAGGTCTCGTTGGTGCCGTAGAGGATGACGTCTAAGGCTTCGTCGGAGAAGTCCTTCATGGGCGTGTCGAGCGTGAAGCCGTATTTCAGGCCGATGGCTTCCAGTTGCTTGAAAATCCAGCTGCCAGGCTTGTAGTCGCCAGCGGGCGCGAGGCCGCCCTTGCGGAGGCTCAGGTTGGGGTTGGGGATGAGCTTTTCCTTGTCGACGACAGCGATTTCGCCCAATCCGCTGCACTTGGGGCAAGCGCCGAAGGGCGAATTGAATGAGAAGGTGTTGGGCTCGGGGTCTTCGTAGGAGAGGCCTGTGGTGGGGCACATCAATAGCCTACTGAAGTAACGGAGTGTTGAGTGATGAGTGTTGAGTGATGAGTGTTGAGTATCAGTAGAATGCTCCCCACTCCTAACTCCTAACTCCTCACTAACTAAAACCATGAGCAATCCTTTGCCGTAGCGGAACGCAGTCTGTACCGATTTCTTGACACGGGTCAGCGAATCTTCGTGTACTTCGATGCGGTCCACCACGATTTCGATGGTGTGGGTCTTGTAGCGGTCGAGCATCATGCCAAACTCGATTTCGCGCATCTCGCCATCGACGCGCACGCGCGTAAATCCCGCCTGACGGATATGCTCAAACAGCTCGCGGTAGTGACCCTTGCGGCCACGGATGGCAGGAGCGAGGATGTTGATGCGCTTGCCCTCGAAGCCTTTCATAATCAGGTCGGTGATTTGCTCTTCGGTGTAGCGCACCATTTTTTCGCCCGTATTGTAGGAATAGGCCTCGCTGATGCGGGCGTAGAGCAGTCGCAGGAAGTCGTATATCTCCGTGATGGTGCCCACGGTGGAGCGCGGGTTTTTGTTCACGGATTTCTGTTCGATGGAAATCACTGGGCTTAATCCGGTGATTTTGTCCACGTCAGGACGCTCCATGTTGCCGATGAACTGACGCGCGTAGGCCGAAAAGCTTTCCATGTAACGGCGTTGTCCCTCGGCATAGATGGTGTCGAATGCCAACGACGACTTGCCGCTCCCGCTGATGCCGGTGACGACCACCAAGGCGTTGCGCGGAATCGAGAGGTCGATGTTTTTCAGGTTGTTCTCCCTCGCGCCGAGGATTTCCAAATATTTGTCTTCGCTGAACTCGTTCATTGCTCGAATTTAAGGCGGCAAAGTTACGATTTTTCTGCAAGTAACCGCAAGGCTGCTTGATGTTTCACCATAATTCAATGTTTTTGCAGTCCCAATTTTGGGGTACATTATAATATGTAAAGAGATTGAATGATGAAGGCGCGACAACCTGCCGCGCCTTCTAATAATCATCTTATTGTTTTACGATTTATTGTTTTACGATTTTCTTTTCCAAAACTCCTTTTTCCGTATGCAATTTGATTAGATAAATGCCTGACGGCAGGTCGGAAACATTGAGTTCAGCACAAGTATCGTCGACGACAAGTTTCCCGACCAACTTTCCTGACAAGTCGTAAATACAAACCTCGTCAATGTTGACATCGCCGTCGATTTGGACATGATCGGATGTGGGATTTGGGCATAAGGTGATTGTTTGGGTAAACTCCGAACCAACACCATTAGGACCGTTCGGCCCATAAACAGTATAAAAGCCCCACATCACACACATCGGGTTGTTGACCTCTTCGACTAATACGGAATAGGTGCCGATGGGCAGATTGTTTATAGTAGCTGTCGTTTCGCCATTATTCCATGTGTAATTGTATGGCGGGTTGCCGTCCGTAACATGTACGGTGGCCGATCCTGTTCCGGAATAGATGGAATTGGTAGTCGAATTGGTTCCTGTAACATAAATGGAAAGGCGACAGCCTTCGGGCACGATGTTGCATGTGCCAACCCTTTGGCAGTCATTCGCATCGGTGACCAAAACGCTATAGCGTCCTGGAATCAGGTTTTCGATGGTCGGCGTGGTTTCAAGCGTGTTCCATAAATATTGGTATGGTGGTGTGCCGCCCATAGCAGTGACGGAAGCAGTGCCTTCCTCGGAATTGGCCGTGACCGTGATGTTGAAATCGGCACACGAAGGCATGTTGAACACTATGGCATCAACATAAAACTCGCTGCCAGCCACGGGAATCGGTAGACCCAATGAGCCAGGACTCGGCATCCATGGGAAAATGGCTGAATAGTCGGGTACAGAGCCGATGCTTGAGGTGATGAAGATGTTCATCTTTTCGGGTTGCAATTCGGAAGCATACACAAATGGGATATTGATGTTTGTCCATTCATCAACCGTTGCACTCGTTTCGAAGTAACATTCACCAACGATTTCATCTTCTTCCGTTTGGGAGTTGTAGCGGGTGAGTTCGACATAAAAGCCGCAAGCATCATTGGGCATGGGGTTCGATTTATACATAAAATCGACTGAAATGGGACGTTTAGTGTAAGGAATGCCCTCGTCGCCGATTTCGCCCAATTCAACGAAACCGCCAATCGGGTCAGGGAACGGCAAAGTCATAAAGCCTAAGCCGAAATTGGGACATTCCGGGCAATTGCCTGTTACGAGCTTGAGTGAGGAATTTCCTTGTCCGGGATTGGATGTCTCCTTGAAAACGGTTTGGATGCCTCCGCCATCCATCGACAGTTCGTTGGATGTCGTCCAGCTTGCTGGGTCTGACCCATTCCAGTTTTCGAATCCAAGGTTTGATTGTGCAGCCATTTGTAGGAAAAAAGCCATGCACGCTGCAAGTAAAGTACATTTTTTCATGTTTCTGACCCTAATTTGTGACGGGCGCAACTTTTAAAGATTGGTTTGAATGAAAAGAATTAGATTCTTTAAAAAAGACAAATATTGTACCAATTATGTCCTTTGGTGCCATTTTGGACGGGTTTCACAAAAAGAAGCGTGGCACTGATATACCACTTCTTCTGTTAGAGGTTGTGAGAAAGACCTTGGTATGTAGAATGTAGTAAACAGTCCACGCCAATCCAGCGCGAACCATTATACTTTTCTTGCATACCTTAGAAGTTTCTCACATTTCTAACAGCAAGACGAGCATAACGCTTCGTGTTCCTTTATGTTGGCGGCACAGATTCCGCCTTAAGAACCGCCGCAAAGATACAAAGAAATCGGAAAAGCCAAACGGAATTGGAGATTTTTTCCTATTTTTGCGGCA
>JAFSJF010000016.1 GCA_017439405.1 Bacteroidales bacterium
CTCGAAGAGGAAAATTACTTCATTGTTTTCTTTGACCGTCCCAACGGGGCGGCTTGCTACCGCATTGTCGCCTGCCACCTAATTTGGCACCTTTTTGACCTATCTCGCTCTTTGGGGCAAGGATTTATAGAGGAAAGATAGTGAAAAAGATTCATGCTGTGCTGTGTGAGGGAACAATGCGTGAATTTGCGGTTCATGAGTGACAATTCTCTATATTTAATTTATACAAACGACTCCCTGTTCTCAAAAACCACCAACCGTCGCTCCAAGGGAATGGCTTTTCGGCCCGCTCGTTTGCCTTGGATGAGGTAGGGCATCGCGTCAGGGCCGAGTAGGTCGGTGAAGCTTTTCTTGATGCGCGATAAGGCGACGTTCATCGTGTTCCCAACAAAGTCGGTGAGGTTGTCCACTGCTTGGTTCAAAAGCCCAACGTCGCCGTAGGTCGAAATCTTTCTATAAATACGATAGAGTTCTGGTTTGTAGTCGTTTAGGTAATTCAAAGGGATGCCTTCCTCATGGAGGAGGAAGAGGATGTAGAGAGCCTTGGCCAAAGCAGGCAGCTTCACTTCGGCGTTGTTGCGGTCGGTGAGGAAGAGGTCGCCGTGCTTGGTGACGTAAAGTCGGCTGACTTCATGGCTTCCTGTATATTTCAAAATGGTGTCAATCAGTATCTTGTGGAATCCAGTATAGTTGAGTTCTTCTTTTTTTGCGCCGTTGTCCATGAGGGTCAATAGTTGCATGAACTGCTTGTCTTTGGGATTTAGGCTTTCGGGTTCCAGGCTGACGATGTTGTCTTTGAGCTTCAGGAAATGCTGCAAGGTGGCCAAAGGGTCGTTTTCGATTTCTAGGATGAGGAAGTCTTGCTGTCGGTTAGCGTTCTTATCGCCAATTCGGAAGAAAAACGCTGGTTTGTTGATATTTAGTCTGTTGGTATTCAAATAGTTGAGAAAGATTTCTTTGGAGAGGAACGCACTGTCCATCTGGTCGAGGTTGCTTCCGATTTGGTCGAGTTGCTCGTTCGACAGAGTGGGTTCTATATAGCTGAGGGTTTTGAGGAAAGTGGCGCGTTTGTCTCCGATGTTGCGCAATACCATGGGCAGGTAAAAGAACTCGCGATCGGCCTCGTTGAGTAGTTTGCAGATGGTATCATAGTCGCGTAAAATGCTGTCGTTCACGGCTTTGTCGTACTTGGGCTCCACATAGAGCACTGCATTTCGCGTGTCGAAATTGAGGTTGGGGATGGAGACGAAATAGGCATTTATATCCTGTGTTTCAGGCAGTTCAATGCCGATGGAGAGCAAAAGGGCGGTGGAGAGCAACGACTCGTTGGGGTCGAGTGCATCGTCGGAAAGCGAAAGGGCTTGGAACAGTCGCAAAACGGCAGCTTTTTCGCAGTTCCCAAGGGTTCTCAAGATGTTGACCGCATCGGACAGGCTCAGTGTTGTGGCTTTCTTCCGACTGGTCGAGGTGATGCCGAAAGCCTCATAAACCCTTTGCAGGAATTCGATTTCGCCTTGGTTGACGATGCCGTCGCATTGTACGAGGTCTGAAAGCACTTTGGCTAATGCCGTTTTATGGTTCTCTTTGAATTTCATGTACTTATGCAATTTTGATTTGGGTTGCAACCTTACAACCTCGTTCCGCTTCCACAATAGATTGTACTTTTGCCGCGTTTTTTTCATCGCAAAGATACAAATTTTTTTGGATAATGAAACGCGACTATAGAAATGGATTGACAACAAAGGAGGTCGAGGAGAGCCGCCGCAAGCATGGCGACAACGTGCTGACACCGCCCGAAAAGGAATCTCTTTGGAAACAGTTTTTCGATAAATTCAGTGACCCGATTATTCGTATATTACTGATAGCTTTGCTTTTGTCTGTTGGCGTGTCGCTCTATCAGTTGTTTACGGGGGCTGAAGGGCTAAACGCTCTTCTGGAACCTTTGGGCATCTTCGTGGCTGTGATGTTGGCCACTACGGTGGGGTTCTTCTTCGAACTGAGTGCCAACAAAAAGTTCGACATACTGAACCAAAGCGAGGATGAACAGATGGTTACGGTGTATCGCGACGGTTTGATCCAACGCATTGGACGCAAGGATGTTGTGGTGGGCGATACGGTGGTTGTCGAGACTGGTGACGAGATTCCTGCCGACGGCACGTTGAAAGAGGCCATCGCCATGCGGGTGAACGAGTCTGACCTGACGGGTGAGCCATCGTGCAGCAAGACGATTATCGAGACGGATTTCAACCCGGACGCAACTTATCCGTCGAATTACGTCTGTCGCGGCAGCTCGGTGATGGAAGGACACGGCGTTTTTGTGGTCGAGAAAGTTGGCGACGCAACGGAATGGGGCAAGGTGTATCGCGGAGCGCAAATCGACAATAAGGTGAAAACTCCTCTCAATGAACAACTTGACGACTTGGGTCGCGGCATCACAATCGCAAGCTATGTCATTGCCGGCTTGATTGTGGTTTTGCGCCTGCTGATGTTTTTCCTCCGCCGCGACGACTTGCCCTTCGACTGGTTGGGATTTGCGCGTTACCTGTTGAATACTTTGATGATTGCTGTCACATTGATTGTGGTGGCCGTTCCTGAAGGCCTGCCGATGAGCGTCACTTTGAGCTTGGCTTTGAGTATGCGCAGAATGTTGGAAACCAACAATTTGGTGCGTAAGATGCACGCATGTGAGACCATGGGCGCCGCCACGGTGATTTGCACCGACAAGACCGGCACGCTCACCAAAAACCGCATGAGCCTTGGCGACAGCCTAATCTTCGGCTTGCCCGACGGTCATATCGACGATTCCTACACAGGCCGACTGATGGCGGAGGGCATCGCGGTCAACTCGACGGCCTTCCTCGATTACAGCGACAAAAAAAAGGTGAAGGTCATCGGCAATCCCACCGAGGGCGCGTTGCTGCTTTGGCTGTTCGACAACAATGTGGATTTTGTTCGTATTCGCGACAACGCACAGATTGTCGATCAGTTGCCTTTTACAACGCGATACAAATACATGGCTACAGTGGTCAAAACGCCGTTCTCAGGCGAATATGTGCTGTATGTTAAGGGTGCGCCCGAAATCGTGCTGAAACGGTGTGCCACGGTCAGGATGCCAGAAGGCGAGTCGGACATCCAGCAGGTGAGAAACGAGGTGGAGAACAAGTTGCTTGAGTACCAGGACAAAGCCATGCGTACCTTGGGCTTTGCCTTCAAGTTCCTCGCCGAAGAGGAAGTGGGGGAGGTATTCTCCAACGGCAAATTGACGTTGGATGACCTGTGTTTTTTGGGTGTTGTGGGTATCATCGACCCGATTCGCGACGACGTTTCCGATGCGGTGCAAGATTGCCTCGACGCTGGCATCGGTGTCAAGATTGTGACAGGCGACACGCCTGGGACAGCTCGGGAAATCGGGAGGCAAGTTGGACTTTGGAAAGATGATGACGACATTGAGCGACAGATGATTACAGGCAAACAATTCAACCTGATGACCGATGACGAACTCATGGAACGCATAGGCGACCTGAAAATCATGTCGCGGGCGCGGCCTTCCGACAAGGAACGCCTCGTCAGGCTGTTGCAGGAAAGGGGAGAAGTAGTTGCCGTTACGGGCGACGGCACCAACGACGCGCCCGCCTTGAACCGAGCCCAGATTGGCCTCTCGATGGGCGACGGCACCTCCGTGGCCAAGGAAGCCAGCGACATCACCATCCTCGACAACTCATTCAAGAGCATCACACGTGCCGTGATGTGGGGACGCTCACTTTACCTTAACATTCAGCGTTTTATCCTGTTCCAGATGACAATCAACGTGGCCGCCTGTCTCATCGTGCTTCTCGGTGCCGTGATGGGTACCTCGTCGCCGCTCACTGTGACCCAAATGCTGTGGATTAACTTGATCATGGACACCTTCGCAGCCATGGCCTTGGCCTCGCTGCCGCCCGACCATAGCGTGTTGGGTGACAAGCCGCGATCGCGCACGGACTTCATCATCACCAAGGACATGGGGCGGCGCATCTTTGGCGTGGGGTTGGCTTTCGTGGCCGTACTGTTCGGTTTCATCCAGTATTTCATGCATTGCCATTTGGACTCTTTGGCCGACTTCTCCCTTCGTGACTATTTTGCCAATTATTTCAACTTCAATCATTTAGGTGGTCAATTCACACCCAAGGAATTGTCGCTCCTATTCACCATCTTCGTCTTCATGCAGTTTTGGAACATCTTCAACGCGAAGGCCTATCATACCAACCAATCGGCTTTGAAAGGACTCTTCAGCAAGGATGTACGCCGTGGCTTCGGCTTCACCTTATTAATTATCGCAATAGGGCAAGTGCTTATCGTCACCTTTGGAGGCGAGATGTTCAGCGTGATGCCTTTGCCGTTGGGCGACTGGTTGCGTATAGTAATAGGCACCTCGGTCATCCTTTGGGCAGGCGAACTTGAGCGTTTGGCGAAAAGGAAAAAGTGAACGAAAAGCAGAGTCCATAGCCAATGATGCGCGATTTTTCAAAAAAAAATGAAAATCGCTGTCAAGGTATGGTTTTATTTCCTATCTTTGTCTCGAAATTAAACCGATTTAAAAACATCGCCTATGGAAAAAAAACTTACCAAAGAAAAATTCGAGATTTTCATGATGCTTTGCGCCTCTGGCATCGATGGCAACATCTCGATGAACGAGCTGGAACGCATTTGCATGCAGTTTGACGAGAAGAGCTACAACGAGGTCTTCAGTACATGGAAATCGATGACCAGCCCTGCTTGGCTCAGCTTCTTCAAGGAGCACAAGGACGAGTTCCTCAAGACAGAGGAAGACAAGGCGGCTTTCATGGCCGACATCAACGACATCATCTCTGCCGACGAGGGCGAGACCACCCTGAAAGAAAAGAACTTCATGAAAGTCCTCGAAATGCTGATCAACGACGAGCTTTGATTGAGCGATTCGTCGTTCACGTCTGGATTGTTTCGCTTCGTTTGCGATGACGCCCAGCGCTTGGACGTCACCGCGAGGAGGCACGGCGAAGCAATCCAGACTTTTTTCGGCCAAAATCCCACCTTTTCTAAATTAGAATGATTCTAATTTACGTTTTTCAAGTTTTTTTGTTTTTTAAGCGATTGGTTTTTAAGTAGTTGTGAAGCTGCCTGATTTTGAAAAAACTTTTCTCATTATTTGGAATGAGCGGATAAAATCCCTAAATTTGCAGCGGATTTGAAAAACGGAAGTTTGACAAACAAAACTCAATAAACAACCATAAAAACAGTACAATATGGCAAAAGTTAAGTCATTAGCAGAACTGAAAGCTATGAGAGAAAAGCTTCAGTCGAACCTCGACCTTCGCGAAAAGAGCAACGACCCCGACTCTTTGGTGCAAATCAAGGTCGCAATGGCCACCTGTGGTATCGCCGCTGGTGCAAAACAAGTTATGGAACACATGATGGAGAAGGCCGACGAGCTGAAAATCGGCGTCGTCTTCACACAGACCGGCTGCATGGGTTACTGCCACGCCGAGCCGACCATCGAGGTGAAATGCCCCGGCAAAGACCCGATCGTCTTCGGTCATGTCGACAACAACCGCGCTGACGAAATCCTCACCAAGTATGTGATGAACAACGAGATGGTCGAGGGCGTCATCCCCGTGAACTACGAAACTATCTAATAACCTTTAATTCGAATCTATATGGCAAAAATCAAGATGCACGTGCTGGTCTGCGGCGGTACAGGCTGCCAGGCCTCGGCAAGTGCTCAAATCATCAAGAACTTCGAGGACATGCTTGCCGCGAAGGGCTTGCAGGATGAAGTTCAGGTGGTCAGGACGGGTTGCTTCGGCTTCTGCGAGAAGGGCCCCATCGTCAAGATCATGCCTGACAACACTTTCTACACTCAGGTGAAGCCTGAAGATGTCGAGAAGATCATCAACGAGCACATCATCAAGGGCCGTAAGGTCACCGATCTGCTCTACTTGGATCCCGAGAACAAGGAACACGTTGCCGACTCGAAACACATGGGCTTCTATCGTAAGCAACTGCGTATCGCCTTGCGTAACTGCGGTTTCATCAACCCCGAGAACATCGACGAGTGCATCTCGCGCGGCGGTTATGAGGCTCTGGGCAAGGTCTTGTCCGAGATGACTCCCCAAGACGTGGTCGACGAAATCACCAAGTCGGGCCTCCGTGGCCGTGGCGGCGCTGGTTTCCCCACCGGTGTGAAATGGGGTCTCTGTGCAAAGAACAAGTGCGATGAGATGTACGTCATCTGCAACGCCGACGAAGGCGACCCGGGTGCGTTCATGGACCGTTCCATCATGGAAGGCGACCCGCACAGCATCGTCGAGGCTATGGCCATCTGCGGCTATGCCATCGGCGCCACCCACGGTTTGGTCTACATTCGTGCTGAATACCCGTTAGCCATCCACCGTCTGCAAGTCGCCATCGCCCAGGCCCGCGAATATGGCCTGCTCGGTAAAGACATCCTCGGCTCGGGCTTCGATTTCGACATCGAACTCCGCTACGGTGCAGGTGCTTTCGTCTGCGGTGAGGAGACCGCTCTGATCCACTCGATGGAAGGTATGCGCGGTGAACCCACGCTGAAACCCCCGTTCCCGGCTGTCCATGGTTATAAAGGCCAGCCCTCCAACGTGAACAACGTGGAGACCTTCGCCAACATCCCGATCATCATCACCAAGGGCGCCGACTGGTTTGCCAGCATCGGCTCCGAGAAGTCGAAGGGCACGAAGGTGTTCGCTCTGGCCGGTCAAATCAACAACGTCGGTCTGATTGAGGTCCCGATGGGCACCACGCTGCGCGACATCATCTACGAAATCGGTGGTGGCATCAAGGGTGGCCGTAAGTTCAAGCCCGTCCAGACGGGTGGTCCTTCAGGCGGCTGCTTGACGGAGAA
>JAFSJF010000017.1 GCA_017439405.1 Bacteroidales bacterium
GAAGACCTTGCTGTCGTATTTTGCACCAGTATTTAGCTGTGATACGGCCTCTTTCAGTTTGCCCAACGGGATGCCACGGCCATAGTCGCGGATGCTGACTTTCTTTTCGGCCTTATCCACCTTGACTTCGATTTTCTTGCCAAAGCCGGAGGTGAACTCGTCGATGGAGTTGTCAATCACCTCTTTAATCAGCACATAAATGCCGTCGTCCTGCGAAGCGCCGTCGCCGAGTTTGCCGATGTACATGCCTGGGCGGCGACGGATGTGCTCCATGTCCTCAAGGTGTACGATGCTGTTGTCGTTATAGTCCTCGATGGGTGGAATAAGGTCGTTGTTTTGCGTGAAAATGTCGTCTAGTAGGGTATCGTCGATGGTTTCGCTCATAAAAATCAATTTTGCGCAAAGATACGAAAAAAGTCAAATCAAACCTTTAATTTCTGTTCTCAACCATTCCCAATCTTCGCGGCTTGGAACCAATTGCCCAAATCGGCACCCGGTTTGCTTGCGAAACACAACCCATTGATAGACAAACAGCGCCAGATAAGTCAGCGAAGTGGTGATGGCCGCGCCTCGGATGCCCAACCAAGGAATCAATAGGAAAGCCGCTATCAGTGTGATACTGAGGCTGATGAGCGAGGCGTAAAGGTTGTATTTCGGCTGACCGGTGCCTGAAAAATAGTTGGCCAAAACGGTGTGCGCCGAGAAAAACACGACGCCAGGAGCCATCAACAAAATGACGCTTCGGATGTCGCCGAACTCGCCTGAAAAAAGCCATTCGAAAAACGATGTCGGCAGTAGGCAAATCACCAACAAGGCGGTGAAAGTCAGCAGAATGGAGAGTTTCATGAAGCGCAAGGTGAGTTGCGAGGCGCGTTGGGCTTTTTCGGTGTTGCTCAAGGCGGAAAAAGCCACCAAGCCGATGCTTTGCCCCACGATGTTCACGCCCTCGGTGACCTGCGTCCCCGAAGCGTAAACGCCGATTTGCCGCTCGTCGCAATTCACCCTCAACAGGTAGAGGCTCAGGCGTTTGTTGAGCGTGCTGACCAAAGTGGAGAGCTGGAGAAACGCCCCATAGTGCAGCATTTCCTTCAAATTGTCTTTCAGCGGCTCGCGACCTTCGCGCTTTAGGCCGGGGAAGAGCAAAATCCAGCCGATGAGCATGGCCAAAGTATAGCCGCAAAGTTGGGAGTAGAGTAGGGCCTTGGCCGTCCTGATGTTCATGGCGAAAATCAAGATAGCCATCGTCGTGACTTGGGTCAGTATCTGTATGAGAAACAGCCAGTTATACGTTGTGATTTTCTCTTTTCCGAGGAAATGGTTCAAGTTGAAGCCATGAAAACTGTAAACGAAAGCCATCAGTAGCACGAGCCTGCCGTAGCCTTCGGGAACAATGGTGTGGTAGAACTTGGGGAAGAAATGTAAAACGTTGAATAATAGCATATAAACCAACATCACGAAGGCTATCCAGCCGTAGGAAACGGTCATCAAAGTGGAGAGTTTCTTTCGCGGCGTGAAATAGACCAATCCGCTGCCGGCGACGAGTTCGATGCCTATTAATAAAAAAGTGACGTCGGTCTGCGCGATGAAGGCCTTGCCCCATTCGGCGGCACCGAGGAACTTGGTGCCCATGATGAGGGTGGCCAACTGCGTCAGCACATTGACGACCCTTGCCGCGCCCGTTCCGAGGATTTTCTTGAACATCTTTGCGTGATTCTGGTGTGAAGCCGTTTTTTTTCGATAACCGCGCAAAATTAGCGAAATTTGGAGTATTTTTGCAAAATGAATCAAAACAAGCTGAAAATGACAAATCTGTTGAAGTCCAGACAAGTGGGAATCCTCTTGAGTTTGGCCTCGTCGGTCATTGTATTGGCGAGTCTTTTCGTTTCGTGCCACAAGTCTCCGATTCTTGAGAGCTTTACGGTTGATATTGAACGGTTTGATGTGGGTGTGAACTCGGTCAGCATTGCGGGTTCCTACGAGTTTAAGGGTACTGGCGAAGTCATCGGCATGGCGGCTGCAATCTCCCGAAACGAGGACTTCTCGGATGCCCGGATCATAGGCATGGACCTTCAGGGCAACCATTTTGACGTGACTGCGGACGATTTGGAGAAGGGAACGCTTTTCCACTATCGCTTTATTGTGGACTATGGCGGTGAGAAGGAATACTTGACTGCTGCCGACACGTTCACCACGCTCGAATTTGGTGTCCCTGTGCTAACAACAGCCGAGGTGAGCTACATTGGGGCCCACGAGGCGGTTTGTGGCGGCAATGTCACCGACGATGGTGGGGCGGAGGTGACTGCTCGTGGTGTTTGCTATGGATCCTATCCCGAACCGGATTTGAGCGGCCTTCACACCGTCGATAGTTGTGGATTGGGTGTTTTTGTGAGTGAATTGTTTGATTTGCAAATGAGTACGAGGTATTACGTTAGAGCATACGCTACAAACGGGAATGGTACGGCTTATGGCGAGCAGCGTGAGTTTACGACTTCGGCGCAGCCACCAGTGGTGGTTACGCTCGAGGTGAATGCCGTGGGGACGGAAGGCGTCAACGTGAAGGCAGAAGTGTTGGCCGATGGTGGCAACATCGTCACGCAACGTGGGGTGTGTTGGAGTAAGGAGGATATGCCTACGCTCGATGACGATTTCATCGGAGAAGGCTCCGGGACAGGCGTTTACACCTGTTCCATCTTGAGGCTTGAGTCGAACACGACCTATTATTTTCGGGCTTTTGCGAGAAACGACGTTGGGCTTGGCTTTGGCGATGTGTTGAGCTTCACGACGGGTACGCCAGTCGTGTTGCCTACCGTCATCACTGTGGAAATCAGTGATGTAACGGCGGTTTCAGCCAAATGTGTTTGCAACGTGAGTGCTAACGGCGGTGCCGAAATCACCGACCGTGGCGTTTGTTGGGGCGTTGGCCCGACTCCGACCCTTTCCAACAGCCATGCTTCGGGTGGTACGGGCACGGGCATCTTTACCGTTGAATTGGGCGGGCTTGCGTCAAACACGCTATACTATGCTCGAGCCTACGCTACCAACAGCCTCGGCACGGCTTACGGCGAGGCCATTTCGTTCACGACGACGGAAGGCTTGCCAGTGGTGACTACAGCTACGGTCGGCAACATCACGGCAACTGCCGCAACGGGTGGAGGTGAAGTCACCGACCAGGGTGCCAGCCAAGTCACGGAAAGGGGCGTTTGTTGGAGTACGGAATATGGCCCTACCATTGAAGGAAGCCATGCCAGTTCAGGCTTTGGCCTCGGCAGTTTCACTGCTCAGATGAGTGGCTTGATACCCGAACAGACCTATTTCGTTCGCGCCTACGCCATCAATGCGCAAGGTGTCGCATACGGCAACGAGGTCGGTTTTGTGGCCGTGGACGGCTTGGCACAAGTGACATCTTCGTCCATCAGCAACATCACATCCATTTCGGCAAGGGGCAACGGATATGTGGGCAACCAGGGTAGCAGTATGGTGACTGACAGGGGCTTCTGCTGGAGTACGGCGCATGCCCCGACCCTTTCGGATAGCCATGTCACTGCCGGTTCGGGGCCAGGCAGTTTCTCCTGCGAACTGACTGGATTGGCCGTCGGAACGCAATACTACGCCCGTGCCTACGCCGTGAACGGACAAGGAGTTACTTACGGCGAGGAGCTGAGTTTCACGACTTTGACGGTCAAGCCCGAAGTGACCACCTTGCTTGTGACCAACATAACGCAAACCACGGCCACAGGAAACGGTGAGGTGACCTCGAGCGGCGGCTCTATCGTGACGGAACGTGGCATTTGCTGGAGTACGAGCCATAACCCGACCATGGGCGGCAGTCACGTCTCAGGCGGATCGGGCATAGGAGGCTTCATCGCCCAAATGACTGGATTGCAGGCAGGAACCACTTATTATGTGAGGGCCTATGCCATCAATGAGCAAGGCATTGCTTACGGCGGCGAAGTGAGCTTCACCACTACGTCAAGCTCGCCGACAGTGACCACGGCGCAGGTCTCGAACATCGGACAAACCACGGCCTTGGGTGGTGGCAACGTGACCAACGATGGTGGTGCCACCGTGACCGAGCGGGGCATTTGCTGGGGCATCAATCACAATCCTACCATGGGTGGCCTCCATGCCACCAATGGAACGGGTACGGGTGCCTTCACGGTGGAGATGACAGGCTTGGCCTCCAATACGACCTACTTCGTCCGTGCCTACGCCATCAACAGCGCTGGGATTTCCTACGGCGCGGAGGTGAGCTTCACTACCTCGCAAAGCCAGTCGGCCCCATCTGTGGTGACGGCTCAAGCGACCAACATCACCCAAACCACGGCCACGGGCGGAGGCACTGTTACCGCCGATGGAGGGTCGCCAGTCACCGAACGCGGCATTTGCTGGAGCATTTCACACAATCCTACTGTCAATGGCAGCCATGCAAGCAATGGATCGGGCATGGGAAGCTACACGGTGCAGATGACAGGTCTCGCCGCTCATACGACCTATTATGTCCGTGCATACGCCATCAACAGTATTGGAACGAGCTATGGAAATGAAATGAGTTTCAGTACCTTGGCTGAAATCCCCACGGTAACCACAACAGAGGTGAGCAACATCACGCAAACCACGGCCTTGGGTGGCGGCAACGTGACTGACGACGGCGGTGCGGCGGTATCGGCACGCGGCATTTGCTGGGGAACGAGCCACAACCCGACCGTGGCCGACAGCCATGCTTCAAGCGGAACGGGCATAGGTGGCTTTACGGTGAACATGGTCGATCTGACCCCTAATACGACTTATTATGTGCGTGCCTACGCCATCAACAGCGCGGGAACGGCATACGGCAACGAGATGAGCTTCACCACGGCGCAAGGTGTCGCGGCACCCACGGTGACGACCTTACAAGTGACAGACATCACCCAAACTGCGGCAACGGGAGGTGGCGAAGTGACCTCCGATGGAGGTGCAACGGTGGTCGGACGCGGCATCTGCTGGGGAACGGAACACAATCCGACCATTTCCGATAGTCATGGGAGCAATGGCACTGGTACGGGTACTTTCACGGTGGATTTGTCCGACCTGTCACCGTCCACGACCTATTATGTCAGGGCCTACGCCATCAACAGTGTCGGGACAAGCTATGGCAATGAGGTAAGCTTCACCACGACCGACTATCTGTTTGCGCCTACCGTCATCACCTCGGAGGTGAGCAACATCACGCAAACCTCGGCCTTGGGCGGCGGCAACGTGACCAACGACGGGGGGGCGGCAGTGACGGAGCGTGGCATTTGTTGGAGCACGAGTCCCAACCCGACGACAAGCAATAGCCATGGAAGCAGCGGCACGGGGACAGGTGGCTTTACGGTGAGCATGACGGGCCTGACGGCCAACACGACATACTTTGTTCGTGCTTACGCCATCAACAACCAAGGGACGAGCTACGGCGAAGAGGTGAGCTTTGCAACAGCGCAAAACATTGCAGCTCCAACGGTGACTACCCTTGGGGTGACAGGCATTACACAATCCACGGCCACGGGAGGAGGTAACGTGACGGCTGATGGCGGCGCGGATGTCACGGAACGCGGCATCTGCTGGAGTACGGCACAAAATCCGTCGGTGAGCGGCAATCATATCGCAAGTGGCACTGGTACTGGAATCTATACGATAGAGATGACGGGCTTGGCGGCCAACACGATGTATTATGTCCGCGCCTACGCTGTGAACAGTGCAGGAACGAGTTACGGTAATGAGGTCAGCTTTACGACAACAGCGAACCTGCCCATGGTGACGACCTTCGCCGTGACCGACATAGGCCAAACCACTGCCATGGGTGGCGGTAACGTGGCCACCGACGGCGGAGCAACGGTGACTGACCGTGGCATTTGCTGGAGTGTCGTCCCGGCCCCGACGGTGAACGGAAGCCACGTCAGCAGCGGCAGTGGGACTGGCAACTTCACTGCCAGCATGGCAAGCTTGATTCCCAACACGACCTATTACGTCCGCGCCTACGCCATGAACAGTGCTGGAACAAGCTATGGCAATGAGGTCAGCTTTGTCACGCTACCGAGTGGCGGTGGCAACGCCCCCACTGGCGCCATCGACGGTTTGTTCTCGGTTAGCGCTTCCGAGCAGGTGTATTTCTCCCAAGGCAACCTGCAATACCAGGCCTCTACCAACACTTGGCGCTTTGCCCCCAACCAGTATGACTTGGTAGGCTTGGCCAACAACAACATTTCAGAGGGTTATACGGGCTGGATTGACCTTTTTGGTTGGGGTACAAGTGGTTACAACCACGGAGCGGTGTGCTACCAGCCTTGGTCCACAAGTGTTTCGGAAAGCTCCTACAACGCCTATGGAAACCAAGACTACAACCTTTATGACCAATCGGGACAGGCCGACTGGGGCTTCAACGCCATCAGCAACGGCGGCAACCAGACCAACCACTGGCGTACATTGACCATTGAGGAATGGACGTATGTCCTCAACACCCGAAGCACGGCTTCGGGAATCCGTTACGCCAAGGCCATCGTGAACGGCGTTAATGGCTTGATCGTTCTGCCCGACGATTGGAACGCTACAACCTATGCGTTGGCCAACACCAATGTGAGTTCCGCTTATTACCTGAGCAACATGGTTTCCGCAGCGGAATGGAACAATGTCATGGAGCCTGCCGGTGCGGTGTTTCTGCCTGCCGCTGGAAGCCGTTATGCGACCACAATCAGTGCCTACAGCGGAGATTATGCCAAAGGTTTCTACTGGGCTTCGACCCACGATGAGAATTACGGCGCCATGATATTGAATTTTACTCGAGGGGCACTCTTGGTGTCCTTGTCCCAATACCGATACATGGGGCTTTCTGTTCGCGTGGTCTATCCAGCGCAATAATAAGAGGGCGTGTCTGTTTAGGGCATACCGCCGAAGGGCAAAGCGATGCGATTTTGTCCGATAGGTTCTGTGCATTCTGCGAGTTCTGCCTGAGACAAACAAATCCTCTTGCTAAAAACGGCAGGAGGATTTTTGTTGCCCGGAAAACGCAATAAATTTATTAATTAGGAGTTATTCAACCTGACAAAGGCAGTTTTGCACGCTTTTTGACGGAACAGGCAAAGCCCTGAAGGGGCGACCTGATGTCAAGCGGGGATTTCATTCCCCGCGCAAAAGAATAGAATAACTAAACAACTGACACAATGATAGAGACAGACATTCGTGAACTGAACGAAAAAATCCAACGTGAGAGTCAATTCCTCGACCTCATCAACCTCGAAATGAACAAGGTCATCGTCGGACAGAAACACATGAGCGAACGACTATTAATCGGCCTTTTGGCCAACGGTCACATTCTGCTTGAAGGCGTGCCCGGCTTGGCCAAGACCTTGGCCATCAAGTCGATGGCAAGCGCCATCGATGCCGACTTCGCCCGCATCCAATTCACACCCGACCTGCTGCCCGCCGACCTCATCGGTACGCTTATCTACAGCCAGAAGAACGAGGAGTTTGTGGTGCGCCGCGGTCCCATCTTCGCCAATTTCGTCCTCGCCGACGAAATCAACCGCTCGCCCGCCAAGGTGCAGAGTGCCTTGCTCGAAGCCATGCAGGAGCATCAGGTGACCATCGGTGATGAGACTTTCCAACTTCCCGACCCGTTCTTGGTCATGGCCACGCAAAACCCCATCGAGCAGGAAGGCACCTATCCGCTGCCCGAGGCCCAAGTGGACCGTTTCATGCTGAAAGTCATCATCAACTATCCCAAGAAGGACGAGGAAAAACTGATTCTGCGTCAGCAGATTGCCACCACTGGAGCGAAAATCAACGCCGTGGTGAAACCTCAGGACATCATCCGCGCCCGCGAGGTGTGCCGCGAGATTTACCTCGACGAGAAGATTGAGAACTACATCACCGACATCGTCTTCGCCTCGCGCTATCCCTCCGACTACAAGCTGAAGAAGTTCGCCAACATGATCAGCTATGGCGGCTCGCCGCGTGCCACCATCAACTTGGCCCTGGCTGCCAAGGCCTACGCCTTCATCAAGCACCGTGGCTACGTCATCCCCGAAGACATCCGCGCCGTTGCCTCCGACGTGTTGCGCCACCGTATCGGCCTGACCTACGAGGCTGAGGCTGAGAATATTACCACCGAAGAAATCATCAACGAAATCCTGAATACCGTCGAGGTGCCATAAAATCGTAGGGACGCACCGCGTGCGTCCGTTTTCGTTATACAATGGAATCAACAGAAATATTCAAGAAAGTCCGAAAAATCGAAATCAAGACGCGGGGCCTCTCGAACCACATCTTCTCGGGGCAATACCACAGCGCCTTCAAGGGGCGTGGCATGACCTTCAGCGAGGTGCGCGAGTACGAGTACGGCGACGACATCCGCAACATCGACTGGAACGTCACCGCCCGCTTCAACCGGCCTTTCGTCAAGATCTTCGAGGAGGAGCGTGAGATGACGGTCATGCTGCTCATCGACGTGTCGGGGTCCAACGACTTCGGCTCGGTGGAGCAGTCGAAGCGCGACCTGACTGCCGAATTGGCAGCGGTATTGGCGTTTTCGGCCATCCAAAACAACGATAAGGTAGGCGTGATTTTCTTCAGCAGCAAGATCGAGAAGTTCATCCCGCCGAAAAAGGGCAGCTCACACATCCTGCGTATCATCCGCGAAATCGTTGACTTTGAGCCTACTGAGCGCGGCACCGACCTCGGCGAGGGCTTGCGTTTCCTGACATCGGCCATCAAGCGACGCACCACGGCTTTTCTCATCTCCGACTTTATGACGGATCAAAGTTTCGAGAAGGAGATGCAGATTTGCGCCAACAAGCACGACCTTGTGGCCCTGCGCATCACCGACCGCCGCGAGATGGATATCCCCAAGGTGGGCTTAGTCAAGTTTCGCGACGCGGAAACGGGCAAGGAGCGCTGGGTGGACACGTCGAGTCGCGCTTGGAGCGATGCCTACCGCCAGATGATTCAGTACAAATCCGCCGAGTTGAACCGCGAGTTTACCAAACACGGTATCGACAACGCACTGATTTACACAGGCGAAGACTATGTGAAGCCCATGATGCAACTCTTCAAGAAAAGGGAGGCAAGACGATGAAAAGATGGTTTTTGATAGGAATGGCGCTGCTGGCTTTCGCTTTCGGCCTCAATGCCCAAAACGTGGAGGTCGAAGGTAAGGTCAAAAGCACCGATGTGCAGGTCGGCAAGCCATTCACGCTCGATTTGAGCCTCAAGGTGCCCTACGGATGGTTCGTGGAATGGAACGATTTCATGCAAGACACGCTCTCGGAGCAAATCGACATCCTCAAGCGCGGCAACGTGGAACGCACCGCCGATGCCGACAGTAATGTCATTGTGAAACAACAACTTACGCTGATGACCTTCGACACGGGCCAAATCCAATTGCCCGCCGTCGGCTTGACTTACGCCCGCTCGTTCGACGACCCGATGCGAATGCAAGCCTTCACGGAACCCATTGGTTTGTACGCCACTACGATGGCCGTAGATACCTTGCAGCCTTACAAGCCTATCGTTGCGCCCATCGCGGCTCCCATCACAATGAAAGAGGTGTTCCCGTGGATTTTGGCCGCTTTGTTGGCCGTTTTGCTCGGCTTGGGCATTTGGCTCTTCCTCAGACGTCGCAAAACCAGGGTGGACGAGGATGGTAATGTCATAAAGGGCCCAGTCATTCCGCCTTACGACAAGGCCGTTGGCGAACTGAAGCGTTTGCGTGAAGAAAAGATGTGGCAGTCGGGCAAGGTAAAGGAGTATTTCTCTTCATTGACCGACATTGCCCGCGAATACATCGAAGGGCAGTTTGGCGTGAACGCCGTCGAGATGACCACCGACGACATCTTGGACGAAATCAAGCCACTGCGTTTCCCTAACGAGGCCTACAACAAGCTCAAAGAGACAATGGAAGTCGCTGATTTGGTGAAGTTTGCAAAGTATTCGGCTACGGCGTTGGAAAGCGACACTTGCTTGAACCATTTGACCGATTTCGTTAACGAAAGTTACGCGCATTACCAACAATCCATGTCGTCGTCTGCGTCCTCGCAGACGAACTCACCGTTGCCGTCTACGTCCTCGCAGACGAAAAATGCTGACTGCGTGACGCAGTCAGCGACAATGAAGAAGGAGGTGTCCAATGTTTGAAAACATTGAATTTGCGAACCCTAAACTGCTGTGGCTCTTGCTGTTGGTGCCGTTGGCCATCGTTTGGTATGTGCTCCGCCACAAGAAACAGGAAGCCTCGGTGCGATTTTCCGACCTGAAAGGCTTCGCGAAATTGCCGAAATCGTGGAAGGCCTATCTTCGCCACCTACTCTTTGCGTTGAAGATGGCGGCGTTGGCCTTGCTCATCGTGGCCTTGGCGCGTCCGCAAAGCTCGTCGACCAATTCGACCTCGAACATCGAGGGCATCGACATTGTGATGGCGATGGACGTCTCTGGCTCCATGTTAGCCCGCGACCTCAAGCCCGACCGCCTCACCGCCGCCAAGACCGTGGCCTCCGACTTCGTGAAAGACCGCCCCGGCGACCGCATGGGCTTGGTCATCTTCTCGGGTGAGACCTTCACCCAAGTGCCGCTCACCACCGACCACGGCGTGATGCTCAATATGCTCGGTGAGATGAAAAACGGACTCATCGAGGACGGCACCGCCATCGGCGACGGTTTGGCCACGGCGGTCAGCCGATTGAAGGACAGCGAAGCCGTCTCAAAGGTGGTCATCCTGCTCACCGACGGCCTGAACAACGCCGGCTCCGTCGATCCTTACACCGCAGCCGAGATGGCCAAACTCTTTGGCGTGCGCGTCTATACCATCGGCGTAGGAAGCTATGGCACAGCGCCTTATCCCGTCCAAACGCCTTTCGGGACGCAAATCCAACAGATGAAGGTCGAAATCGACGAGAAGTTGTTGGCATCGGTGGCCGGCATGACGGGCGGCAAGTATTTCCGCGCCACAAGCAACCAGAAACTGGACGAAGTCTATCAGGAAATCGACAAGCTGGAACGCTCGAAAATCGAGGTGACGGAGTTCCGCCGCCTCCACGAGGAGTTCTACCCGCTCGTAGCCTGGGCTCTGGCCTTGCTGCTGCTTGAGTTCCTCTTGCGTAAGACCATTTTCAGAACGTTAACTGATTAAGTGATTTTATATGAAAAAGTTAAACGATAGACACGAGACTTTGAGACACGAGACACGAGTCGATAGACCGATGTCCCGCGTCCTCCAGTCCCGCGTCTCGCGTCAATAGAATTATGGAAAACGTATTGCGATTTGAACATCCCGAATATCTTTACGGACTGTTAATCATTCCGTTACTGATTATCATCTATATTTTGTTCCGCATCGGGCAAAGGAAGCGTTTCGAGCGTTTCGCCAAGCTTGAGATGCGCGACAATCTGGTGCCGACCTACTCGACCCGCCGCGCCAACTTCAAGTTCGTCGTTTTCCTCCTGATCGTTGCCTGCTGTATTTTGGCCTTGGCTAACTTGCAGAGTGGCAGTAAGATGGAGGAAGTGAAACGCGAGGGCATCGACCTTTACATTGCTGTTGACGTTTCCAATTCGATGAATGCCGAGGACATCGTCCCGAGCCGATTGGAACGCTCGAAGCAGGCCATCAACAAGCTCATCAGCGACATGCGCGGCGACCGCATCGGGGTCATCGTCTTCGCCGACAAGGCCTTCGTGCAGCTGCCCATCACCACCGACTATTCGGCGGCGAAGATGTTCCTCTCGACGGTGAACACAAGCCTCGTGGCCTCGCAAGGTACGGCCATCGCCGAGGCCATCAACTTGGCCATGAAGTCGTTCTCCGACGAGGAACACAGCAAAGCCATCATCATCATCTCCGATGGCGAGGACCATGAAAACGACGCTGCCGTGAAAGCCGCGCAAGAGGCCGCCAAGAAGGGAATCCGCGTCTATACCATCGGCATGGGCCTGCCCGACGGCGCGCCGATTCCGGAATACAACAAGTACGGCCAGCAGACGGGCTACCGCAAGGACATGCAAGGCAACACCATCATCACCAAGCTCAACGAGTCGATGTTGCAGCAGATTGCCTCGGCGGGCAACGGCATCTACGCCCGCGCCAGCAACTCCAATGTGGGCCTGAGCAAAATTTATGACGACATCCAAAAGCTCGAAAAGTCGGAAATCGAGGCGACGGTCTTCACCGACTACGACGACCAGTTCCAATGGTTTGTGGGGTTTGCCATCCTTTGTTTGCTGGTGGAAGTGTTCGTTTCGTCGGGCAAGAGAGCGTGGGAGAAAAAGTTCAACATTTTTGAGGAGAAAGCATGAAAAAGTTTTGTAAATATCTGACAACCTTTGTTTTGGTGTTTTCTTTTGCCTCAGCATCGGCGCAAAGCAGCGACGAGAAGCTGATCCGCAAGGGCAACCGGCAATACAACAAGCAGAACTATGCCGAGGCAGAGGTCAACTACAAGAAGGCGCTCGAGGTGCGGCCCAACAACGCCAACGCACAGTTCAACCTTGGCGACGCGCTCTTTGCCCAGCAGAACTACGACGCGGCTTTCGAGGCCTTCCAAAAGGTGGTCGAGATGTCGCCCGACGCCAAGCTGAAGTCCGACGCGGTGTTCAACATGGGCAACTGCCGGCTCGAACAGGGCAAATACTACGACGCCTTTAATATATATAAGGTGTCGCTGAAACTCAATCCCGACAACGCCAACGCGCTCTACAACCTCGAATTTTGTCGTGCGCATTTGGTGAAAAGCACGATTACGGTCGTCCAGCCGGAGCATGGCACGGTGGAGGCGAGCGAAACGGAAGCCTTTAACGGCCAGCGGATTACGCTTTCCTCGAAAGGCGACACGGACTTTGCGCTTTCGGGCTACAAGGTGGTTCGTGCCGACAACCCGTCAGTAGAGGTTCAAGTGAGCGGCAACAGCTTCGAGATGCCGAAGTTCGATGTCGTGGCGACGGCTGAATTCAAGCAGGCGCACAAGATCGAGATCGAGAAAAACATCAAGAACGGAACGGTGCAGGCCGACAAGACCAAAGCCATCGAAGGCCAGCAAGTGGTGCTGAAAGGCATTGGTGAGGAAGGCTTCATGGTCGATAGGTTCATCGTTTACAAGACGGGCAGCCGCAACGACACGGTGGCGGTCAACGACACGGTGTTCCAGATGCCCGACTTCGACGTGACCGTGACGGCTACCTTCCGCACTGCGCTGAAAGTCAGCGTTGACACGGTGAGTAACGGCATCATCAAGGTCACCGACAGTTTGGCCAAGCCCGGACAGAACATCGGCATCATCGTGAAGCCCGACCAAGGCTTCCAGTTAGGCGACTTGCGCGTGGTGAGCGACAAGGACGCCTCAGAATCGGCTCCCGTGAGCGACGACAACGTGTTCCAAATGCTCGACCGCGACGTGACGGTGAAAGCCACCTTCGTCGAGGCCGACCATTATTACAAGGTGGAAGCCGACACAGCCATCGAAGGCGGCCATGTGCTGCTCGACGTGAGCGAGGCCACGCGCCGCGAAACGGTTGCCTTGCGCAATGCGCCTGAGCCGGGATATCAGTTCAAGGAATACGTCATCCACCAAGTGGGCGACACGTCCGTGAAGGTGCAGCCCTTGGGCAACTTCTTCACCATGCCCGACTTCGACGTGGAGGTTTCGGCGGTTTTCGAGAAGAGCGAAGGTCAGGACCAGCAGCAACAGCAGCAAAACCAAGACCAGCAGCAAGACCAACAGGACCAAGAGCAGCAACAAGACCAACAGAATCAGCAGAATCAAGACCAGCAACAACAGCAACAGCAGCAACAGC
>JAFSJF010000158.1 GCA_017439405.1 Bacteroidales bacterium
ACTGTCAGGCATCACGCCACACAATGGCGACATGCTGAAGTCGCAGAACGATGGCTACGCCTCCTACCTTGCCGGCTACGGCTGGTACGGTTCGCTGAGCACTTTGAATCCTGGCATGGGCCTGATGTACAAGTCGAATGCCAACACCGACGTCACTCTGTACTATCCCGACAGTGGCACACGCAGCGACCTGAAAGCCAACCAGACCACGGAAGGCAACCACTGGCAACCCAATCTGAACGCCTACGCTGACAACATGAGCGTGATGGCGGTTGTTGAGTTGGACGGCATTGAACTTCAAGGCGAGAACTACGAGCTGGCCGTCTTCGCCAACGGCGAGTGCCGTGGCAGCGCGAGGCTGCTTTACATCGAGCCGCTTGACCGCTACATGGCCTTCCTGACCGTGGCAGGAGACGAGGCCGCCGAGCTTCGCTTCAGCCTTTACGACGCCGAGACGGGTACCGTGGAGACGCAAAATTTTGCGTCCCTGCAATACGAGACGAATGCCGTCGTGGGCAGCTTCGAGGAGCCATGCGTCGTCAGCTTCCGCAGCATGACGGGCGTGGACGAGTGGGCCAACGGAATGCAAGTCTATCCGAACCCCATCGAACACGGCCAGTTGCTGACCATCGGTTTCATGGAGGAGGAAGCCGGTGCCCTGCGCATCGAAATCATCAACGCCCTTGGTGCGGTGGTGGAGACGGTGAGCGCACCTTCGATACGGACCATCGCCGCCCCCAAGACCGCCGGCGTATATACGCTGCGCGTTACCGTGGAAGGCAAGGGAACGTGCTACCGCAAGTTAGTGGTGAGATGACATAAAACCACCCAAGACAACGAGAACGGCCGCTTCTATTACTGGAGTGGCCGTTCTTTTATTGGGAAATGAGTCTGTCGTCAATCCTTTAGGCTCTGCCGAGCGTATGGCACCAGGTCTTGCGAGGCGAAATCGCCTTTCAGGAACTTGAAATAACCCGCCACGGCCACCATCGCGGCGTTGTCGGTGGAGTAGGAGAGGCGCGGGATGAAGACTTTCCAATGGTACTTCTCGCCCAAGGCGAGCATGGCATCGTGGAGGCCGCTGTTGGCGCTCACGCCGCCGGCGATGGCCACGGTCTTGATGCCGGTTTGCTTGCAGGCCTTCACCAACTTGTTCATCAGGATGTCGATGATGGTCTTCTGCACCGAGGCGCAGAGGTCGGCCTTGTTTTCTTCGATGAAGTCCGGGTTGAGTTTCAGGTTGTCACGGACGGTGTATAAAATACTGGTTTTCAGTCCGCTGAAGCTGTAGTCCAAGTTGGGGATTTGGGGCTTGGCGAAGTGGAAAGCATCCGGATTGCCGATTTTGGCCAGTTTGTCGATGACTGGGCCTCCCGGGTAGGGCAATCCAAGGATCTTGGCCGTCTTGTCGAAGGCTTCGCCCGCCGCGTCGTCGATGGTCTTGCCGATGACTTCCATGTCGAAATAGTCCTTCACGACCACGATTTGGGTGTGGCCGCCCGACACGGTGAGGCACAAAAATGGGAACTCAGGCACCTCGGTATGGGTGTCGTCGGTGGCAAAATGCACCAAGATATGGGCGTTCATGTGGTCGATTTCGACCATGGGGATGTTCAAGGTCTGTGCGAAAGCCTTTGAGAATGAGGTGCCTACGAGCAACGAGCCTAAAAGTCCGGGTCCGCGCGTAAAAGCGATGGCGGATAACTGATTTTTTTCTACTTTTGCAGTCTTCAAGGCCGTGTCGATGACGGGGATGATATTTTGCTGGTGTGCACGCGACGCGAGCTCGGGGACAACGCCGCCGTATTGCTCGTGAACTTTCTGACTAGCAATGACATTGGAGAGCACGCGTGTGCCTTGGAGCACTGCGGCTGAGGTGTCGTCGCATGAGGATTCGATGCCTAAAATATAATCGTTCATAGGTCTCAATTTTGAGGGTCAAAATTATCAAAAAAAAGATTATCCATAGCATCCTGATTTTGGTTACGGTGGCAATTTCCATCGTCACCACCTTGTTTGTTGCTTTGCAAGATCCTATTATTCAGCGTTTTGTGGTTAGGTTTGCAGGTGGTTATCTTTCTGAAAAAACTGGGGCTGAGATTAAGGTGGGACGTCTTGTTGTCACGCCGGATTTGCGGGTTTTTGTTAGGGAGGTCTCTGTCAAAGACTTGAAAGGCAACACTTTGGCTGAGATTGGGGCATTAAGGACAAAAATCCTTCTCACCGACCTCTTGGAAGGCAAAATCCATCTCGGCAAGATCGATTTGCACAACGCCGAGATCAACCTGATTCAATATGAAGGCACCGAGGACTTCAATTTTAAGTTCCTCGCCGACTTTTTCAGTTCCGACAAGGAAAAACTCCCAGACCCAAACAAAAAACCCATTCCGATTTTCGTGGATGTCGTTTCGCTGAAGAACGTCGGCTTCCAGCTGTGGGACCAAAACAGGGCTGATTCGCTGAAAACCATGCAGAACCAAATCGACTATGCCCATCTCGACCTTGACGATGTCAATATGGAGGCGCGGCACGTCGCTCTTGTCGGCGACTCGGTGTATGCGGTCGTGGAGAAGCTTTCGGCGAAGGAGCGTTGTGGACTTGATTTGAAGCACTTCCAGTCCGATGTGGTCTTTTGCGACAAGGGTGTCTTCTTGAAAGACTTGCAGATGGAGACCAACAACAGTCTCTTCCACCTCGACCTCGACATGAAATACGACAGTTTCGCCGCCTTCAAGGACTTCGTGAATCAGGTCGAGTTTGACGCCAAAATCTATCCCACCGATGCCTTGCTTTCCGATATCGGTTATTTCGCCCCGGTCATGTTCCAAATGCCCAACCTGGTGCATCTCGAGTGTGTTTTCCATGGACCGATAGCGAATTTCAATGTCAAGAACTTGGATTTGGGCTTTGGCGACATGACGCGTATCAGGGGCGAAGTCAGTATGCACCCCTTGGATTTTGAAAATGGATATAGTACGCTGAATATCAAAGATATGTGTTTTTCTTATGATGATTTGGTGAATTTCCATATCCCAGGAGGGTCGGGCACCATTCCCTTGCCTGAGTCGTTGGCTGCCCTGAAATCGGGCAACATCAAGCTCAATTTCAAGGGTTCGTACAACAATTTCAATTCCGACATCGCGCTTGTTTCCGACATGGGCAACCTCAATGCCTCAGTGAGACGCGACAAGCAAGGCGTTGAGGCCAATGTGTTTTCGGGAAACATTGAAGGCCAAGGACTTGACGTGGGTATGTTTGCCAATACCAAATTGGTGGGCCAGCTTGACCTCAACACGGTGTTTATGCTGAGGTTTCCGCGAAACGGCAGCCCCGAAGTGGAATTGGACGGCAATATATATCATGCCGAATTGCTTGGAAACCATATCGATGAGGTGACTCTTAATGGCGAGATGAAAGAGAACCAGTTTAAGGGTAGGGTCGATATTGACGACGACGAACTGTATCTTGCTTTCAACGGCTTGATTGACTTCAGCGATGCCAAACAGCCCAAGTCGGACTTTGAGGCCGTCATCCGCAATGCCGACCTGCATTCCTTGAAAATCATGAAAGAGGATTCGGTTTCTGTCTTCAGCACAAGGATTTATGCCAACATGACGGGTTTCGACATCGACAATTTGGAGGGGGTGTTGCACTTGGACAGCACGGTGTATCGTGACAGCCGAGGTGAGTATCTTATGCGCAGTTTCGACGTCCGCATCGTCAACGACAACCTGATGCATCGCCGCATCAACCTGAACAATGATTTCTTCGACTTCGAGATGGGTGGAAAATTGAATTTGTCAAGTCTGTTGATGGTGTTCAACGAGTATGGCGATTCCTTTGTGCATTTCCCGGTCTTTGAAGCGAAACTGGATGAGTTTCAGAACTACAAGCTCAAGCACGACGTGGAAGAGGATTTCTTCCTACAATTGACGCTGAAAGACACGCAAACGTTGAGTCGCCTGCTCATGCCGTCGTTGCGAATTGCTGAAAACACCACGGTTAACGGCACCTTCACTTCCCGCTCGAACCAACTGAACCTGACGGTTCGCTCCCAAAGTGTACAGATTGGAAACGTGAACGTCAATAGCTTGGAACTGAGGAACTTCAATACTTCCAACCATGCCTTTGGGTCGCTTACGTTGGGTGAAGTGTCATGGAAAAATATGACCGATACCGACACGGTTTCCTATGGACTTGAGAATCTCAAGTTTTTCGCCAAGATGGGCAACGACACCATTTCCACCCGAATCGTTTGGGACGACGCATCTGTCGAAGACCACAACAAAGCCTTGTTAGAGAGTACGTTCCATCCGCACGAGACTGGAGGCACCTTTTCCATTGGCACTGCCGATATCGTTATCAACGACACGCTTTGGCAAATCGACCCCGACAATTTCATCGACATCGGTAAAGAACGCGTGAAGATTCACAATATCAAGTTTGGCCACAACACCCAGTCGCTGCAATTGGACGGCTATGTGCCAATGGACGTGGAAGATACGCTTTCGGTGCGACTTGAAAGCTTCGACCTTTCCATACTTGACGTGGTTACCAACGGCATGGGTTTCGACTTGAATGGATATATCACCGGCAACGCAAAGGTTGGCAACCTGAAGCAAAGCCCGATGGTATTGGCCGACCTTTTTGTCAAGGATCTTGGGTTGAACACCAATTACATCGGCGATGCCAGCATCCACAGCAATTGGGACAACGAAAAGCAAGCCATCAATGTCGATATGGATGTTTTGAACAACAACAAGCAGACACTGAGTGTGTTAGGCTCATACTATACTGCTCGCGAAAACGACAATCTCGATTTCCTGGTGGACATGGATTCGTTGAATCTTGCCATAATCACTCCATTCGTGTCGAACTTCATCAATCGGGTACAGGGCTTCGCTTACGGCGGCATCATGGTCACAGGCTCGCCCAAGGTGCCCGTGATCATGGGCGCCATCAACATCAAAGACGGTGGATGCAAAGTGGTCTATCTGAACACCTTCTATACTTTCAGCCCAACCATCTCATTGGATTCCAAGGAGATCGAACTGCTTGACATGGTGCTGACCGACACTTTGGACAACAAGGCGACAGTGGAGGGACGCATCTACCACAACTATTTGAAAAACTTCCGTTTCGACCTGAAGATTCACCCTCGTGACTTCCTTGTGATGGCCACCACATTGAAGGATAACAGCTCGTTCTATGGTGCGGTTATCGCCAACGGACTGGCCAATGTGACAGGCCCAATGGAGGATTTGTTGTTGGATGTCAAGGCGTTGACTCGAAAAGGCACCAAGCTGACCTTACCGCTGAACCGCGTTTCCACTGTGTCTGAAAACGACTTCATCGTCTTTGTCAACAACAGTGTGGAAGAGGAGGAGGAAGAATTCTTGGAGGAGGAACGCAAGTCCAACTTCGCCATTAATATCGATGCCGATGTGACCGACGATGCAAGCGTGAAAATCTACCTTCCGGGTGACATTGGCACCATCGATGCTGCCGGCAATGGCAATCTGAAAATCGGCACGTCAAGCTCCGAAAGTCTCACTCTCTTTGGGAACTTCGCGATTAGCAGCGGTCGTTTTGTGTTGAATTTCAAGAATGTACTCAACAGAACCTTCACCTTGCAGCACGGTGGCACCATCATGTGGTCGGGATCGCCCACCGAAGGGCGTATCGATGCTACTGGCGTGTATTCCGTCAAGGCGCCATTGTCGTCGTTGGGCGTTGCGGTTGACTCAACGTCTTCGGTCGATAACGTCAATGTGGAATGCCTGATTCACCTGAAAGACGCCTTGCTCAACCCCACGATTACTTTCGGGATGCGGCTGCCCAACGCATCCGAGGAAGTCAACCAAACCGTGTTTTCGCTGATTGACACCACCAACCAGGCGGTGATGAGTTCGCAGGCCATTTCGCTGTTGGCCTTGGGCTCGTTTGCCTATGCCGGCTCGTCGTCAAGCGGCGGCGGTGGCGCAGGTCTTTTGTCCCTTTTTAGCAACATCCTGCCCAACATGACCCTTGACTTGGGTACCGACGTGGATGTGGGCGTCAGGTATTTTTCCAATTCCTATTTGTACGACGAGATGCAAATTGCATTGAAAACCGAGCTGTTCGAGAACCGGCTGCTGGTGGAGACCAATCTCGGCGTGATTTCAAACTACGCCACCAACGCCGGGAACGCCAGCAATGTCGTAGGCGAGTTCGACATCAAGTACAAGTTGACCGAAGATGGCCGCCTGATGGGCTATTTCTATAACCATTCCAATTACGGCAACAATTTCTCCACTTTTGCCTTCGACCGTCTCGCGCCATATACCCAGGGCCTCGGCATCTCCTACGGTCTCTCTTTCGACCGCTTCAGCGACTTGTTCAGACGAAAGAAACCGACAATGCCAGGTAGCCCACTCATCAACCGACCCATGAACAAGGAGGCATCGCAACAATGAGGAAAGTGTCTAATTTTCAGGTGTTTCAGGCTTCTGCTGGATCGGGAAAGACCTATACCATCGTAAAGGAGTATTTGAAGCTTTGCCTCCAAAGCGAGCGACAAGTGGACAATTTCAGGCATATCTTGGCCATTACTTTCACCAATGCCTCGGCAAACGACATGAAGGCGAAGATTGTGCGCCATTTGCGTGAAATAACCGACGACAAGGTGCCTGGCTCGATGGCCACCGACCTCATCAAGGAGTTGGGCATCGGCGAGGCCGAACTGAAACGCAACGCGCAACTACTCCTTACCCGCATCATACATGACTACAGCAGCTTCTGCGTCAGCACGATTGACGCCTTCGTGCAGAAACTGTCTCGTGCCTTCGCCCGCGATTTGGGCTTGCCGGGCCAATATTCGGTGAGCATCGATACAGAGGAAGTCGCGGAAACCATCACGGAAAACATCGGCCTCGAAATCAGCGACGAAAACACTTTCCTCGTGCAAGTGCTCATGGATTTCAGCGAGAACCGTTTCGCCAACAACCAGTCGAACAACCTTGCGTATCAACTGGAAACCTTCGTAGGGAAATTGATGGACGAGAAATCATATCAAAAGGAAGAGAACAATCATATCAAGGATGCGAATCAGTACAAGCAAACATTTGATTTTCTGAGCAATAAGATGCGATACTTTGAGCAGGAAATCAAAACTTTCGTAGAGCGGTTCAGGTCGATAGAAAAACGATATACCCTTGGAACGGAGGATTTCGCCTATGGCAAAAATGGCTTCGTTGCCTATGTGAACAAGTTGGCAAACAAGGTTTATGAAGCTCCGAGTGCGCGTTTCAGGAGCGTGGCGGAAACGGGAAAATGGCATTCGGCGGCGGCAAAACGTTTTCAACCCGCGGATTTGGAGCAAATCGGCGAAGAAATACAATCAGTGCTTTTGCCTTTGCTGGAGTGCTGCGAGAAAGGCATGGGGCAGTTCTTGTTCTACAAGTCGCAGCGCGATTTGCTATATCTTTATGCGCTCAGGATGATTATCAGGGAAAAGTTTGGGCAGTTGGCGCAGGATGATGAGATTGTCCACATTTCGGAGTTCAACAAACTGCTCAACTCAGTGATGGGTGATTTCTCGGTTCCCTTTGTGTATGAGCTCATTGGAGATCAATTTAGGCATGTTTTTATCGACGAGTTCCAGGATACGTCGGTACTGCAATGGCAGAACCTGTTGCCACTTGTTGACAACGGGCTGTCGTCGGGAGCGATGAGCATGGTGGTTGGCGATGGCAAGCAGTCCATCTACCGCTTTCGCAGCGGAGAAGTGGGGCAGATAGTGCAACTCCCGGAGATTTATGCCCTCCCTGCGGACAAGAGCGAGGCTGTTTTCCGGCAATACCAGCAGAACTTGGTTGAGCAATTCCGCTTTCAAAGCCTCGACAGCAACTATCGGTCGTATGAAGCTGTAGTCCAGTTCAATAATGCTTTTTTTGGAAAAGCATACAAACAGCTTTCCGAACCTTTCCAAAAGGTCTATCAGGATAGGGACCGGCGTTTTGGGAAGGAAGTGTCCATTGTCCAAAAGCCCATGAAGCAAGAGAGAGGTTTGGTGCAGGTTGAATTGTATGATGATGACAGTCTGGGTGATTATTGTTTACATAGGATTGAAGCCGTTGTACGTGAACTGACGCAGGAAAAAGGGTATCGTTTGTCCGACATCGCGGTTTTAGTACGCAACTCCAAGTTGGGTTCTGAAATTGCCAATTATCTGAACGATAGAGGAATACACGTGATCTCAAACGATTCCATCTTGCTGAAATCATCCCAAAAGGTGAATTTGTTGGTGAACACATTACGTTATTTGCTGCATCCTGAAAACGAGGTCTATGTTGCTAATGTGTTGTATTTTGGCTATTTGACAGAACATCCCGAATTTGGCGGCCAAATCGATGGACTTCTCCGTCAGGTGAAGGCGATAGCTTGTGGAGAACAGGCTCTTGAGCCGGTTTTGGGCATCGGAGAGGCTGGATTGTTTGGCGAAGTCCTTTCCCAATCGACCTGTGTTTACGATGTATGTGCTTCATTGACAAGGATCTATAAGCTTGATTCTGTTTTTGATGCTTTCTTGGGATACTTTTTGGAAGAGGTGTTCAACTTCCAATCGGGAACCAAGGAAGGCATTCGTGATTTCCTTGCGTATTGGGAGAGGAAGCAAGATGTCTTGTCTGTAAAGTCCGTTGACGGCAATGCTTTGACTATCATGACAATACACAAGTCGAAGGGCCTGGAATTCAACGTCGTGATCTATCCCGAAGCCATCGTTGATTTGGATGAAAAGCAAAAAAACACGCCTGCCGAGGAATGGATTGCACCCGATGCACTTGGTTTTGAGCCGATTCCGAATTTGGAGAAAGTTTTGTTCAAGTTAGGGAAGTCGGCGGAACTGATGGGTGAGAAAGTTGTTCAACTCATTGAAAAAGAACGTGATAGCATACGTTTGGATAATTTGAACCTGCTTTATGTGGCCTTTACACGTGCCAAGCAGCGATTGTATATCATGGCAAAGCAAGGCAAGGACGACAAGCCGAACCTGATGCGTGATTTTCTTGCCGATGAAACGCTTGACATTGGAATCTATAGGGTGTCGGACGAACAGGTAAGCGTGGTTTATCGTTTAGGCGATGCGGATTTCGAGAATCCAGAATCGAAGCAACCTGTTGAAGAAGATGTTGATAGATGGGTTGATTCGGTGTCGGGGGACTGGTTCAGCAAGATTGATGTTGACTCAGACCCGAGCATGTTTTGGATGTCGCCAAAGGATTCGATGCAGCCACGCAAATGGGGCGAAAAGGTGCATCAGATACTTTCGAAAATCCAGACTGTGGATGACATGGACGCAGCCATTCTACCCTCTGTTTTGGACGGAACGATCAATAGGGAAAAAACGGATTTGCTGAAGGATAGGATGATTCAAATGGCAAGCCATCCTGAACTTGCCATTGCTTTCGGCGAGGAGGCCAAGGTGAAAAACGAGTGCGAGATCCTTTCCAATGGAGAGATTCTCCGTCCCGACCGTTACGCCGAATTGCCCGATGTGATCTATCTTATTGATTATAAAACAGGTAGGAAAGAAAAGAAGCACCGTGATCAACTGAAACGCTATATTGGTGCCCTGCAAGGCATGGTGACGAAGGAGATTCGGGCATATTTGGTGTATCTTTCCGACCCGATCGCGGTGGAGCAGGTGATAATGGACACTTTGTTTTGAGCTGCCTGAAATCCCGCTTTTTGTCCTTCTGAAGAAATTAGGCAAGCTGCTACACAAGATATTACACAAGCTACAACCCAAGTTAATGTGATAGATAATCAAGATGTTGATAAAATGCCACCCAAGTTACCACCTATACTACCATCCAAGTTGCTACACAAGTTAAAATACTGATTATTAGTATTGGAGATTAGATGTTGACATTTGACCGAAATAGGCAAGGAACTATTGAAATTGTTGCAATCACGATTATAAAATATCAATACCATGAAAATCAAACATTTATTTCTTTCAATTCTTCTGCTGGGCGCGTTCAGCTTGACCGCCCAGGAGGAAGCCAAAATGTTGCGCTTCCCCACCATCCACGACTCGGACGTGGTGTTCAGCTATGGCGGAGACCTCTATTCCGTCGACATCAAGGGCGGTATCGCCCACAAAATCACCAACGACGCCAACGGCTACGAGATGTTCGCCCGTTTCTCGCCCGACGGCAAACATCTGGCTTTCACCGCGCAATATGATGGCAACACAGAGGTCTATGTGATGCCTTATCCCGAATGCGGAACGCCGATGCGCCTCACTTACACGCCGACTCTTGGCCGCGACGACATCAGCGACCGCATGGGACCGAACAACATCGTCATGGCGTGGAAGGACAACGAGAACATCGTCTTCCGCTCGCGCAAGGAGAGTTGGGACGACTTCGTGGGCCAGCTCTTCATCGCCAACATCAACGGCGGCTTGGCCGAGCAACTGCCCCTGTCCGAAGGCGGCTGGATCTCGTATTCGCCCGACGGCAAGCAGATTGCCTACAACCGCGTGATGCGCGAGTTCCGCACGTGGAAATACTATCGTGGCGGCATGGCCGACGACGTGTGGATCTACGACTTCAAGTCGAAGAAGATCGAGAACATCACCAACAACAACGCGCAGGACATCTTCCCGATGTGGGTCGGCAACAAGGTCTATTTCTGCTCCGACCGCGACCGCACGATGAACCTGTTCTGCTACGACACCAAGACCAAGCAGACCACCAAGGTGACGGACTACACCTATTATGACATCAAGTGGCCCTCGCTTGGCGACAAGGACATCGTCTATGAAAACGGCGGCCAGCTGTTCCGCTACAACCTCGCCGACGGCAAAGTCTATCCCATCCCCGTTCAGATGGCCAACGACAACAAGACCGTGCGCGACAAGTACGTGGATGCCAGCAAGTTCATCAACACGAGCACGATTTCTCCCGATGGCAAGCGCGTGGCTTTTGGCGCCCGTGGCGACGTGTGGACGGTGCCGGTCAAGTCGGGCATCACGAGGAATCTGACCCAAAGCGACAACGCCCACGACCGCAACGTGGCTTGGTCGCCCGACGGCAAATACATCGCCTACATCAGCGACCGCACGGGCGAGGATGAACTCTATATCCAAGCCCAGGACGGCAAGGAAGAAGCCATCCAACTGACCAAGGACTCCGACACCTATAAATATGGTCCCACTTGGTCGCCCGACAGCAAACGCATCTTGTGGTACGACAAGATGAACCGCATCAACATGGTCGATGTGGCCTCGAAGAAGGTCACCGTGGTGGCACAGAGCAAGGCCGGCGAAATGGGCGACTTCGCATGGTCGGCGGACAGCCGCTGGATTGCCTACACGATGCCGAGCACGTTCTCAGTGAGCCAAATCCACATCTATAACATTGAATCGGGCAAGGACGAAACTGTCACCGATGGCTGGTACAATGCCTCTTCGCCAGCCTTCGACAAGAACGGCAAATATCTGTATTTCACTTCCGAGCGTGATTTTCGCCCGACCTACGGCTGGCTCGAATGGAACCATGTCTATACCGATATAAGCAAGGTCTATCTGCTTACTTTGCAGAAAGATACGCCTTCGCCGTTCCTTACGGAAAATGATGAGGTGAAGACGGAGAAAGGCGATGCCAAGGCCGAACCCCAAGACGAGCCTCAAGGCAAGAAGGAAGGGCCTAAAGGCGGCAAGCCCGATGGAAAGCCCGAAGGCAAAAAAGAGGCCAAGGAGGTGAAGATTGACTTCGAGGGCATTGCAAATAGGGTAGTGGCCTTGCCCGTCAATGCGGGTAGATATTGGAACCTGACGGGTGTAGAGGACGGGTTGTATTTTGTGGCAGCGGGTCGCAATGGCGGCGGTCTCAACTACTTCGATGCCAAGTCGAAGAAGGTGACGGCCATCGGAGGCTTCGGCTACGAACTCTCTGCCGACGGCACCAAGATGCTCATGCGCGAAGGCGCGGGCTACAAGGTGGTCAATGCGCCCAAAGGTCCGATGCCGGGCGGCGGCAAACCGGGTGAAGGCGGCAAAGGCGATGAAGTCATCGACCTCTCCAACATGAAGAAATGGGTCGACCTGCGCACGGAGTGGACGCAAATCTACAACGAGGCGTGGCGCCAGATGCGCGACTTCTTCTATGCGCCCAACATGCACGGCGTGGACTGGCCTGCGATGAAGGAGAAATACGGCAAGTTGTTGCCCTACTGCGCCGACCGCAACGACGTGAACTACCTCATCGGCGAGCTGATTGGTGAAATCAACATCGGCCACGCCTACGTGGGCGACGGCGACCGCGTGAAGCCCGAGCGCATCCCGATGGGTATGCTCGGCTGCCGCATCCACCGCGACAAGTCGGGTTACTACCAAATCGACAAGATTCTGAAAGGCGAAAACTGGAACGAGAAGACCCGCTCGCCGCTGACCGAAGTGGGGGTGAACGCCAAAGAGGGCGACTACATCATCGCCATCGACGGGCAGAGCACCAAGGACATGAACGACATGTATCGCGCCCTGATTGGCAAGGCCGACAAGGCCTTGCTGCTCACTTTGAATAACAAGGCTTCGGAAAGTGGCGCCCGAGAAGTGGTGGTGAAGCCCATTGCCGACGAGACTGGTTTGTACTATTACAACTGGGTGCAAGGCAACGTCGAGAAGGTGAGCAAGGCCACCAACGGACAGGTGGGTTACATCCACATTCCCGACATGGGTGTTGAGGGCTTGAACGAATTTGCCAAATATTTCTATCCACAACTCGACAAGAAAGCCCTCATCATCGACGACCGTGGCAACGGTGGCGGCAATGTCAGCCCGATGATTGTGGAGCGCCTGCGCCGCGAGCTTTCGATGTACGACATGATGCGCAACAACGAGCCGGAGACCAAGCCCACACGCATGATGCTCGGTCCCAAGGTGCTGCTGTTCAACAAATACTCCGCTTCCGACGGCGACCTGTTCCCCTACCAGTTCAAGAAGCACAAGATTGGTACTACTATCGGTATGCGCTCGTGGGGCGGCGTGGTCGGCATCCGTGGCAGCCTGCCTTTCATCGATGGTGGCTCGCTGACCCGTCCCGAGTTCGCACCCTTCGACGAAAACGGCAACTGGGTCATCGAAGGCTATGGCGTAGACCCTGACATCGTCATCGACAACGACCCCGCCCGCGAGTTCGAGGGCGTCGACGACCAGCTGAACAAGGCCATCGAGGTCATTCTCGAACAGATGAAAGACTATCCCGACATTCCAGCGATTCCCGCTTGGCCGGATAAGACGAAGTAAAGAATGACGAGAGTTGAAAAAACGGCTGTTCCCAATACGGAGACAGCCGTTTTTGAATTAACTGCATTGGATGTGACACATATCTTGATGGAGGCCTTGGTTTACTTCTTCGGCGCGTTCTTCAGGATGTCGCACATGAAGTCCCAGAACATCTGCACGGTGGCGATTTCGCAACGTTCGTCGGGCGAGTGAACGCCGCGCAGCGTGGGGCCGAAGCTGATCATGTCCATGCCCGGAATCTTGTCGCCGATAAGGCCACATTCCAGTCCAGCGTGGATGGCACGCACCTTCGGGTCTTTCTTGAAGCGCTTCTTGTAGCAGTTCACGGCGATGTCCAAGATGGCGCTGTTGGGGTTGGGTGCCCAGCCCGGATAGCCGTCGGTGTGTTCCACGTCGGCGTCGGCGAGGCTCCACACGCCCTCCACCATGTTGGCGATGTCTTGCTTCGACGACTCGATGCTGCTGCGCTGCGAGGTCTGGATGAAGAAATAGCCTTCCTTCTTCTTGCACGAGGCAAGGTTGGTCGAGGTCTCCACGAAGTTCGGGATGGTCTGCGACATGGCGATTACGCCGTGGGGGCAGGCATAGAGGCCGTTCAGCAGGTTGAATTGCGACATCTCGTCGATGACCACGTCGGGTTGCACCTCGGCCACTTCTGCCGTGACTTTCAGCGTGGGTTCGGTCACTTGGTATTCTTGCTTGAAGTGCTTTTCCATGTCGGCTACATAGTGCAGGAAGTCGCCAACGCTCTCGTTGGGAATGAAGGCCACTGCCGTGGCTTCGCGGGCGATGGCGTTGCGCAGGTTGCCGCCTTGGAAGTCGTAGAGTTGGAGGTCGAACCATGTCGTGGCTTGCCACAGGATGCGGGTCAGCAGCTTGTTGGCGTTGGCCAAGTTCTTGTTGATGTCATCGCCGCTGTGGCCGCCTTTCAGGCCGCTCACGGTGATGCGGTAGGCCGTGGCCTCTTCCGGGGCAGGCTCCAGTTCGTACCACACCTTAATAATAGTGTCCATGCCGCCGGCGCAGCCGATGAAGATCTCGCCTTCGTCTTCGCTGTCTAAGTTGAGCAGGATGCGGCCGCTGAAGTCCTTTGGGTCGAGTTTCATGGCACCCGTGAGGCCCGTCTCTTCATCGACGGTGAAGATGCACTCCAGCGGACCGTGTTCCACAGTCGGGTCGGCGATGACGGCCAAGGCCGCAGCCACGCCGATGCCGTCGTCGGCGCCGAGGGTGGTGCCGTTGGCATGCAGCCACTCGCCCTTGATGACGGGCTCGATGGGGTCTTTCTCGAAGTCGTGCTTCTTGTCGCTGTTCTTCTCGCACACCATGTCCATGTGGGCTTGCAGGATGACCGTCTGGCGGTCTTCCATGCCCTTGGTGGCCGGCACACTCATGATGATGTTGCCGCACTCTTCCTTGACATAGCTGATTTTATGGTCTTTTGCCCATTGTTCGAGGTAGGCCACCATTTTGGCTTCCTTCTTCGACGGACGCGGCACACCAAGGATGCCGTTGAACTCTTTCCAAATGCCCGCAGGCTGGAGTTTTGTGATGTCGTTGCTCATTTGTTTAAGTGTTTATTGTTGAACTGTTTAATTGTTGGTATTTCAAGATTTCAAATTTCAGATTTCAAGATTTTTATTGGCTTGTTTTGCTTTTGGCTTTTAGCCGTTAGCTATTAGCTTGTCAGCAATCGAGCTAACAGCTACTGGTTAATAGCTAACTGCCTCTATATTCCGCATTGACTTCGTCGAATCTTCGATTTCATCATTTCACATTCTACATTCAGGATTCTACATTCAGCATTCTACATTCTACATTCTACATTCTACATTCAGCATTCTTAAAGGTCTTCCAAAGAAAGCACGCCCCAACAGATCTTCATTCCGTGCAGTTCGGCGCAGTTTTGTTGGAGAACGGCTATCTTGTCTTTCAATGCCTTTTCATCGTAACGCTGGCGGTCGCGTTTTATTTCATAGATTTCGGCTACGCCATCAATTTCGTTGACAGCGATGAGGTCGATTTCATTCTGGCCTTTGCGGTCCCAAAACCTCCCGATGCGGGTAAAGTAGCCCTTCTCGCGGAATTTCTGCTCAAAGTAATGCTCAAGTGCGAAGCCCGAATAAGTGTCGAAATCGCGCTTGATGATCCGATCCAACTGGCCGAGCGCATTGTTGGCCACAAAGCCCTGGTATTTGTAAAAGAAGCGGAACCATAAGTCCAAGAACCTGTCTTTCAGTGCGTAACGTACTTTCTTCTCGTTCTCCTTGGCAAATATGGGTAGTTTCTTTTCAATCAAGTTGTAATAATTCTCCAACCTGACGAGATAACTTCCGATATTGTCGGATCCTAATTGGGCTTCAAGTTCGCCACGGGTCAATTGTCCGCCGGCAAGGCAAGTGAGGATGGAGAAATGCATTGCGTAGTCGCTGCCAAACTCCTCGATGAGGATGTTCTTGCCTTCATTAATAAAAGGTGAATTGGCCTCGGTCAAATAGGATAATATACTGTCTTTGTGTGTCTTGCCATTGTCCATGAGCAAGGCGACGTACCACGGCACGCCGCCTGTGACTGCGAATAGCGTGAGCAGGTCGTCGGGAGTGTAATCGGGGTTGTGGTCGGCGAGAATCTGTTTTAGCACATCGGTCGTGAAAGGTTGGAGGTGAAGTCGTTGGTTGGCGCGTCCGAAAAGCGGCTCTTTGGCATCCTCGAAAATGCGTTTCATCAATGAAAAAACAGAACCGCTGATAATCAGGTTCATCCGACTTGTCCGTTTATGCAAGTCCCAATCACGCTGCATGTCGCTGAATATTGCGGGGTTGACCCTTTGGAACTCCTGAAACTCATCGATGACCAAGGTGAGCGGATGTGTTTCGGCATAAACAAGAAGATAACGGAAAAGCTCCGAAAACGAAGTCGGCCAACCGATAGGGATGCCCAACCGTTCCTCGGCCTCGCGCACAAAATCCTGACAGAGAAGGGCTTCCGTCTTGCGGGCTACAAAGAAATACAATAGCGTTTCATCGTTGCATCGTCGAGCCAATTCTGTCTTCCCGATGCGTCGCCGACCCATCAAAACGGTCATCTGCGCCTCGTTCCGACTGCGCTCCAAAACCTTTTGCAAGGTCTCTAACTCGTTGATTCTGTCGTAGAAAAGCATCCCATTTCAATTATAGTATTCTAAAATACCGTATTTTCAAATACTATTTTCAATGTGCAAAGAAACGCGATTTTTTTGGAACTTGCAAGCCAAAATCAGGAATTTTTCATCAAGCTTATCGTTTCCATCGGATCCTCCGACTTAAACACCGCATTGCCCGCCACTAATACATCCGCCCCAGCCTCAAACAAAGCCTTGGCATTCTTTGTGTTCACGCCACCATCCACCTCGATGAGCGCAGTGGTGTTTTGCGCGGCAATCATTGAACGCAACTTGCGCACTTTTTCGTATGTGCGCTCGATGAATTTTTGCCCGCCAAAGCCCGGGTTGACCGACATGAGGAGCACCACGTCCAAGTCGCCGAGGATGTCTTCCAAGACGGCCACAGGCGTATGAGGGTTAAGCACCACGCCAGCATGGATGCCTAATGCTTTAATCTGCTGCACGGCACGGTGTATATGGGTGCAGGCCTCGTAGTGGAAAGTGATGATGTCGGCGCCCGCCTTGGCGAAGGCCTCGAAGTATTTCTCCGGCTCCACAATCATCAGGTGGACGTCCAAGGGCTTCTGTGCTTTCTTCTTAATCGCCTGAACGACAGGGATTCCGAAGGAGATGTTGGGTACGAAGCGTCCGTCCATCACGTCGCAGTGCAGCCAGTCGGCCTCGCTGCGGTTGAGCATTTCGATGTCGTGTTCCAGGTTGAGGAAGTCGGCGGATAATAGGGAAGGGGCGATTAATTTCATGGTTTTCAGTTGTCAGGTTGTTACAATGTAAGCCTAATTGGTTAAATTATAACACGATGTATTTCAGTGGATTGACATGAAGCGCACACAAAAACAGGCTTATTGCGATGATGGAAATGGCTGCCCCCAAGAGGGTTATCAAGGCTCCCTTGAAGTTGCGTTCCAAGCACAGGATCAGCAGGATGCAGAACACGATGAAAATGCTTTCGTACCAGAAGCAAACGCCTAAGCCGAGCATGAGACCGGCGATGAGGAACGATGTGCGGTGGACATTCTCAGTGCGATTGCTCTTGCGAAGGATTTCCTGCCGCAGAACCACATTGGCTCCATAAAGCACGAAAGGCAGTCCCAAAAACGCGCTTGCATTCTCGATGATACCAAAAGAGGGCATGGTGCAACTGAAGGCCGGAATGAGAGCCAGAAGCCAGGCTGTATGCTTGTTCGAGGCAAGGTCGAAGATTCGGTAAACCATTGATATCGTGAATAATGAGACGGTTGCATAAAGGGCGCGGCTGAGAAGCATCATGCCTTGTGTCTGCCCGATGCCGAAAACATCCTTGATTTTTTCAAGGATACCGATGAAAAGGGTGGGGTGCTGCAGTTCGCCTTTGGATCCGAAGCCGGGGACGAAGATGACCACGATGACGCGCACCGTAATGGCGATGAGCATTAGCGTGGTGAAAGGGTGTCTTTCCTTGAATTGTTTAATCTGCTGAAACATTTGAGTCTATTTGGGATAGCAAAATTACAAAAAACTTGGATTTGAAAAAGAAAATGCCAATAAAAAACCCAACTGCTTGATTTTCAGTTGGGTTATATTTGGATTATCCGTAGCCCATAGCGGAATCGAACCGCTGTTTTAAGTGTGAGAAACTTACGACCTAACCGCTAGTCGAATGGGCCAAAAAAGGTTCTTTTTGCAGAACCTTGGTGAACTAGGAGGGACTCGAACCCCCAACCCTCTGATCCGTAGTCAGAAGCTCTATCCAATTAAGCTACTAGTCCTGTCGCTTTTGACGCTGCAAAAATACAGCTTTTTTCTTTATCGCAAGCAAAAAAACGCAAAAATTTTCGCTTTTTACGAAATCAGCTGATTGATAGGATAGTATGATGTCGTTGAAAACAAAAACCCGCTCGGAACATCCCAAGCGGATTTTGTGTCGGTAGAGACGGTGCTTGCACCGTCTCTACAATAATTGATGGATTTTACGGCAAATCGTCCAAAATCTGTCCGCTTTCGTACTGTACGCCACCCCATTCGCCGCCGTTTTCAAGCCACACGTTGCCCACACCGCATCCAACGAACGTGTTGTTGCTGTGGGTGATGCGGCCAAACAGCCCCACGCCGTCCAAGGTGATGCCGTAGTAGAGGCTCTTGCCGATGGTGCAGTTGGTTAGCGTCAGGCGCGCGTCGTCGTAGATGCAGATGCATCCGCCGTGGAAATACGCGTCGTCTTCACCGCAGTTGAGGATCTGGCAATGGTTCATCACCGAGGCCTCTTTCGTGCTGTGGTACTTGATGCCCAGCCAGTAGCTGTTCTCGTCCTCCATGCCACGGAAGATGATGGGCTTGTCGGCAGTGCCATCGGCGATTAGAGTGACAGCAGCTTGCATATCGACATTCTGTCCGCTCTTGAAGTACATCTGTGTGCCTGGCTCGATGGTGAGCTTGAAGCCGCCCTCAATCCAAAGGCCGCTCTCCATATAATAAGGTATGGGCATGGCTTTCAGCGTGGTGTGCTGCTCCATATTGATGTCGCGGCACAGTGCGTCGATGAAGTTGTGGCCGTTGCTCTCGAAAGTGTTGTTGCTGCCCATGTCGAGGAGGCCAATCCAGTGTTCGCTCACGATGGGGTATTGTGCGCAGTTCTTGATGGTGTTGCCCTCGAAGGCCAAGAAACGGGTTTCATATTCCACGTCGATGCCATAGCCGAGCGAGCCGTCGATGGTGCAGTTTTTCATCGACACTTTGGCACCTTGCAGGTCGATGACGGCGTTCCACACATAGTCGTCGGAGCCGCCACGGATGAACTCGACATACTCCCAAACGTTGTCGGCGCGTTTCGAGTTGACGCGGATTTGCTCCCACGAGCCGTTGTTGGGGTTGTTGGCCGGACCCATGAACTTGATGGGCTTGTCGGCGGTGCCCACCATGCGCAGGCCAGCGTTTTCGCCCACTTCGATGGCGCCATTGGTGCCGGTGAACATGATGGTCACGCCCGGCTCGATGGTGAGCAGCGCGTTGCCTTCAATGTAGACTCTGCCGTCAATGATGTAGTCGACGGGCAGGCCGAGGTCGGGCCAAGTGGTGTTAGCGTCGATGTTGCCGCTGAACTCGGTCGGGTCGGTGGTTCCGCCACCGCCACCACCGCCGCCGAAGGTAACGGTGACAACGTAAGTGGCTTGCGAGCCGTCTTCAGCGGTCACGATGTAGGTGACGGGGTTGGTGAAGTCCATCGTGATGCCCGAGGCGGGATTGACCGTGGCCTTTTCCGACACGGTGATGATGGGAGTCATCGAGGTGACCGCCGTTCCCTCGGGCACGGTGGCCACGATGGTCTTGGCGCTTTCGGTAATCACGGCTTGCACCGACGGCGAGACGAATGCAAACGACAAAATCTTCTTTTCGCTGCTCTCCTTTTTCTGGCAGCCGGTCAGCGATGCCGCAACAACGAGCATGGCGACCAAAATTTTGCAGAGTTTCTTCATGTTGATAATTATTTGGTGAATGAATTTTCGAGCAAAAGTAGGCTCTTCAACAATGCGCGTCAACTCCCCAAATGGGGGTATTTTGCCCAAAATGAGCAAATTATTTGCCTCGTTGGACAAAATAACGGCAAAATCTCACTACTTTTGTGCCATGATCAAGCGCATCGCACATACCTTATTAATATGGGCTTTCTGCCTTGTGGCCATTCCCGCCTTGGCGCAATACACCGACCACCGCAACCGTAAAACGGACTCGTTGGAGATGGTGCTGGAAAGCGGAAAAACGCTCAATGACGCTGATTTGATGCGGGCTTACGAAGGCTTGATGTGGGGCTATTTGCAAACCGACGGACAAAAATCGGAGCATTATGCCCAAAAAGCCGTGGAGCTTTCCTACAAGATGGATGCCTTGAACGCCCGTACCGATGCTTTGCGTATTTTAGGGCTAAATTACTATGGCCGTGACGATTACGACAAGGCAATTGCCTATTACAACGATGCTTTGGCAGCGACCGAGCTGATGAAAGCCGACAAACGCTACACCGAAAAGGACATCGACGACAATCTGAGTGCGCTTTATGGCTCCATCGCCAACGTCTATAATATGCAGGACAAGGCGCAGTTGGCCATCCATTACTATCAGTTGGCCTTGCCGATTTTCGAGAAACACCAGTGGATGGAGTCGACGGCGATACTGTATCACAATGTGGCAGAGCTATATAACAGCATGGGCAATGCGGAAGAGGCCGAACGAAACGAACTACAGTCATTGGAAGCCGCTCGTGCCACGGGCGATTCGTTGCTGATTGCCATGCCGCTCAAGGTCTTGGCGAAGCATTATTTGGGTCAGGGCGATATTGCGAAGGCCGAGGAAGCCGTGCAATATTGTCATGAGTATTACAGCCGCCACAAAGCCGAGGAGCCAGATGACTATATCGTGACGCTCACGACGATGGCTCGCATACAACTGAATCATTACCAGGATGTTGACAAGGCTGAAACCTTAATCAACGAAGCCTTGGAGTGCGTCACGGAAGAGACTTGGTCGGAGACGGCGGGCGATGTCTACAATGCCGTTTGCGAAATCGCGATGGAACGCAAGCAATGGCGCAAAGCCGAGGAATACGCTTGGAAAGCCATCAATGTGGGGGAGGAGGAGACCTACAACGACCTTGGAAGTTATGCCTATTTGGCGAAAATCTATGCGGAATTGGGTGAGACACAAAGAGTTAATGAATGTGTGAACAAGGTGTTCAACGGCATGGAGGCGTTCGCCACAAGCAATTACCAGTCGAGCCTGTCGCAAAGGGAAGTGCTTTATGAGACGGAGAAAAAACAAGCGGCCATCGAGCAATTGAAAAAGGAAAAGCAATGGCTCACGCGAAGCACGGTTTTGATTGCCATAGTGCTGATTATGATAGCGTTGCTGTTTTTCCTGCTTTGGCGCAATGTGCGGCAAAGCAAGAAAAACGCCGTGGTGAAAGCCAAACTTGACGGCGAGTTGGCCGAGCGCGTGCGCATTGCCCGCGACCTCCACGACCGCATGGGCGGGCTTTTGACGGCGGTAAAACAGAATGTAAGCCCTGAAAGTCAGGCTTCTAAGTTGACCGACGAAGCCATCCGCGAAATGCGCAACGTGTCGCATCACCTCTTGCCCGATGCACTGCAACGCTATGGACTGAAAACCGCCCTGTCCGACTTCTGTCAAACAATGAAAAAGGTCGGTTTCGCTTTTTATGGCGACGAAAAGCATATTGAAAACGAAGAAGTTATCTATTGTATCGTCCATGAGTTGGTCAACAATGCCGTGAAAAGTGCCGATGCGGTGCATATCAACGTGCAATTGATCGTGAACGAGGAAACTACGACCATCAACGTGAGTGACGATGGCAACGGCCAGGTTGACCCCGAAAGCGAGGGGTCGGGGTTGCGGAACATTCGCGAAAGGGTGGAGGCCATCGGTGGACGCATGGACATTTACGCCAAACCCGCCGAAGGCACCGAGATCAACATAGAATTCAAAAACACGGAACCATGATAAGCGTGATGATTGCCGACGACCACGTTTTGGTGGCGGAAGGCTTGGCCAAATTGATTAACGAAAGCTGTGATGCACAAGTGGTTGCAATGGCATCGACTTTGTCGGAAACGGCAGAGATGTTGCCGCAAGTCAAACCACAAGTGCTGCTGTTGGACGTTGCCCTTCCCGATGGCGACGGCATCGACGCCATCCAGCAGCTGCGAGTGCAGCAGCCTGACTTGCGAATCATCGTCCTGACGATGTTTGCCGAGGCTTCCGTCATCCATCGTGCTATGCAAAACGGCGCCAATGGCTATCTTTTCAAGAGTGCTGGTGTTGAAGAGGTTCGGAATGCCATTCTGACAGTTGAGGCAGGCGAGACTTATCTCAGCGCTGAGGCCCAACAGATGCTTTCGCATGAAAAGCAAACGCCCGCCAACTTGACGATGCGCGAGCGTGAGATCTTGGGTCTGATTGCCGAAGGCTGCACGATGAAAGACATTGCTGACCGCTTGTGCCTCGGCTTTGAGACGGTGCACAGCTATACGAAAAACCTAAGGCAGAAGTTGGGCTGCAACAACACGGCTTCGTTGGTGTGCAAGGCCATTAAACAGCATTTGATATAAAGCTGAGACTTGGAGAGCAACGCCCTTACAGGAAATCAATTCTTCCCGACTTTCACTGTCTTTTTTCCCGTTCCGTTGGAACTGCCACTGTTGTTCCCATCGTTGTTTTGCTTCGGCGTGACCGTGGTCTTGGGTTTGACGGTTGTGGTGGTTTTGCTGCCGTTGCTTGACGTGCCGCTTGCATTCAACTTGTAGCCAGCCGCCTCAGCCATCTCCTTGATGTGGGTGGCGCGTTTCTGCGTGTCGGGGTGGGTGGAGAAAAGTTGGGCGATTTTACTTTGCGTGCCGCTGTTTCCGCTGAGGCTGATCAACACATTCAGTGCGTGATACATGGCGTAAGGATCCACGCCGTTTTGTACGCAGAACTGGAACGCGGTTTCGTCGGCTTCGGTCTCCTGACGGCGCGAGTAGGCGTTTTGTGCCAACTGCTGGCCGAGGTCGCCGAGGAAGCCCGTCGAAAGGGCACCGGCCGTGGTGTTGACGGCGGCAATGCCATAACGGGCAGCCACCACGAGATAGGCGGCACGGTAGGCATCGCGCACGTCTTTATTAATAAGGTGTCCCAACTCATGCCCGATGACGGCGAAAACCTGGTCGTCGTTCATGGCGTCCATCAGGCCGGTATAGACGCGCACCGAGCCGTCGCCGCTTGCGAAGGCGTTCACCTCGTTTGACTGATACACCTTGTAGTTGAGGTTCAAGTTGCTGATGTTGTTGAAACGCGCCATGATGCGGTTGAGGCGCTGGGTGTAGTCGTTGCTGGCAGGGAGAATGGTGTTCTGTCCGTCAGACTCAGCCATGTATTGGCTGCACAACTGAGCCACTTGGGCATCGCTGATGGTGAGGGCTTGCATTGCGGCGGCACCCGCGTTGGCGGCGGCGCTTTGATCCACCACCTTCATTGAGGCGCAGCTGGCCATCGAGAGAACCACTGCGCAAATTAATGCTAACTTCTTCATATTAAATAGGTTTTGAGACATTTCTTTTTTCAACTACGAATTGCACTAATTTGGCGAATGGAAAATTCGGAATTTCGCGACTTTGTCGCTAATGGGTACGAATCCCTTATTCGTGAAATCCGCAGCTTAGGCTGCCAAATTCTATTCGTATTAATTCGTATCATTCGTGTAATTCGTAGTAAATTCTCCGCAAAAATAGTGCTTAATGGCGGAATTTTTTTCAAAAAAGTGCATTTTTTTCTTGCATGTTCCAAAATTAATGTATTTTTGCAGCATCAAAATAATATCAAAATAATATCATCTATGGAAACAAAAGAATTTGAATTCAAGGGACTTGCGATGAACGGATTCGTCGCATTGTTTATCGAAATCGCCCTCGTGGCGTTGTGCATTTGGGGCTTGGTGGCTACTGCAAACAACGAAACCGCGCCCATCCTGCCCATCATCGGCCTACTTTTGGCCTGCATCCTGCCCATCGGGTTCCGCAAACTGGAGCCTAACGAGGCCATGGTGATGCTGTTTTTCGGCAAGTACAAAGGCACGTTCACCAAGACGGGCTTCCACTGGGTCAACTTCCTGATGACCTCCAAGAAGGTCTCGCTCCGCGCCCGCAACCTCAACCCCGACAACATCAAGGTGAACGACAAGACGGGCAACCCCATCATGATTGGCCAGATTTTGGTCTGGAAGCTGAAGGACACCTACAAGGCCATGTTCGAAATCGACTCGCAAACGATGGCCGGCGGTGGCTCGGGCACGGCACCCGTGTCGGTGTCGAGCCGCATGAGGGCTTTCGAGAGCTTCATCCAAGTGCAGAGCGACGCTGCCTTGCGCGAGGTGGCGGGCATGTATGCCTACGACGAAAACGAGGCCGAAACCGGCGAGCTGACGCTGCGTTCGGGTGGCTCTGAAATCAACGAGGTGCTGTTGGCCAAGCTCAACGAGCGCTTGACGATGTCGGGCCTCGAAGTATTAGAGGCGCGCATCAACTATTTGGCTTATTCGCCTGAGATTGCAGCGGTTATGCTGCGTCGCCAGCAGGCTGCCGCCATCATCTCGGCCCGCGAGAAGATCGTGGAAGGTGCCGTGTCGATGGTCAAGATGGCCTTGGACAAGCTGAAGGACGAAGGCGTTGTCGAACTCGACGAGGAGCGCAAGGCCGCCATGGTGAGCAACCTCATGGTGGTGCTCTGCGCCGACGAGTCGGCCCAGCCGGTGGTGAACACGGGAAGCCTGTATTAGTTGACAGTTGACAGTTGAAATTTGATAATTGAAGGTTGAAGGTTTGGGGTGTAGGGCTGTCACAATGTGGCAGCCGCACCCCTGCAAATAAAACAAAAATGGACAAAGACATCATTTCATTATTAGGTATTGGCATCGTGGCCATCCTCATGGCCATTCTAGGCAGATTCCGTCCCGACATCATCTACCGCAATGCGCGAGGAAAGCAGATTACCCCCGAAAACCAGCGATTCTTCTCATTCGCTTTCTTGCTCTATGGCATCATGTTCGTCTTGATTGCCATCGCATTGAGCATCCCCAAGCTCTTGCCCTACAAAGGCGTGATGGCCGTCTCCATCACCGTATTCATGACGGTCGTCATGCTCATCGGGCTTTGGGCAATGAAGTACAGGAATGATGAGCGGCTGAGCAAGCCTGCTTTGGTGGGCGTGTTGGTCGCCTCGATGGCGTTGATTGGTTTCTGTGTATATTATTGGACTGTAACCCTAAGCTAAATAATATGAATCTGATAGGTTATATCTTACTGTGCTCTTTTTTGCTGTTAATGACTGCCATTCCAGTTTGGTTCGCCATTCGCGTGAAACGGCATCCTGAGAAAGATCGCAATATGAGAAATGTAATGAAAGAACAGCGTGGCGCAGAATACGAAGCCGGAATGCAGAAATTACTCATGGTCAATTACTTGTCTACGGGTCTCGCATGGCTTGTGGCGGCGTTGCTCCAACTCGTCTTTGGCATGGAGGACTTCTCTTCTATGCTGATTCCAGGCTGTGCCCTTTGCTTGGTATTAGTCATCGCTAAGTGGCGTTTCACGGGTGAGTTCAGTAAGGCAGGAGCGGTTACTTTTGCAGTTGTCCTTGTGCTGACGGTAATTTATCTGGTTGTAAATTAAATACATATTCTTTACATTGAAATGAATTAAAAGACAAAAATGAGCAATCTCATCAGCATAGCAATGGGTTTTATCCTGATACTGAATGCCTTCCGCATCAGGTATGTCCCCGATAGGGTACGCATTAGGAGGCCTTTTCGGCTCGTTTCTTTTTGGAATCGGGAACCCTTTTCTGCGAAAGGCTGGAAGTCGAAATATTATGTTGATTTGGACAATAACCCTGAATTAAAGAGACTTTATTTCATCAACTATCTCGTGACGGGCGCATTGTTCATCTTTTCGGGCTTGATGGGACTGGCTTTTGGCATCAATGTGGCTTATTTCATGTTGTTTCCGACATTCGTTTCGGTATTCCTGTTTCTGTATGTCAGGCAAAGAGTCACTGGTGAGATTGAGGCGTGGAAATGGGTGCTTTTTGCGACCTTGTTTTTCGGCGTAGTCATTGGGGGTTCTATGTCTTACAAAAAAAGCAAGGTCGAAGTGCTGCCCGAAATGCTCTCCATCGAAGGCGATTATGGTAGAACGATCTGTTACCAAAGTATTGATTCCGTGATGGTTGTCAATGAACTGCCAACCACAAAGTATTGCAAGGTTGGTTACAGTTTGGGCGGTATCAAGAAAGGTGAGTTCCGACTGAAAGACGGAAACGATGCCAAGTTTTACCTGTTGGGGAAGGATGCACCTTATCTGATGCATTACACCCGTCACGGACTGATTCTCGTCAACTGCAAGACGACAGAAGAAACCAATATGCTTATCGAAGAATTGAGTCGTAGAATTGAAAACCTGCAAAAATGACTGGAAAAACACTATTATTAATCCTTGCGTTTCTCTTGTTGCTTCTCGCGCTTGGCGTGCCGGTTTGGCTTGCCGTTCGCGTGATGCGGCATCCTGAAAAAGACCGTGGCATGAGAAGGGTGATGGCAGAGCAGAGAGGCACTGAATACGAGAAAGGAATGCAGAAGTTCTTTATGGTCAGCTACTTATCTACTGGACTTTCTTTTCCGGTGGCTGCATTGCTTGAAGATGTTTTCGGCATGGAGAGGTTTCTTTCCCTGCTGATTCCTGCTTGCGCTCTTGGCTTGTTGCTGAATGTCGCCAAATGGCGTTTTACTAAAGAGTACAGCAAGGCTGGTCTTGTTACTACCGCCATCGGGATTGTGTTGACAGTGACTTTATTAATTGTAAACTAATCGATTATGGTATATTGCTTTGTGTTTTCAGGTCTTTTGTTGGCTCTTCTCGGTTGGCTTATTTACCGCAATCCCAACTGGATCAACCCATATGGCGAAATGCCGCCCGAAAGGAAGGCTTTGGTGGACATTGAGGGACTGAAAAGGGCTGTAGCCATCACCCTTGGCGTGGCTGGAGGCCTGTTGATTGTCGCGGGCTTGCTCTCGGCCTTCAAGGTCATTAACGATAATACTGGAGGAATTGTGATGGGGGTGGTTTGCGTAGCTATGATTGTGCCCTTGGTTATCGCCATGCGGAGGTACAACGGCTTCGGTCGCGACGAGCGCGGCGAGGGATATTACAGCCTTTACATGAATAAGGCAGCGAAGATTACCGTCGTCGTCGTTATGCTTGTGGTGCTCGCTGTGGCTGTGTTTTTGTCCATAGTATTGAAAAACAGATAGTGTTATGTTTTGGATAGATTTAATAACGGGAGTAATCCTGATGCTTTCGGGCTGGGCGGTGTATCGCAATCCGATGCTGATTTCGGGCGTGAACACCATGCCGAAGAAACGCTTGGCACAAGTCAACTTGGAAGGCCTGAAGCTGGCTTACCGCAACGTGTTTTTGGTTGGCGGCGGGGTCTTGCTGCTTTTCGGCGCTTTGACGACTTTTGTAAAGATTCCGATAGGTGTCCATCTTATCGTGCTTTTGTCCGTAACGATGGGTCTCGTCGTGGCCTGTTTGCTGCTCGGCAGACGCTATGACTTGGGCCTGCAAGGGGAGGAGGGCAAGAAAGAACGTCGAAAGAACTGGATTGGCATTGGCATTACGGTTGTGGCTTTTGCCGTCATCCTGTTCTTCTTCTTCAAGGGCGGCAAGCCTGCAACGATTGAAGTGTCAGAGGATTACATTACGGCCAAAGGCGGCGGGTATGGTGCCTCGATTCCCGTGGCCGACATCGCCTCGACCACCGTTTTGAGCCGTTGGCCCGACATCTCCATCCGCACCAACGGCGTTTCGACCGACAAGGTCAACATCGGGCATTTCCGCCTGAAAGGGGGCGAGAGTTGCATGATGTTCGTATGCACCGAAGGCGGTCCAATCCTTGAAGTGCGCACCGTGGACGGCGCATTGTATTACCTCAACTGCGCCACGGAGGAGGAAACCATCGAAATGATTGCTAAAGTGAAACAACAAAAAACTGAAAACCCATGAAAAAAGCAATAAGATATTCCCTTGTGGTCTGCCTGTTCAGTTGGGCAGTGATGGCCGTGGCGCATTTCGCCTTCGGCATCGACCCGCAAGACAAGCCCGTCGGGTTCTCGGCTTTGGCCACCGTGTGCATGTTCTTCCCGATGCTGACGGCCCTCGTGCTGCAAGCCATCGACAAGGAGAAGTTCAACCACACAGGCTTGGTCAACTTCAAGGTGAGATGGTCGTGGCTGGTGGCTTGGCTGCTGCCCGTGGTAATGACGTTAGCCTGCATACTCGTTAACGGATTGATGCCGGGCGTGGAGCTGCAATACAACGCCGAACAGCTTATCAGCCAGCAAGACATCCCCGAAGACCAACAGGAATTGGTACGCGATGCCTTGGGCAAACTCCCCGCATGGGTGATGGCGCTTTCCACCGTGTTCAGCGGCATGATTGCGGGCATCACCATCAATGCCGTTGCTGCCTTTGGTGAGGAATACGGCTGGCGTTGCTATCTCGTCGAGGCCTTGAGCGGCCAAAAGTTCTGGAAAGCCGCGCTGTTCATCGGCACGGTGTGGGGCGTTTGGCATTTCCCCATCATCCTGATGGGCTACAACTACCCGAATGAGCCGCAATGGGGCGCGTTGCTGATGGTGGTGATGTGTATCCTATTGGGAATCATTGAGTTGTATTTCGTCCTGAAAACGAAGTCGGTGATTGTGGCGGCCATCATTCACGGCACGTTCAACGCTATGGCGGGCATGGTCATCCTGTTCACCCTCGGCGGCAACGACTTCCTGAACGGCATGACGGGCCTTTCGGGCTTCATTGTCATGGCCGTGACCATTTTGTGCATTTGGATCTACGACAAATACGTTTCCAAGGAAAACATCTGCTCGATGACCTTGGGCGAGGCGGCCTCGCGTCCCGAAGTCCCGAGTCCCGCGTCAAAAAAGGAGGCTGAATAATGGCAAAGGAAAAGGAAAATACGAACACCAAGACCTTCCTGCTCCGTGTCGATGCCGAGACGATGGAAGCGGTGGAGAAGTGGGCCGCCGACGAGTTCCGCTCCGTCAACGGGCAGCTGCAGTGGATTATCGCGGAGGCGCTGAAAAAGAGTGGGAGGAAAAAGAAATGAATATGATCTTGTTTTGTTTTTGGAAGCAAATCTGAACAAATCCAAAACAAATCTGTTCCCCTATGGGGAACTTGGGGAAAATGCTTTGTAACAATTTGAAAAACTGAAGATTATGTCAGAAACTTTGATTATCATCCTTGTAGTTCTCGCCTACATCCTTCAAGCCGTCATTGGCGGACTGATTGCCCGCAGCCGCGGCAAGTCGTTCTGGTTCTGGTTCGGCGTGTGCTTCCTCATCATACCTCCTTTCGGTTGGATAAGGATGTTCATGGGCACCAATGACGACCTGATGCCGTAGGCCTCGATGGGTAGAAAGACATGGGTCTGAAATTATGGTTTCAGTTCCTTTTCGATGGTATCTTTCAATTCCAAAGGCTTGATAGTGCGTATGTTGCCATCCAAAACCATGCTGATGTTTCCTGTTTCTTCCGACACGACCAAGGCAATGCAGTCGTTGACCTCGGTCACGCCGATGGCGGCACGGTGACGAAGGCCGTAATGGCCGGGAATGTTGGTCTTTTGCGTCACGGGGAGGATGCAACGCGCCGCCGTGATGCGGTTGTTGCGGATGACCATGGCGCCGTCGTGCAAAGGGCTGTTCTTGAAGAAAATGTTCTCTATCAGAGGGTTGGTGATGTCGGCGTTGACGATGACTCCTGTTGAGACGATATCATCGAGGTTGTTGTTGCGCGTGAGCAGAATCAATGCGCCCTGCTTGATTTCCGACATGTTGAGGCAGGCTTGGGACACGGCTTCCACATCGAGGTTAACGTTGTTGCTCATTCTCAGGAACTTGAACCGTTGCGTCAGCTTGCCTTCGCGGGCTTGGGCTCCGATGGTGAAGAGGAATCGGCGTATTTCAGGCTGGAATATGATGATTAAGGCGATGAAACCTACGCTGACGAAGGCACCGAGAATAGAGGTCAGCAATTCCATTTGCAAGGCCTTGACTACCTGCCAGATAAGGAAGATGGCCACGATGCCGATGAAGATGCTGATGGCCGAAGTGCCTTTCAGGATGCGGTAGAACCAATAGAAAAGCAATGCGACCAAGAATATGTCGATGATGTCGAAAATGCGGACTTGGATGAAGAGTTCAAGCATAACGTATTTTTTGGCGCAAAATTACAAGGTTTTTCCGATACTTTGACGATAATAGCCCATCAATTCGACGGCTTCGCGAGCGTTTTTCACGTCGTGGACGCGCAGGATGTCGGCCCCGTTGAGCAGGGCGAGGGTGTTCAGCACGGTCGTGCCGTTCTCGGCGGTTTGGGGTGTTGTGCCAAGCACCTTGTTAATCAATGACTTCCGCGAAATGCCGATGAGAATGGGCAAGTTCTTGTAGCGATAACGCTCCAAGTTGCTGAGCAACTGATAGTTGGCCTCAAGGCTTTTGCCGAATCCTATGCCCGGGTCGAGGATGGTTTGCTGTTCGCCGAGGGCTTCCATAACTTGGCTTTGCCGGGCGAAAAAGTCCATGACGGTTTGGTGGATGTCGCCACTGAGGGCGTGTTGGTGCATGGTTTCGGGCGTGCCCACGCAGTGCATCATCACGTATGGAATGTGGTTTAGGCCGATAAAAGGCAGCATTTCCGCGTCGAAAAGCCCGCCAGAGATGTCGTTGATGAGGTCGGCGCCTTCGTTGATGCAGGCTTCTGCAACGTTTTTTCGGAACGTGTCGATGGAAACCAAGGTTTCGGGAAACCTCTTCCTGATGGCTTTCAGGACAGGGACGACGCGCTCCATTTCCTCGCTTTCGGTGGCGATGGCGTTGTTGGGCCTCGTCGAGCAACCGCCTACGTCAATGAAGTCGGCTCCATCGGAGAGTAGGGTTTCACAATGTTGTAAAGCCTTGTCCATCAAATTGTAACGCCCTCCATCGGAGAAAGAATCCGGCGTGACGTTGAGGATGCCCATCACTACGGGGCGGTCGAAAATGTAGGTTTTGTTGCGTGAAATAAGTCTCAGCATTGAAAAAAGTTTTATTTTTGCAAAAATACATTTTTCATGCAGACGAAAGACACAAAATCCCAGTTTCACGCTGTTTTGGCCGAATGTCGCAAGCTGTTTGTCGCAAAGATGAAGGACTACGGTCCGGCTTGGCGTATCTTGCGAACAACTTCAATAACTGATCAAATCTATATCAAAGTCAAGAGAATCAGGACTTTGCAGACGGCTTCCGAACAACTTGTCGATGAAGGCATCGAGCCTGAGTTTGTCGGCATTGTCAATTATGCGGCTATGGGCATCATCCAATTGCAGTTCGGTGTCGTGGATAAGCCCGACCTGAGCGCGGAGGAGGCCACATCGCTTTACGACAGGGTGACCAACGAAGCCTACGAGCTGATGACGCGCAAGAACCACGACTACGACGAGGCTTGGCGCGACATGCGCGTCAGCTCCATCACCGACCTGATCATGAGCAAGGTGCTACGCACCAAGAGCATCGAGGACAACGATGGGAAAACCCTTGTCTCTGAGGGACTTGACGCAAACTATTATGACATGGTCAACTATGCGGTCTTCGCCTTGATTTTGCTATCGGAAGGGGGGAGAAAATGAAAAAGACGTTTCCTGTTTTGGCTTGGTTGAGCATTGTCGTGGCAGTGGTATGCGCTTTTCTGATTCCTTGTTTCGCAACGCTTAGGCCTTTGTTTTTGGCTTTGCTCATCGCCAATGTGGCCTTGCCTTTTGCCATACACAAAGGCTATGGCAAGCCTGCTTTGGCTGTCTGTCGCTTGTTGGTCGGCGCTCTGTTCATTTTCAGTAGCTTCACGAAAGGCGTCGACCCTTTGGGAACCAAGTACAAGATGCTTGACTACTTGTCCGTCTATGGCATGACTTGGCTCAACGACATGGCCTTGGTTTTGGCCGTGTTGATGATTTTGGCTGAATTCCTCGTTGGTATCTGCTTGATTACCAACGTATTCCCGCGTTTGGCCGTGTTGGGTGCCACCTTATTGATGTTGTTTTTCACCACAACCACGCTGTTTGACGCGCTCTATGACCTCGTTCCCGACTGCGGCTGCTTCGGGTCTGCCGTCAAGATGAGCAACTGGCAGACTTTCTACAAGAACCTCGTCATTGATGCAGTGCTTATCCCATTGGTTCTGAACAACAAGCAACTGAAAAACCGACTGACATGGCGAGGGCAGTTCGTCATCGGATGCGTTTATGCCCTCACGTTTTTGGGGTTTGAGATTTACAATTACCGTCATTTGCCTGTGGTGGATTTCATGAACTGGAAAGTGGGCAAGCAGATGAACGCCGGAAATGACGAACCGATTCGTATCTATTTGAAATACAGAAATAAAGCGACTGGTGAGACTCAAGAGTACCTTTCGCCCGACTACCCGTGGAACGACTCTGTTTGGATGAGCCAATGGGAGTTCGTGGAGCAAAGGGTGGAAGGCGGCTCGGATTACCTCGGCTTCAGCGCTTTGGACGAAGACGGAAACGACGTGACCGACATGATTCTCAACACTGGAAACCTGCTGATGTTCACCTCGCATGATTTGTCGAAAGTCACTGAAAAAGAGTGGGATAAGATTCGTGCCGTCACTGAAACCGCCGAATCGAAGGACTTTACGGTGGTTTGGGCTGTGGCCGACACGCCCGAATTGGTGGAACAACTGCGTTCAAGACATGGCTCCCTCAATGAGGTGTATTATGGTGACGCGCTGGAAATCAAGACGATAGTGCGTTTTAACCCCGGGTTGATTTGGTTGGATAACGGCCTAGTGAAGGGCAAGTGGAGCGCCATCGACTTCCCGCAGGGGAAAAAACTTAATGAATTGTTTAAATAGTCACAAAACATGCAAAACCATCAAAACATAATAACAAATGTGGGAAGGCTGCCAACCGGCGGCTTTCCGGCGGCAACCCGGTTGGGCGCCGCCTACCTTGATATAGAGGTTTTGCAAGTTTTGATAGTTTTGTGAAGAAATGGGAGCTTACATTACAAGGAAGTTGCTATACGGTATTGCGGTGCTCTGGGGTGTCGCGACGCTGGTGTTTTTCCTGTTCAACATCCTGCCTGGCGACCCCGCCCAGATGATGCTCGGACAGCGTGCCGACGAAGCCTCGGTGAATGCCATTCGCGAAGAATTAGGTCTAAACCAAAGCATTGGGAAACAATATGTTGACTACTTGAACGACCTTGTTCCGATTTCGTTATACGATGTCTCGGACGGTGGTCGGAAGTTGGGGAAAATCGGGCGTTACGCCAAGATAGCCACGTTGGGCTCGACAGCTGTCGTGCTGAAAGCACCCTATTTGCGCATGTCGTACCAAAGCAAGCGCAAGGTATCCGAAGTGCTCGGCGAGGCTTTTCCGAACACCTTGCTTTTGGCGGCGGTTTCCATTTCCATAGCTATGGTTTTGGGCTTGCTCGTCGGCATCCTGACGGCAGTGTTCAACACCAGTTTTCTCAACAAGTTAACCCTTTTCGTCACCACGATTGGCATGTCGCTGCCTTCGTTTTTCGCTGCCATCCTGATGGCTTGGGTTTTCGGTTTTTTGCTGGAAAGCCATACGGGCTTGGGCATGACGGGCAGTCTTTACACCGTCGATGAATATGGTAGGGGAGAGTTCCTGAGCCTGCGCAACCTCATCTTGCCCGCCTTGACTTTGGGGATGCGCCCTTTGGCCGTGGTCACTGAGCTGACGCGCACCTCCTTGCTCGAAGCCCTGTCGATGGACTATGTGCGCACGGCACGCGCCAAGGGCCTGAAGCCGTTTCGCGTCATCTGCATCCATGCCTTGCGCAACGCCTTGAACCCCGTCGTGACGGCGGTTTCGGGCTGGTTCGCCTCGCTGCTTGCGGGTGCGGTGTTCGTGGAGTACGTCTTCGACTGGAAAGGCATTGGCGTGGTGGTGGTCGATGCACTCGACAAGTACGACTTCCCCGTCATCATGGGTGCGGTGCTGCTGATTGCGGTCATGCTGGTGTTCGTCAACATCATCGTTGATATCGTCTATGGGTTCATCGACCCGAGAGTGAGGATTAGTTGACAGTTGAAAATTGATAATTGGTAATTGATTGTTGAATTGGAAAAGATAGGAAAATACGAATTCGTGGCCGAGCCGTTCCACTGCGATTTTTCGGGACGGATGTTTCTCGGCCATCTTGGAAACCAGATGCTTAACGCTGCCGACTTCCATTCCACCGACCGTGGTTTCGGGATGAAATACCTGATGACAATACAACGCTCTTGGGTGCTGTCGAGGTTGGCCATCGAGATGTCGGAAATGCCAGGGCAGCACGAGCGTTATGCGGTGGAGACGTGGGTCGAGAGTGCCATGCGTTTCTTCACAAGCCGCAATTTCCGCGTTTCGGGCGCAGACGGGAAAGTGTATGGCTACGGACGTTCCATCTGGGCGATGATCGACACCGAGACGCGCCAACCCACCGACATCTACGCCATCGACGACGGCGCCATCGACAACTGGATTGTGGCCGACAAGCCTTGCCCGATTGAAAAAGGCGGTCGGGTGAAAGTCTCCGGAAACGCTGGCTTTGTGCGAAGCATCGATGTCCACTACAACGACATCGACATCAACGGGCATGTCAATTCGGTGAAATACATCGAACATGTGCTGGATTTGTGGGACATTGGATGGTATCGCGAGCATCGGCTCAAACGCTTCGAGATTGCCTATGTCGCCGAAGCGTACCAAGGCGACCAACTACGTTTTTATAGGGAGCAAACCGCAGAGAATGAGTATAGTGTCCGTTTGGCTAAGATTGAGAAGATGAGAGGGGTTGAGGTAGAAGTGTGCCGTTGCAAGGCAATGTTTGCATAGGATAATAACTTGGATGCTATTCATCATCTTGGCGCCTCGCTGAAAGACTTGGGCAAGAAGCTCTTCGCCTTTTCCAAAATGGAAACCCCAGCGGAAAAAAATCTTGCCTTACTGATTTTTGTTTGCATAATCTTCCTATCTTTGCCCCAATAATCCACTCAAAGTCTAACCAAACAAATCCGTATGAAATAACCCCTCCGAGCATAATTCGATGATATAGCATTAGCTTAAAGGCTTGTGCAACTGAAACTTCCACATATTCAATTGCGTCACAGGCAGTAAAGCCGATGTCCATGTGTTTTCACATGGGCTTTACTGATTAATTGTGATGCATAGGTTGTGGAAGACCTCAGTTGTAGAATTGAAAAGTAATAAGTCCATGTTTTTTTTATCGCCCGCTCGGGAAGAGGATAACAAGAGAAAACACAATCCAATTAATACTAACTAAATTCTTAACATTATGAATGTAAATATTTTACATTGGAAAAGGGCGGCCCGCGCCGTCCTGCTCTTCCTGCTGCTGAGTGTGGTGGGAATGACGAATGCCTTGGCCCTCGACTTCACCGAGGGCAACCTGACCTACACCGTGAACGAGGGCGGCACCTCCGTGACCGTGACCGGCCACGCCAACGGCACCTCCGCCACCGGCGCACTCGACATCCCGCAAAGCGTGACCCACGGGGCTTACACTTATGCGGTGACTGACATTCAGGCTTCTGCGTTTTCTGGCTGCACGGGTATTACCTCCGTAACCATTCCCAACACCGTGACGACCATTGGGAACTATGCCTTCTACGGCTGTAGCGGCCTGCTTACGGCCACCATTGGCACTGCCGTGACTTCCATAGGGCGATATGCTTTTGGATATTGTAGTGGTCTGCTC
>JAFSJF010000159.1 GCA_017439405.1 Bacteroidales bacterium
CGGTCAAGGCCCAGAGGGTGAAGACGGCGAGGGTTTGGTTGAAGAAGCCCATGTACTGCCAGATGATGTTGAAGCCGTTGGGGTTGGCTATCTGCCACACCAGCATGGCGATGGAGATGGCGAAAAGCGGCAGGCAGATGAATAGACGCTTGCGGACGGGGCTTTGGTCGATTTTCAGCCAGTCGGCCACGATGAGGCGGCTGGAGCGGAAAGCGGTGTCGCCGCTGGTGATGGGTGCGGCCACCACACCTAACATGGCCAATACTGCACCGAAGGCACCCAGCCAGTCGCGGCTCACGAGATGCACCACCGCCGGAGCAGAAGTGGAGAAGCCGTTGGAGCCTTCAATGAGGTCGTAGCCGGGCGTGGGGTCGGCGTAGAAAAACCACATGCCTATCGTGGCCCAAATCAAAGCCACCAAGCCTTCGGTCACCATGGCGCCATAGAAGACTCGGCGACCCATGCGCTCCGTCTTCAGGCAACGACCCATCAGCGGGCTTTGCGTGGCATGGAAGCCCGACACGGCGCCGCAGGCCACGGTGATGAAGAGGGCCGGGAAGATGTGGTCGGTCCAATGTTCGGGGTCGGCTTTGGCCCCCATGTCGTAGAAATGGCTCCACAACTCGGGCAGGTGCGGCATCTTGACGAAAAGCACCACCATCAACGCCACGGCCATGAAAACCAGCGCCACGGCAAACACTGGATAAACCTTGCCGATAATCTTGTCGATGGGCAGCATCGTGGCCATGACATAGTAAGCGAAGATGATGATGACCCACATCATGGTGTCGCCGCCAATCAGATGCAGTATCGCTGCCGGAGAGTAAACAAACACGGTGCCTCCGACAAGCAAAGTCAACAAGGTCAGGGCCAGCGCGACGCTTTTCGTCCACTTGCCCAAGTATTTCCCGATGATTTCCGGCAGGCTTGCGCCGCCGTTGCGCATCGAAGTCATGCCGCTCAGGTAGTCGTGTACGGCTCCGGCGAAGATGGTGCCGAGGACGATCCACAGGTAGGCCACGGGGCCGAACTTGGCGCCCATGATGGCACCGAAGATGGGGCCTGTGCCGGCAATGTTGAGGAACTGGATCATGTAAACCTTCCAGTTGGGAAGCACCATGAAGTCAACGTTGTCGCGCTTGGCAATGGCCGGCGTCACGCGGTCGTCGGGGTCAAATACCCGCTCCACGAAACGCCCGTAGAACAAGTAGCCCAGAATCAGGACGGCAAGGCTAATGATAAAGGTGATCATAGTGGTCAGAGGGTTGCCATCTTGTGGCGGATTTGCTCGGCGAGGAAGTTGGCCGCGACCTCGGGCTGGAGGCCGGTGATGTTGACACAGGCATCGTAGTTGCGGGCATCATGGCGCGAGGTTTCGGCAACGCTCATCACGAAGTTGTCGCGGGCAGTGTCGACTTTGTCAACGACCTTGGCGGCCTCTTCTGTGGTGAGGCTCTGTTTCTCGGCGATGCGTGCGATGCGTGCGTCGCGGTCGGCGATGAGAAGCAGGTGGATGGCGTTGGGGTAGTCGCGGAAGATGTGGAAACCGGCACGGCCTACGATGATGCAGCTCTCCTTTTCGGCCAAGTCACGCAGCAGCCGTTCCTCGGCGTAATAGACGCTCGTGGGGGTGGGGTCGGCAATGGCTCCAGTTTTATAGCTGGCTGCGCCGAACTGCTGGTAGAAACGGCAGAAATCGCTCCACCAGTTGGCTTTTTGGGCCTTGACGCGGTCCAATTCCTCAAGAGTGATGCCAAACTGCTGCGCCACGGCCTCAAGCATGGTGCGACCATAGACTTTAATTCCAAGTTTTTCTCCTAATAAACGGGCGATTTCGCCGCCGCCTGTGCCGCATTCGCGGTTGATGGTGATGATAGTGTTGTCATTCATAGTGTGAAACAATTTAGCGGTGTTTGTTGTACGACATGGATGGGGGCAGCCGCGTCCGAAACCACGCTTTGCCGCCATTTTCCATCTGCAAAGGTATTATAAAATTGAAATCGTGCAAATGCTTTTTTCGGGAAATTGATTTTCTTGATACAAGGTATTGAAAAGCAATGCGTTAAGATAGTTAAGGAAGGTCGGGGAACGGGTATGAACGGTTTCCTTATGCCTCGAGGATGCTGTTTCGCTTCCGGGTTCTCCCCCATAAAGGGCACGTTCGATTCAATAGCCAATCAATCTGTCAACCTGCCGCAGGAGAGGCCTTCCGGTACAGTAATTCTCAAAATCCTCCAAAAAGAGATCTACAATTCTGTCGACAGTGTGTGGGAGGGAAGTGTCTCCGGCAACGTGGGGAGTAATGACGGCTCTTGGACTGTCCCAGAGCACGCTTTCTGCGGGGAGAGGCTCTTTTTCAAATACATCCAGCCCCGCATAGAGGCGTCCGTTTTGCAGTTCTTCTTCCAACGCTTCCTGATCAACCACGGTTCCCCTGCCCACATTGATGATAACGGCGTGATCGGGCAGGCGGCTGAGCTGCGGGGTTGAAATCAGATGAAAGGTCTCTTTTGTTCCGGGAAGGGAAATAATCAGGATGTCCGTATCCGTAAGCAAAGAAGCAAGCTTTTCGGGAGTCTGCACCTGGTCAAAGAGGTTGCCCGGGTTGTTTCCATGAAGATTGACCCCCTTTATGAAGCTCGGCGCAAAGGCTCGGAGTCGCCTGCATACCTCCTGCCCGATGTCGCCTGTTCCCAGCATCAGGATGCGGCTTCCGTAAATGGAACGGATGGGAAGGCGGCGAACCCACTCGCGCTCTTGAATATGTTTCTGGTACTCCGGCTTCCGCCGAAGGATTTCCAGCAAAAGCATGACGATATGCTCTGAAATGGTAACTCCGTATGCGCCAGAGGAATTGGAAAGAATCGCTTGCGGGCTGGCGAAGACGCCCTCCTTCAGAAAAGGGTCGACTCCTGCAAAGTGTGAACACATCCATTTCAGCTTGGGGGCACGGCCTGCAAGAGATACATCCGAACCCAGGATTACCTCGGCATCGGGCAGGAACCTTTGGCTTTGCGCGAAATCCATGCAAATATGACATTCAAACCCATGTCTGGCGGCGGCCTCGCGCAGCCTTGCGGAGTGTTCTGCACTCAATTCCGGAACAACTACTATAAGCGAATGACTCATGACTGTTTAACTGTTTATTTGTTGGTTTGATAACGATTCAACAATTCAACATTCAACGATTCAACAATTGTTTGATGACCTCGCCGACGACGCGCATACCGCTGTCAATCTGTTCGTCCGAACCATTTGAGAAGTTGAGCCGGATGTGCGGAACGTTCCGTTCGTATTCGTAGAACGGGTCGCCTGCGCAGACGGCAAAGCCCCGGTTGATGGACTCGCGCTGCACGTCGATGCCCCGAACCCCGTCGGGCAGCGTGACCCAGAGGAACATGCCGCCATCAGATTTTGCGGAATCACAAGGATGAGACAAACGCCCCCCATGTTGCTCGCAAAGGCAATAGGGATAAGGAGACGGGAAGGCATCATCTTCAGCTTTTTTGCCCACATCTTGACAACGCCGACAAACACGGAAACTACCGTGACGGTGTTCAGCAGCGGCGACAGCACAGCCACGGGTGCCATCAGCCGTAGCAGGGCTCGCTTGTAATCCTTTGGACGCCCCAACACATGCTTGATTATCCAATGCAATACTCCCGTGTGTGTCAGACCGGCCACCACGACAGACATCACACCCACCACAACCACCGTCGTGGAACTAAAGCCGGAGAAGGCTTCCTTGGCATCGAGCACTCCCGTGACGAACAACAGACCTATGGCACCAAGAAACACCAAATCGGTGCGCAACTTGGTGGCCATCAGTATAGCGAACACACCCAGCACCGTCACGATGGTAATCCATGCATCAATGCCAAAACCCAAAAACTGAAATGTTTCCATTGTCCCTTTCTTAATTGTTAAAATGCCAATCCTGCGGTGTTTTTTTTAACTAACAAACTTGCAATCAATCTATTACGAATGGTCTTCAACGACTCTTTGAGTTTTTCGGGTGCAAAAATACGAAAATTTTTGTTGGTGTTTTCGATGGTACCTTTTTGCCAGGAGGAGTAAGGATCCGTGAAGAAGACTGGGGCGTTGAGAGCCTTGGAGACCAGTTTGTGCCTTGCGAACTCGCCGCCGTTGTCGGTGGTGATGGACAGGACGTGCTTCTTGAAGGGCTTGAGGAGCCTGA
>JAFSJF010000018.1 GCA_017439405.1 Bacteroidales bacterium
CGCCTCACCCCCGAGCAACTCGACGAGCTGCTCCACCCCATCCTCGACGCTGCCGACGAGAAGAAGCACACCGTCATCGCCAAGGGTCTGCCCGCAGGTCCTGGTGGCGCCGTGGGTCGCATCGCCCTCACCAGCGAGAAGGCTAAGGAATATCGCGCCGCCAAGGTTGCCAACATCCTCGTCCGCGAGGAGACCAACCCCGAAGACGTCGAAGGCATGCGCGCCGCCGACGGTATCCTGACCGCCCGTGGCGGTATGACCTCACACGCCGCCCTCGTGGCCCGTGGCTGGGGCAAGTGCTGCATCGTGGGTTGCGACGCCGTGAAGATCGACCTTGAAAAGGGCACCGTGAAGATCGGCGACAAGCAATTCAAGGAAGGCGACGTCATCAGCTTGAACGGCTCCAAGGGTTGGGTCTATGCCGAACCCGTCGGCATGATCAACGCCACTGAGAACCCGCTGTTCCAGCAGTTCATGGCCTTGGTCGACAAGTACCGCAAGATGGGTGTCCGCACCAACGCCGACAACCCGGAAGATGCCCAAAACGCCGTCAACTTCGGCGCCGAAGGTATCGGCCTGTTCCGCATCGAGCACATGTTCTACGGCAAGAACAGCGAAGAGCCGTTAGCCAAGCTGCGCAACATGATCTTAGCCAACACCACCGAAGAGCGCGTGGCTGCCTTGGCCGAACTTGAGCCTTACATCAAGAACGCTGCCAAGGGCACGCTGAAGGTCTTGAACGGCAAACCGTTGACCTTCCGCCTCATGGACCCGCCCTTGCACGAGTTCGTGCCTCATACCGAAGAGAAGCAGAAGGCCCTCGCCAAAGAGCGTGGCATCAGCTTCGAGGAAATCAAGAAGCGCATCGACGCCCTCAACGAAGTGAACCCGATGATGGGTCTGCGTGGCGTGCGCCTCGGCATCGTCTATCCCGAGATCACCGAGACCCAGTTCCGCGCCCTGTTCCAGGCCACCGCTGAACTAATGACCGAAGGCTTCGACCCGCATCTGGAAATCATGGTCCCGCTGACCATCAACGTCAAGGAGCTTGAGCACCAGAAGAAGATCGCCGACCGCGTGAAGAAGGAAGTGGAAGCCAAGTTTGGCGTCGAGATCAGCTACCTCTACGGTACGATGATCGAAATCCCGAGAGCCACCCTCGTGGCCGACCAAATCGCCAGCGTGGCCCAGTTCTTCAGCTTCGGCACCAACGACCTCACCCAGATGACCTTCGGCTTCAGCCGCGACGACGTGAACGCCATCGTGAAGGACTACATCGAAGAGAAGATCATCCCCGTCGACCCGTTCAACACCCTCGACCAAGAAGGCGTTGGCCAATTGGTGAAGTTGGGCGTGGAGCGTGGCCGTAGCCAACGCGCCAACCTGAAGTGCGGCGTGTGCGGTGAGCACGGCGGTGACCCCGCTTCGGTCCACTTCTTCTACAAGACCGGCTTGAACTACGTGAGCTGCTCGCCGTTCCGCGTCCCCGTGGCACGCTTGGCCGCTGCCCAAGCCGCTATCGAGGAAGAGAGAGCGAAGTAAATTTGGATTAAATCCAGAATTTAAAATTGACAGTCTCCGAGAAATCGGGGGCTGTCTGTTTTTACGATTTTGGGAGTCTCCATGTTCAGGAGCAGTGCATCACCTCTCAGCTACTACATCTTTAGTTCCAAAAGCGTTTCGTCAACGATTTGCTGAAATAGTTTCCATCCTTCCTAATCTTGTTTCATAGGCCATACTCCTATTATTTCATTAGCAAAGGGCGCGACAACCATGCCGCGCCCTCTTGCCGTTTTTCTGTTTCGCATTGAAAATGCTGTATTCGTTACAAATTCAAAAAAATACCTCTGTTACAAGTCTCTGACCTATTCTTTGTAAAGAACAATGTCAATGGTGCCTTCCCAACGATTGAAAATAGTATCAAAAACGACATAATCCGTGGCCGTGAAGGTGAACCTTGTGGTACGTTCAGTAAGTGGTCCAGGGCTATTTCGGACAGCAGCATCCACTGTGACCATTCCCTCATCATCAGTATAGGCATAATGTGTTCCATTGACAATGAGATCACCGTCGAAGCCGTCAAGCTCATCGGTTTTCAAGCTTACATTGGACAGTGGTTGCCCTCCCTCAGATTGGACATGGAAAGTCACAGGATCTCTGTTGATAAATAAATCACCATAAACATCGCGCCTACAAGCGGAAATTGTCACAAGCATCATCGCGGCAATAAAGGCAAAAGTCAGTTTTCTCATGGTTTTACTTTTTTACGTTTTACTTTTTACAATTATAGCACCTCAAATTTACAAAGAAATCGGAAAGGCAAGGCGGATTTGGAGATTTTTTCTTACTTTTGCGGCAAATAATAAATCAACAATCAACAATACAATGAAACTCAGAGAGATTTCTGAACTTTTGAACGCCAAGGTGCTTTGCGGCGAAGACCGCTTGGACGAAGAACATGAAACCGCCTTCGCCTCCGACCTGATGAGTGACGTGCTCACCTTGGGCGACTACAACCCCGTTATTTTGACCGGTCTCTGCAACATGCAGACCATACGCACCTGCGAGATGGGCAACTTGGACATCATCGTCCTTGTGCGCAAGAAGAAAGCCAGCGAGGAGATGATTGAGGAGGCAGAAGACGAGAATATGGTCGTCATGGAAAGCGACTACTCCATGTTCAAGGCCTGCGGACTGCTCTATCAAAACTGGATGCAACCCATTTTCTGACGTCAAACCAAAACCCTATTGCCATGCACTTAGAATACCAAGTATATGAAGCGGACTTCGTGAACGCCGGAGCCGCATCGAGCGCCATCAAGAAGACCTTGAAGCAGCTCAACGTCAATCCGCAAATCGTGAAAAGGGTGGTCGTCGCCCTCTACGAAGCCGAGGTTAACGCCATCGCTCACGCATACGGCGGCACCATCTATGCCGACATCGAGCCCGACAAGATCATTGTGAAAGTGGTGGACACGGGTCCCGGCATCCCCGACATCGACTGGGCCATGCAGGAAGGCCACTCCACGGCCTCGCCCGAGGTCCGCAACATGGGCTTCGGCGCCGGCATGGGCTTGCCCAACATCCAGAAAAACGTCGATAAGCTCAACGTGCAGTCCACCGTTGGTGTGGGCACCACCGTCGAGATGGAGGTGAATTTCACGTAACATTTTTTCGGCTGCCACGGTGTGACAGCCCTACAACCGAATAACTGTCAACTATCAACTGATAACTGTCAACTATGGAAAAGACTCCTTTCTTTCACGCCCTGAAAATCGATGAAGACACCTGCATTGGCTGCTCGCATTGCATGAAGATTTGCCCCACCGAGGCATTACGTGTACGCGATGGCAAGGCCACACTCATCCCCGACCGCTGCATCGACTGCGGCAACTGTTTCAAGGTGTGCCCCACCCGTTCCATCTTCATCGAACAGGACGACTTTGAGGCCATCTTCAACTTCCCTGTGCGCGTGGCTTTGGTGCCTGCCGTCTTTTTCGGACAGTTCCCGAACGACATCACTGTGTCGCGCGTCTATGGCATCCTCAAGGACCTGGGCTTCACCCACGTCATCGAAACGGAGTCGTCCATACCAATCTATACCGCTGCCAAAAAAAGATTCGCAGCCGAGAATCCTGACATCCACCCGCTTATCTCGACCTTCTGTCCGGCCATCGTGCGCCTCATCCAGGTGAAGTTCCCCGGCCTGACCGAGAACCTCATCCCACTGCGTGCACCCATCGACATCACGGCGATGTATATCCGTCGCAAGCTCAAGATCGATTTGGAAATACAGGAAGAACAAATCGGCGTGTTCTACATCACGCCATGCGCGGCCAAGATTGCAGCCGTGAAAAACCCGGTGGGCGAGGAGAAATCGCTTGTCAACGGCGTCATCAACATGGACTCGCTCTACAACCGTGTCTATCACGAAATCAAGAAGCAAGGCCATGGCTACAAGGAGGTTAAACTTCCTGTTTCGCAACTCTCTGCCGATGGTGTCTTAACTTCATTGACCAACGGCGAACGCCGTCTTTCCGACGCCCAACACTCCTACTCCATCGACGAAATCCACAACGTCATCGAGTTTCTGGAAAAGGTTGAAAACGAAGAGATTGAGAATGTCGATTTCCTCGAACTACGTGCCTGCGACCAAAGCTGCCCCGGCGGCATATTGACCTGCGACAACCGCTTCCTGATGTGCGAGCGCGTGTTTGCCCGTGCCCGCAAAATCGCCGACCGCGAGCGCAAAGGCGAGCAGACCAAGGACCACGAGTTGGAAGAAGAACGCAACTACCTGATGCGCCACATGAAAGTGGGCGAAATCCATCCCCGCTCGATGCTCGTCTTGGACGACAACATCGCCGTGGCCTTGGAGAAGATGAAGAAAATCGACGAATACCGCGCCCGCTTGCCCCAGACCGACTGCGGCATCTGCGGTGCGCCCACCTGCGATGCCTTGGCCCGCGACATCGTGTGCGACAACGCCGAACTCACCGACTGCGTCTTCATCCAACGCAACCTCGAGGCCCGTGGCAGCATGGACGTACACGAGTCGCTGAAAATCATGGAAGTGATTTGGGGACGCAACAAAATCAATGACTATGTGAAGAAGAAATAAGCCGCTCGGCCTGTTTCTTTTCCGTGTGTTTGGCCATCATTTCCAGCAGATACACCGTCAAAGCGCCTAATGCGACCATCACGACGGACATTAGCAGTTCCGTGTTCCATTGCGGCAGATGAAAAACGTAGTCCATCATGTCGGCGGAGGGTGTTTTCCAAGGATAAACCACAGGAAGACTGCCCAACATGAATCCAGCCAAAGCCGAAAGAGTCTCGTTGCGGTAGGCGTGCATCAGCCACGAGAGCAGGTAGGAAAACGACACGATGCTCACGATGGCGCCTAGTACGAATGGCAGCAAAATCCTCGCGCCGTGCATAAAGGTAGATGCCTTGGCCATGGCGGGAATCGCCTCAGTGACAATCAGTTCGTAATTGCCCATCAGCAACATGAGATGCGATCCAGAGATGCCCGGAACCACCATGCCTGTAGCTCCGACAATGCCGCAAAGGAAGAGATAGAAGAAGTTGTCGTTCGAATACGGATTCGACTTGATGGAAAGCAAAAACGAGATGGCAAAACCTGCCAGAAGAAGCAGTATGTTTTTGGTACTCAACTTCTTAATCTTCTTCATCACATACGTCACCGAGGCAAGAATCAGGCCGATGAAAAACGACCAAGTATAGACTTCATAGGATTTCAGCGTCTGCTTCAGGAATATGGCCGTCAGCAACATCCCAGCCAAGATGCCGACCAACAAGGTCAATAGGAACTTGATGTCGGTGCGACGGGCAAACTCACTGAACTCGCCCTTGCGGAGATACTTTAAATTCTTATGGTTCAGCGACTTGATGGAATCCACAAAACGCTCAAAGACGCCAAGGACAAGCGATATGGTTCCACTTGATATGGGAAAGACGTTCACCGCTCCCATAATCATGCCTTTGAGAAACACTTTTATCGTCAACCACAACCTAAGCATCATGTCTTTTGGTTTGAAAGCACAAAGATACCACAAAAATTGTTCCCAAGCCAAAATAATCACTTTTCTGTCCAAAAGTATCGACCTTTATTGCCATTTTTTCCTATTTTTGCGTTTCATATAAGATACATTATGGCAGAAGCACAAGAAAAACTCATCTTCCCGCAAAACTTCGACATCAAGGTCATCGTGGCAGCTACCGTCCCAATCGAGGAGAGCAAGGCCAACATCAGCCGTGTGTTCAGCGAATGCCAAACGGTGCATAGTTTCGTGAGCGCAAGAGCCAGTGCCAAAGGCAATTACATCACCTATACCTACAACATCGACCTCGACAGCCAAGAACAGATGAACGCCGTTTACGACGGTCTGAAAAACGTCTCAGAAATCAAGTTCGCAATATGACAAAAGCCTATGACATAAGGATTTACGGTCGTGTTTTCAATGTCGGTTTTCGGCGTTATGTGCATCGTTATGCCGTCGCAAACAACGTAGTGGGCTTCGTGGAAAACGACTACGCCGACGACTGCGTCCACATCGTGGCCGAAGGCGAGGAAAAGGATCTGGAGCGCTTCACCCTGCTCTGCGGCGAAGGCACACCTTATTCATATATAACGGACATGAAAATTGAGCCCCTACCTGTCACCGAAAAACACAATGGTTTTCAAGAGATTAGATAACAAAGACAACTGAACAACTGACAACTGATATGAACGATTTTTCAAAAATCCTCTTTTTGGACATCGAGACCGTCTCGCACGAAAAAACCTATGACCAGCTGAGCGAGCGGATGCAAAAACTGTGGAACCACAAGGCCGAGCAAATCGCCAAGGGCGACGAAAACGCCACGCCAGAATCGCTTTACGAGCGGGCTTCCATCTATGCCGAATTTGGCAGAATCATCTGTATTTCAGTCGGTTTCTTCAACGACCAACACTTCCGCCTGAAGTCGTTCTACGGTCACGACGAGAAAGCCTTGCTTGCCGATTTTGCCAACCTTCTCGACCGCTATTATTGCTTCCCAGAGGCTCAACTCTGCGCCCACAACGGCAAGGAATTCGACTTCCCTTACATTGCCCGCCGCATGGTGGTGAACGGCATCAAAATCCCTCGCGCCCTGCAAGTTGCAGGCAAAAAGCCTTGGGAAACCAACTTCATCGACACGATGGAACTCTGGAAGTTCGGCGACTACAAGAGCTACACTTCTCTTGATTTGCTTTGCGCCATTTTGGACATCCCCACGCCCAAGGACGACATCAACGGAAGCGAAGTGGGACGCGTGTATTGGCAGGAAAACGACCTCGAACGCATCAAGACCTACTGCCAAAAGGACGTGCTTGCCGTCGCCCAACTCATGCGCCGCTACAACTACATGCCACTTATCACCGACGACCAAGTCGATTACACCAACTGACCATGCACATCCTCTCCAAATCGACGTATATCAAGGGTTTACAGTGCGAAAAAGCACTCTACATGTACAAAAAGCACCCTTACTTGCGCGACAAGCTCAGCATAGAGCAAAGGGCCAAGTTCCAACGGGGTACGGATGTCGGCTTGTTGGCGCACGAGTATTTTCCAGGCGGCATCGACATGTCGCCCAGCACTCCTTCACAGTTCCCCAAAAAGGCGCAAGAGACCTTGAAAAACCTCAACAACCCTGCCGTAAACGTAATGTATGAGGCTGTTTTTCAGCATAATGACACCTTAATCATGCTCGATATGCTTGTCCGCGACGGCGACAAATGGCTCGCCGTGGAAGTGAAGAGTTCGTTGCGCCTAAGCGACACCTATTATAATGATGCCGCGCTGCAATATTATGTGCTACACGGCTGCGAGGTGCCTCTCAGCGACTTCAAGCTCATGTACCTCAATGCGGACTATGTGAAAAACGGCCCCATCGACGTGAAACAGTTGTTCAAACTCGAATCAGTGATGGATTATGTCGTTGAAAAAGAGGATTTTGTGTCGAAAAATGTGGAACGTTTGAAAGCCGTAGTCGCGCTTGAGCATTCGCCTTTGGTCAACATCGGGACACAATGCCACGACCCCTACCCTTGTGATTTTCAAGGACATTGCTGGAAACATGTGCCCAAAAACAGTTATCTGTTCACTACAGCGATAGACGACGAAACACTGTTTCAACACTACTTCAATGGCACGAACACCAACGCCAAAATGCTCCAACAGCTCGACCCTGATTCCGAGGAAGCCCACCAAATCGAAGCCTTGGAGACAAACTCGTATTACGTTGATTACAAGACACTTTACTCCTTGAAACCACAACCCGAGCCGAAGTCCGTAGCCTATTTGAACTTGCTTTTGCATCGCCCCGCCGTACCCGAATTGGACGGCACAAAGCCCTACGAGGAGATGATTTTGGCTTTCGCTTTGCAAGGCGACCACGAACCCGACAACCAGTTCGTTTGGGATTGCTTCGAAGACCATGGTCGTTGGAGAGAATCCATTGGTTTACTGATAGATAAGCTGTCAAGGTATGAGTTCATCGTGTGCTTCACGCCGCAAAACCTGACCACTACCCTGCTCCGCCACGAAATCATCCAAAACCGGGAGGTAGGCTACAAGGTCTTCAACCTCTTCAACATCCTCCAACAAGCCCATTTTTACCATCCCGCGATCAAGCGTGGCCTGACTTTGCAAAAGCTTTCTGAAGCCCTTTTCAAGGAGGCTAAACTCTTCGAACACAGCCGAATCATCCTCGAAGCCACCAGCAACGACCTCATAAGTTATCAACAGGCGCGAGAAGACTTAATCACTGAAAATGAGATTATTAAAAAGACTTATCAACACTTTTTCAAATAGTTGATAACTTCTTTGATTCGGCCAAAGGCAGGCGGATTATAATTCGTATTTTTGCCTTTCCAAAACAGAAAGACATGCCTAACGAACCCATGACAGCGCGTCGCCCTTTCGGCGACATAGCTAAACGCAATATGATGACACCTGAACAGGTTTTTTCCAGCCAAGGTCGCATTCCACCACAAGCCACTGATTTGGAGGAAGTTGTACTTGGTGCCTTGATGCTCGAAAAAGAAGCCGTCAATGCTGTCATCGACATTTTGTCCCCTGAAGCGTTTTATTTAGACAAGCACCAGAAGATTTTCGCCGCCATCAAAGCTCTTTTCGGGAAATCGGAACCAATTGATATTCTTACGGTTACAAACGAGCTTAAGTTCCGAGGCGAATTGGAGATGGTTGGTGGTGCCTACTACATCTCGAAGCTCACCAACCGCGTTGTCTCCTCGGCCAACATCGAGTATCATGCCCGAATCATCATGCAGAAACACATTCAGCGCCAATTGATCCTGATTTCTTCAGACATGATTCACGAAGCGTTTGAAGACACCTCAGATGTGTTCGACCTGTTGGACAAAGCGGAGAACAAATTGTTCCAAATCAGTGAGAACAACCTGCGCCGCAGCTACGACTCAATGCAAGACTTGGTTGGCAAAGCCATCCAAGAAATCCAGAACGCCAAAAACACCGACGACAAGCTGCGAGGCGTGCCATCGGGCTACACCGAGCTTGACCGTATCACACAAGGCTGGCAGAAGTCGGATCTCATCATCTTGGCCGCCCGCCCGAGTATGGGTAAGACCGCCTTCGCGCTTAATCTCGCACGCAACGCCGCCGTTCAATTCAACAGACCCGTGGCATTCTTTTCCTTGGAAATGTCTTCAGTTCAATTGGTTACACGTTTGATTTCCTCCGAGACTTCCCTCACCGCCGACAAACTCCGCAGTGGCGATTTGGCGGACTACGAATGGCAACAGCTGACCACAAAAGTCACTCCATTGACCGAAGCGCCAATTTTCATCGACGACACCCCACAACTCTCCATTTTCGAGCTCCGAGCCAAATGCCGCCGATTGAAGCAACAGCACGACATCCAAATGGTATTCATTGATTACCTGCAACTTATGACTGCCAAAGGTGACAAAGGCCTTAACCGCGAGCAAGAAATCAGCACCATCTCGCGCTCGCTGAAGAGCTTGGCCAAAGAGTTGGAAATCCCAGTATTAGCCCTTTCACAGTTGAGCCGAAGCGTGGAACAACGTCCCGGCTCGAAAAAACCCATCCTCTCCGACCTTCGTGAATCGGGTGCCATAGAGCAGGATGCCGACATGGTGATGTTCATCTATCGCCCTGAGTATTACAAAGATGGCGTGGATGCCGAAGACAAGCCCAAGGGCTACAGCATCATCGACATTGCCAAGCACCGTAATGGAAAGTTAGGCGAGGTGGAACTACGCTTCGTTGGCCAATACGCTCGTTTTGAGGAGTTCGAACAAGGCTTCGACAACAGCGAATTCACCTCTATCGGACCCAACAGCCAGTTCGAGCAACCACGCATCATCGGTTCCAGGATGAATGACGACAACGAAATGTCGCCCTACCAACCCTCCATTGAGGCCGACCCGTTCTAAACCTTCGAAAACCTAAAACCACATGAACAAACACAATGAAAAAAAGCCCCATTCGAAAAGCAATCCGCTGAAATTCAAAGTTTCAGAAGAAGCCAAACTGATGGAATTCCTGATGAAAAAGCTGGACGGCATCAGCAGAAACAAAGTGAAAAACATGCTGGCCAACAAGGTCGTATCGGTGGACGGCAAACGCACCACGCAATTCGACTTCGCATTGCAACCCGGCATGGTGGTGGAAATCGGCAAGCCCAATGCCAAGGAACGCTTCCGCAGCCCGTGGTTGGACATCGTCTATGAGGACAAGTATCTGCTGGTCATCAACAAGAAGGAAGGCCTACTCACCAATAGTCCGACCAAAGAAAAAGACACCGCGCAAAGCATTCTGAACCAATACTTTATCTATACAAACCAACGTTGCCGTGCCCACACCATCCATCGCCTCGACCGCGACACCAGCGGCTTGATGCTTTTTGCCAAGAGCAAGGATGTGGCCATGCTGTTCGAGGAAGACTGGAAAAACACGGTGTATGACCGTCGCTATGTTGCGGTTGTGTGTGGCTGCGTCGAGAATAAGGAAGGCGTTGTGAGGTCGTGGCTGAAGGACAACAAAGCTTTCGTAACCTACTCAAGCCCTGTTGACAATGGCGGGAAATACGCCGAAACGTTCTACCGCACTCTTTACAGCAACCCGCGCTATTCCTTGATGGAGCTGATGTTGGAGACAGGTCGCAAGAACCAAATCCGCGTCCACATGGCCGACATCGGGCATCCCGTGGTGGGCGATTCGAAGTACGGACTCTCTACGACATCAGAGTCCTACGACAAATCGTTAGGCCGCCTTTGCCTACATGCCTACAAGCTCTGTTTCCACCACCCCATCAAGCATGAGGACTTTGAGTTTGAGACGCCGTTTCCGGCGGTGTTTGAAAAGCCTTTCCCAAGGCATTAAGGAAGATTGTTTCCCTAAACTTTTTCTTTCAAAACAAACCAAAAGGAAGGCCGCGAATTGCCATGAAATGGTTTTCTGACAATCCGTGGCCGGTTCCTGGTTGTTCTCAAGGGGATTTCACATCATCTCACCACTAGTTTGCGGAAGCACGTCCCCTTCCCTTCCACGGTGATTCTCAGCGTATAGACGCCTGCGACCTTTGGGGCAGTGATGGCTTGTACAGACGGCGCGTGCAAAGTCTCTACCTCAGTGCCAAGGGCATCGATGATTTCCACAGAGGTTGCACGCAACGTCCCTGCCTCGGGCAGGACAAGGGTGACGATTTCACCGCGCTCGACGGGGTTCGGGAAGACGTTCAAGCCGCCAAACCATTCGTCCAAGCCAGTCGTGCCACGGAGGCTGACAACGTAAGGCTCGACGAAGCTGCCCACCACGGCATTGGTCTCGTATTGCAGAGAGGCAAAGCTTTGCGTCTCGACATCGCCCGTTTCAGCGTCGTAGAGACCGAAGCGAAGCTCGGAAGCTTCATCGCCTGCGATGGTCAGGAAGGCCATGTAGCGGTCAATCGGATCAACGTACATTAGCCTTGCGCTGCCACGCACCTCGCCGTTGGCGAAGGCGGCCAGCTCGTAGCGCTCGCTGGCAAGTTCCTCGCCGTCAAGCTCGACCACGGCCATTACGCTCATGTTGTCCGCATAGGCGTTCAAGTTGGGTTGCCAGTGGTTGTTCTCGGTGGTTTGGTTGGTCTTGAGGTCGGTTCTTGTTCCACTGGTGGGATATAAAAGCGTCACTGAGTTACCGTTGTTCGACTTGTACATCAGGCCCATGCCAGGATTGAGCGTGTTGAGCGAGCCGTACCAACCGAAGCCGTCCAGATAGGAGGCATAGCCGTCGTTCTGCGATTTCAGCATGTCGCCGTTTTGCGGCGTGATGTTGGCCAAGGCATCCTCAACGCTCATGCTCGCGTTCACAGGATAGCCCACCCATGTCCATCCGCTGTTGAGCGTAATCGGATGCTCCTCCGGATTGGCGGTGCTGCCCGTCATTTCTACCGAGCAGGCTTCGTTGGACTTCACTTGGTAGGTGCTTTCATTGCTGATACTGGAAAGCGACCCGTACCAGCCATAGCCCTCAAGGTAGGAAGCATAGCCGTTGTCCTGCGACTTGATCATCTCACCGTTTATGCCAAGGCCGTTTTCGAGGCTTTGCAGGCTGCTTGCGCCATCAAGCTCCACATAGCTGCTCCACCAATTCCAGCCAGAGGTGAGGTCGGTCGTCTGGGTGATGTCGCTATGGTCAGATGAGAACTGTGCCACGAAGGTCGTGTCTTGTACAAGTTCGACCGTTCTTGGGTTGTCGGTGAGACCATCGTTCCATTGCACAAACTGGCAACCCACATCTGGAACAGCCTCGATAACAACATGGCTTCCAGCCAAATAGGTTCCAACTCCACTCACTTCTCCACAACCCTGCGATTCCACCGCAAGGGTGTAATAGACAACCGAATCAAGGCTGAACACATATTCCGCGTTCATCAGTTTATCCTCGCGGTTGCCCGCCGAGTCGACGGCCATGACCAAAAACTCGGTCGTGAGCAAGTCATCCAACTTGAGCATGAAGTTGTCCTCAAAGATTTGGGCCTTCTTCACCTGCCATTCCTGATAGGTGGAGTCGTTGCGGTAATACAAGGTATGGTACCACACGCCCGAGCGGTTGTCTTCCGAAACGAAGCTGAAGCTCAGGCTATCGGCAACGGGTGTCACTTCCTCGATTTGCGAAGTGGGTTTCACGGCATCTACGATGTTTGTCCAGGTGTCGGTTATCACGGGCTCTTCAAGGTCAAAGATTATGCCCACACGGTTGCTGATCTCCGTTCCGTCCGGGAAGGGCTCTTTCAGGTCGATGTTGAAGGTAAAGGTGGCTATGCCCTCGCCGTTGTAGTTGATGGGCAACGCGCCTTGGTTCGGGTTGTCGGTGGGTTCCATCGTCATTGGGTCAAGCGATTCAATCGTCCATTGAACGATGCCAGTTGAGGCATCATATTCTTGCTCGATTTGCGCAATGACATAGATTTCAGGGCGCAAATCCAAAGTACATGCGAAGGTCTGTTCCCCGTTGAGTTCCAAACGCTTGTCGCCGATGGTGACGCTTCTTGCGGCCAATGAGTTCAAGTCGAACTTGGTGGCATCCAGTGTGTCGCGCACGATGATGGTATGCGCCGCAGCGGTAGCCAAAGTGGTGTCGTTCTCAAACTCAATCTCATACTGCACACTCTGGATTTCCCGCCGCATGTAGTGGCTGCCCGATTCGGAGAGGTAACCGTGGATGTCGTTGGGGTCGAGGGAGTTGACGGGGTCAGATTCACCTCCTGTTGGGGGGTCTTCTGTACATAGAGAGCTCTTATGCGCTTCATCTCTAGAGTATAAACTATTCGAAACTCCATATGCATCAATGTACGAACCAATTACAGATACCACTTTACCAAAAACCTTTGCTTCTGATGCAATATTTAGAAGTGATCCTAATAAAGATGCCCAATTCCCTTTATTCTGAGATACCCATTCCATAAAATCATGTGGAGGATTTTCTTGACACAACACACTTGCAACAGCACCAGAAATAGAGCCAATAGCACCAGATGCGAGGCTAATAGTTTCTGCGACTGCTGCTGCACCTTTTGAGATTAAATCGGGAATAAACAATGCAATCATCGCAACACCACCTGCGGTAACTGAAATACCACCTAGTGCTGCCTCAAACCCATCATGCCAACAACAAAAGTGCGATCTGTCAGCCATTTGATTCCAAAACTCATTACTCGATCCTTCATTAATACAAGCCATCCTATTATCCGAAAATGCTGAAATTGGACTCCATTCATTTGGCATAGATAGCCATAATTCAATTGCTTGGGATGATGTCATGTTAATAGTAATGGTTCTGGTCTCAAATGGAGCTAAACCAACAACAAAATGGCATCCTGGACTCAAGGAGCGTGAAGACCTCCCACCATGTGGACAGCGACAGGGGCATAGACGGCAACAAGAAGATCAAGGGGCGCAAGCAGCAGACCGTGGTCGATGTCCTCGGGCTTCCCTTGTCCATCGCGATTCACGAGGCCAACATACATGACAGCGTCGGGGCCGAGTCCGTGGTCAAGGTCATGGCCGGCAGGTTCCCTAGGCTCAAGAAGATTCTCGCCGACGGTGGATACCGCGGAGAGACCCTTTCCGACACGGTCAAGAAGACACTCGGCTGCGAACTCTCAATCGTCTTGAGGCCCGACGAGTCGCCAAAGAAATTCTCCGTGATACCAAAACGATGGATTGTGGAACGCTCCTTTGCCTGGATCGAAAACTTCAGGAGGGTCGCCCTCGACTACGAGTTCCATTCCGAATCCTCCCTCGCCATGCTCCAAATCGCCTTCTCCGTCATCATGCTTAAAAAACTAGTCTTGTAAATTCAAAACAGTTTCTGAATGATTAGAGTTTTTTATCACAAAACTCACAAAACCGTCAAAACTATCTTTCTTGGTCGGGGAAAGCCGGCCAACCGGCAGCTTTCCGACGGCAACACGGTTGTGGAGCCGCCCAAGGTGTCTTTGGTTTTGCAAGTTTTGTCGGTTTTGTGAAATATTACAAACCGTTCAATGCCATTACCAGTTTCTCCTTCCCCTCAAACAAAATCCCCGTTATCCCCAAAGCATTCGCCGCAGCAACGTTATTCGGATTGTCATCGATGAACACCGTCTCCTCGGCCTTGATGCCGAAGCGTTGCAAGGCTAATTCAAAGATCCTCGGGTCGGGCTTCATCACCTTTTCGATGCCCGAAATCACCATGCCTTCCATGAGGTTGAGGACGGGATAGACCGGCCGCACCAAGGCAAAGGTCTCCTCCGACCAGTTGGACAGCCCAAACACACGGAAACCTTTGTCCTTCAGTTCTTTGACCAATTCCTCCATGCCAGGTATCTGTCCGCCCATCATCTTCAAGAACTCGCCGTAATACAGCTCAATTTCCTTCTTCCATTCGGGATGCTCGGCGATGAGTTCTGCCGTGCCCTCTGCCACGGGACGACCGTTGTCGTGCTGGGCGTTCCATTCGTAGGTGCAGATGTTCGTAAGGAACCATTCGGCCTTGTCAACGTCGCCGAAATAAGGGTCATAAAGGTAATGCGGGTTCCAGTCGAGGAGCACGCCGCCATAGTCGAAGATGATGTTCTTAATCATGGTCTATTTTTCAAACCGTGACAGTTTGTCACGCTTTCGTTTCCAATTTTGCTGCAAAATTAGTGAAAAATACAACAGAAAGCAATAAAAACCTTAATTTTGCAGTTGGAAAGCCAAACTATCCGACAATGAAAAGACACCTTATTTTATTTGCCGCCATCGCCATGATGGCCTTGGCCTCATACGGACAGCAAGAAACAGAAAAACCTTATCTGCTCAAGGTGAAGATGAAAGAAACGGACTGCTTCCGCTGCGTTTCGGGACAAATCACCATGCGCGACCTCTCGGAAGTGGCCAATGTGGAAATCGTGTTCAACGGCTTGAATGAAAAAACCATCGAGCAGTTCCTCAAAACCAATGCGCTCGAATACGTCAAAAGGAACGAAGGCTTCAAAATCATTTCCGACAAGGAAAAATACGCCAAGCTGAACACCATCCCCACCGTTTCCGAAGGCCATCTGATGGACAAAAAAGGCAACGAGATCATGGTGTTCCAATTCAGGCTCGACAAGCCGACCCAAGACCGTCTCAGCGCCATCAAAACCAAAGGAGAAGCCTTGATGCAAAAGGATCCCACGACCCTACAGACCGATTACAACAACGACGGCATCAGGTTTTCCACGCAAGGCAACTACTACGTCCTGACCAACAGCCCGATGAACCTTTGCCAAATATTCAATACCGACGGAAAAATGATACGCGAAATCGACGGCAACCTTGTCGACCCCGCCGATGTTTTCCCCGAATTGAGGCAACTGGACTCTGCATTGATACAATCCATCAAGAGTTTTGGGTATTATCGCAGCTCGGTGGAAGACGTCTTCATCAACGGGAAGGAAATTTGGATTGGCTTCACGGTTTCTTGCCTCAGCATGGAAGACGGACAAGTCAGCCTGCAATCCCCTTATCAAGTGCTTTCCTATCCGCTTTACGACACAACGCAGGACTTCAAAGTGATTTTTGACGGAAGGCAAAACGAGGTCGCTACCATGATGTTCGGGCATTCCAACAATGGCGGCAACGGACTTCCATTTTTACAAGATGTATATGTCGTTTCGCAAAAGTTCGACCAAGAGGGACAAAGCATCTACACCCAAGCCAAATGCGAAGTGCAGGATGGCATTCTCACATTGAAAGACGAGCGTCCGATTCACTATCCCGAGTTTGAGCAAAAGGATTTGCTGTGGTACAAGCCCAAACTGAAAGATGGCATGCTCAACCTTGCGTTCACAGAATATCTTCTTGACATACAAAAAGATACCGTTTTCAATTTGCCTTTCCGATACAACACCAAAGTGATTGACCACGGCGGTTTCAACATTCAAGTGACTCAAGATGCCATGCTTGTGGATTGGGCTTTCGACGGGGAAACGCTCGGCGTGATATACGACGACATTGTGGACAACCAAAGAAGCAAACGCCATTACCTCGTTTGGCGAAAAGGCCAAAAGGACTTTACGGACACCGAAATAACCCTTCCTGAAGAGGCACTTGTCGGGATGCAGCTGGTTCTCCCCGATGTGGCCTGCTATCTGACGACAGACAACCGCGTTGGGACGGTGGTGCTGGAATAGCGATAAAACCGAAAAGAATCTTGGAATAGTGTTTTTTGAACAAAAACATATCCAAATATGGAAATTTCAGCGGAAAACAATATTTGAATATGGAAATTGAATTGCGCAAAGGCTATTCAAAGAAAAACACTTATTTTTGCGCTTCAAAATTGACACCTATGCAAAACACCGATTTCGCCCCGCAAATCGCGCAGGAACTCAATCTGGCCGCACATCATGTGGCCAACGTCATTCGCCTCTTCGACGAAGGTGCCACCATCCCTTTCATCGCACGCTACCGCAAGGAAATGACAGGCACGATGAATGAAGAGAACGTGGCCGCCGTGCAGAAACGCTTGGAACAACTCACCGAACTGCAAAAACGCAAGGAAAGCGTCATCGCCTCCATCCGCGAGCAGGAAAAACTCAGGCCCGAACTGGAACAAAAGATACTGAACGCCAAGACCTTGCAGGAAGTCGAGGATTTGTATCTGCCCTACAAGCCCAAGCGCCGCACCCGCGCCGCCATCGCCCGCGAGAAAGGTCTCGAACCGCTGGCCGCGCAAATCATGGCGCAGAACGCCGACGAGGTGGAACGCATCGCCAAACGCTATATTAATAAGGAAAAAGGCGTGAGCGACGTGGACGAGGCCCTGCAAGGCGCGAAAGACATCATGGCCGAGTGGGTCTCGGAGAACATCAACGGGCGCAACCGCATTCGCAAAATCTTCCACATGCAGGGCGACATCAGCTCCGCCGTCGTCAAGGGCAAGGAGGAGGAAGGCAAGACCTACCAGCAGTATTTCGACTTCCGCGAGCCGATTTCAGAGGCGCCCTCGCACCGCCTGTTGGCCCTGTTCCGCGCCGAGGACGAAGGCATGGTGAAACTGAAAATCAAGGTGGACGATGATTTCGTGCTGGGTTCGCTGGAGAGCATCTTTTTGAAAAACGACAACGCCTCGTCGGAGCTGGTGCGCGAGGCCATCGCCGACTCGTGGAAACGCCTCCTTGAGCCGAGCATCGAGACCGAAATCCGCAACTATTATAAGGAGAAGGCCGACGAGACCGCTATCCGCGTCTTCGCCGAGAACCTGAAACAGCTGCTGATGGCCGCGCCCTTGGGACAGAAGCGCGTGCTCGCCATCGACCCGGGCTTCCGCACGGGCTGCAAGGTGGTGGTCTTGAGCGAGACGGGAGCCTTGCTCCACAACGAGACCATCTACCCCCACCCGCCCAAGTCGGACACGGTGGGCGCGATGCGCAAAATCAAGAGTCTTGTGGATGCCTACCGCATCAAGGTGATCGCCATCGGCAACGGCACGGCGGGACGCGAGACCGAGGATTTTATCCGCAGCATCAAGTTCGACCGCGACCTGATGGCCGTGATGGTGAGCGAGAGCGGCGCGTCGGTCTACAGCGCCTCGAAAATCGCCCGCGACGAGTTCCCTGACTACGACATCACCGTGCGCGGCGCCGTCAGCATCGGTCGCCGACTGATGGACCCGCTCGCCGAGCTGGTGAAAATCGACCCGAAGAGCATCGGCGTGGGTCAGTACCAGCACGACGTGGACCAGAAGAAACTCGGCGAGAGCCTCGACCAGACCGTGGTGAGTTGCGTGAACGCCGTCGGCGTGGAACTGAACACCGCCAGCCAGCAGTTGTTGTCGTATGTGAGCGGCGTGGGGCCGACCTTGGCCTACAACATCGTCCACTACCGAGACGAAATCGGGGGCTTCAAGAGCCGCCAACAACTCTATGGCGTGCCGCGCCTCGGCGACAAGGCCTTCGAGCAATGCGCCGGCTTCCTCCGCATCCATAACGGCGACAATCCTTTGGACCAAAGCGCCGTCCACCCCGAGAGTTACCACATCGTGGAGAAGATGGCCAAAAAACTGAACGTGAAGGTGAAAGACCTCATCGGGAACAAAGAACTCATCGCGAAAATCAATCCCAACGACTTCGTGGAAGAGCATTTCGGCTTGGAAACCATCAACGACATTCTGACCGAACTCGACAAGCCCGGCCGCGACCCGCGCAAGACCTTCGAGGCCTTCGAGTTCGACAAGAACATCCGCGAAGTCAAGGACTTACGAGCTGGGATGACCCTCAACGGCATCGTGACCAACATCACCGCTTTCGGCACGTTTGTCGATATTGGCGTGCATCAAGACGGCCTCGTCCACATCAGCCAAATGGCCGACCATTACATCAAGGACCCGAATGAGGTGGTGCATCTGAACCAAAAGGTGCGCGTGAAGGTTTTGGACGTGGATGCCAATCGAAATCGCATTAGTTTGACGATGAAACTTTAGTTCGGACTGCCGCTTCGCGTATCAAAAAAGTTACAATACCAAAACTTTTTGTATCTTTGCAATCGCATACCATAGTATTCGCTAAACCGCTATTTTAAACTTAAGAAATACAATAATATGCCTTTGCTATACGATTTCAACATAGACACCGTGGACGAGCTTGCCGCTCGATTGTCCGAAAACACGAAACGCCGCCGATTGGAAAAAGGCTTGTCGCGCAAAGCCCTTTCGATGATGAGCGGTGTGCCTGCACCCACCATCGCCAAGTTCGAGCAGCAACACAGCATCTCACTGCATGGCTTTCTGGCCTTGGCCAAGGCCCTTGGCTACACCGACGCGCTGAAATCTCTCCTTAACGAACCGATTTTCAGCACTATGGAAGAATTGGACACCATCAACCGAAACAAAAACAGGAAACGCGGAAGAAATGAATTCCATCAGTAAGATATTTGTCAAATACCACGGCAGGCTTGTAGGCGAGTTGACCCTCACCCCCGACGGAAAGCGTTGCGTTTTCCAATACGACCGTGAATGGTTGGCAGCAGGGTTTTCCATCTCGCCACTCGACTTGCCCTTGAAGCCCGCCCTTTTCATCGCGCCCGAGCGACCCTTTTGGGGCAACTTCGGCATCTTTGAGGACAGCCTTCCCGACGGCTACGGGCGATACCTGCTCAACAGGATGTTGCGCCGACAAGGCATCGACGAGTCGCAACTGACCCCGTTGCAACGCTTAGGCATCGTTGGCAGTAGTGGCATGGGAGCCTTGTGCTATGAACCTGAAATCCAGATGGAAAAAGCTACGGAGAGCCTGCCTTTCGACCGCCTTCAGGAATTGGCCTTGGAGGTGCTTGCCGAGCGCAACGAGAAGGATGCTGCACTCCTTTATTACAAAAGCGGCAACTCGGGGGGCTGCCGTCCCAAATGCCTCTACCATGACGACGACGGCGACTGGGTGGTGAAATTCCGCCACACTTACGACCCCAAGGACTTGGGGTTGAAGGAATATAAATACAACGAAACAGCCCGTCGCTGTGGCATAGAAGTACCTGATTTCAAGCTGTTTGACGGAAAGTATTTTGCATCCCGCCGTTTCGACCTTGCCGATGGCGAGCGCCTCCATGTGGCCACTGCCGGCGCCTTGCTCAACGAATCCATCGACTTCCCGAAATTGGATTACAAGACCTTGTTGCACCTCACGGGCTACCTCACCCAAGACCCCAAGCAGGTGGAGGCCATGTTCAGACTGATGGCCTTCAATGTGCTGACTGACAACAAGGACGACCACGCCAAGAATTTCAGTTTCATCTGTCGCGAAGGACATTGGCGCTTGGCTCCCGCCTACGACCTGACTCCCGTTCCCGAAGGCTACCACGGCGAACATGCCACTTCGGTCAACAACAACGGACGGCCCACTGTGGACGACATGTTGGCCGTTGGCGAAGACATCAGAATACCAAAACGGCGCGGCAGGGAAATCATCGAACAAGTTCGAGAACAGTGTGGCGAAATCCTGTCGAAGGATTATCGGTGAAACGGTGGTGTCCCTTCGGGGTCGCTTTTTTTCGTCGAATTTCGGGATTTTTGTATTTTTGTGCCATCGCAAAAACGAAAACCATGAGAAAAGCCCTGCTTCTTTGCACTTTATTAAGTTTATTCCAGACCTCCTTCGCCCGCCCCATCGACTTGGAAACCGCCAAATCCGTTGCCGCCAAATTCATGGCAACCAACGACTTGCAACTCGTTTCCACCTTTAACACTGGACTAAACGCAGCCGCCTTCTACGTCTTCAACACCTTAGACGGCTTCGTCATCGTCAGTGCCGACGACTGCGAAACGCCCATCATCGGCTATTCCCGTGAAGGCCGCTTCGACCCGAGCAATGTCCCTGTGCAAATGGGTGACTACCTTAAGGACTTCGTTGACAGAATCCAATATAGCATTGAAAACCACATCGTTGCCGACGAAACCACGGCAAGGCAATGGCAATTGGTGAAAGCCACAGGGCGGCTCTGCGAACAAAAATCCGCCAAAGCCGTTGCTCCTTTGCTGACCGAAAAATGGCACCAAGGCTGCCTCTACAACAGCCTCTGCCCTACCATGAGCGGCCCCTGCGGACGTGCCGAGGTGGGCTGTGTGGCCGTGGCCATGGGACAAATCATGCATTATTGGAAATATCCAGCCACGGGCTGGGGGGCACATTCCTATTCCAATGCAGGGGTCACGCTTTCCGCCGACTTCGGCAACACCACCTACGACTGGGACCACATGCCCGATTCATTGACCGAGACTTCGGGCAATGTAGATATTGAAGCCGTGGCCACCTTGCTTTACCATTGCGGCGTTTCGGTGGGTATGCGATACACGACCAACGGGTCGTTAGCCAATTCCACGGATGTTCCCGAATCCTTGATGCGCTATTTCAACTATGCAAGACGTGTCCACAAGGAAAATAAAGACGACTATACAGGGGAAGAATGGATGGGCTTGCTGAAAGGCAACCTCGACTTGCGCCAGCCCATACTATATGCGGCCAGAGGAACGGGCAACATTGGTCATTCCTTCGTTTGCGACGGGTACGACGACGACAACCTGTTCCATTTCAACTGGGGCTGGGGAGGCCCTGGCGACGGCTATTTCGCCTTGGGAAACCTGAACCCACTCGGAACCGGCCTTAACAACAACCAATACGCCATTCTTGACATCATTCCGCAATATGAGCCTTGCATTGTGGCAGCCTTGGCCTTCCCCTCCTGTTCCGGAAGCATCGAAGGCATGGGGAGTTACCATATCGGCGAACAGTGTACGTTGACGGCAACGCCGGCAGAAGGCCATGAGTTCTTTTGCTGGAAAAAGGATGGCCAGAACGTTTCCTATAACCTGAGCTACACCTTCGAAGTGAATGGCGACATTAACGACATTGAAGCCTGTTTCTCGCCATTACCCGCAAAGCAAATCGAAGCTTCATACACCTATGACGACAACGACCCTGGCTGTCAGCATGTTAGCCTTTCGTGGAACCATGAAAGCACCGAATGGAACCTGTTGGAACAATTTGAAAGCCAGGGAGAATGGGCTGTTGCCAGCGATGGTGACCACATATATACCCTCCTAAACCATAACAATGAGCCCCTTTTGCCTTTCAGCTTCGGAAAATACACCTCAAGCGGCGATTTGGTTGAGTTGTTTGACATTGAGGGGGAAGCTTTCTATGAGCCAAGTTTTTTTGCATTTGACGGGAACTTGTTTTATTGCTACGATATCATTGCTCCTTTCCATCGTCTTCGCGGAATCGACATGACCAACAAAACGGTTGTTGACAGCATTAGCGTGGGGTATTCAATGTACATTATTGGAACTTGCTCCTGCAATCCCGACAATGATGGGTTTTGGATTTCCGAATACACAATGGATCAAACCTATCGCAGCAGATTGTTTCTCATCGACCGCTCCGGTCAGAGGATAATGACAAGCCCGACTATTGCGAGCTTCTTGGCCGGAACGGGATTCATCACTGCCGGAGATGGAAGCTCCCACCTGTTGCTGCTCACCTATAGTGGAGAAGTTCTTGATTACGACATAGGGAGCAACACAATCAAGAGCCGTCCTCTCCTCTGCTTAGAAGGAAACGTCCGCGGATGCTCCGTTGGGAAACACGAAGGAAAGGAGGCCATGTTTGTTGCCATGGATTCAAGCATTTGCATTTATGAAATCAAGACCCAACTGGCGCAGGCCGTAGGCTACCGGATTTATCGTTCCGACAACGAAGGGCATACGATAATGCTTTCAGATGAAGTCACAGGGACGTCGTTTACCGACTCGACTTGGAAGGATGTTCCTGCCGGGGCCTACCGTTACGGCATCAGTTCCGCCTTCGCCAATGGCAGCGAGTCGGGAATCGTGTGGTCCGAGAGCATCGAAAAAACCGATCACGGCATCAACGAGAACGGCGCCGCCCCTATGGAGGCACCCGTCCGGAAAGTGTTCGAAGACGGCCAGATCGTCATCATCAATGACGGGAAGCGATACACCCTGACAGGCCAACAGCTAAACCGGAAATGAAAACACTTTTTGACCCACCTTTCGCAATAAAACGCCCGAAATGCAGTTAATCCATAAAATTGGAATGAAAATGAAGAAATACAGAATCCTTGCCCTTTTGTCGGCCATCATGCTGGCCACCCCTACCCTTCTTCGATCGCAAATCATTAAAGGCGAGGTGTTTGCCGGCGGTATCATCAGCCAAGTCGATGGCGATGAATGTTTTGGCTACAGGAAACTTGGCGTTCATGCGGGAGCCGGGGCCTTGATTCCCATCACCAACTTCATGGATGTAGGGCTGGAGGTCTTGTTCAGCCAAAAAGGGGCCAACAAAAACGATTCCATAAACTATCACCAAGGCTCATACACAGGCACTTACCATTTGAATCTCAATTATGCCGAAGTCCCACTCATGCTTTATTTGACCGACAAGGACCGCTATAGCCTTGGCGTGGGCGTTTCCTATGGTCGTATCGTCGGCATCAACGAGATTAGCTGTGGGATACAGACCGGTGCCAGCTTGGGTGACGGGAACCTTCATTGGAAGGAAAACGACGACGAGATGCCCGACATCACCAAGGTGAACGGCATCAACCCGTTGGCCGACATCGTCTATAGCTCGGGATTCTCCGACACCATCACCATTCCGCAGGTCATCGCCAATTCGCGAACCTACCGTCCCAACGACATCAGCATCTGCGCCGACCTCAGGGTGCGCATTTGGGAGGGAATCCACGCTGAGTTGCGCTACCAGTATTCATTGCTTCCCATCCGCACGAGGCTCTTCTACAAGGACATCAACGAGACCATCCTGAAAGACGACGATGTCAACGTGCAGCCTTTGCAACAGCAGTACAACAATTCCATCACACTCAGGGTGGTGTATGTCTTCAACGAGCGCCGAAGCAGGTCGAACCGAGAAGCGATGAAGAACTAGTTGTGAATTAGGAGAGAGGTATTAGGAGTTGTAGGTCTGTCACTAGTTGCTGAGCCGGTCACGTGGCAGCATTTTTCTGTCATAGCCCCAAATAGTAATCCTTTAGAAATGCGGTGTATTGCGGCGTGAAACACTTGTTTTGGTCTCGAATAGTGAAAGTTTCTGCTTGGACAACACCACACAAACCTACAGACAATTCCAAGTTGACGCGATTCGGCTCTTTCCCAGCTATCGGGACGATGGTCATGCGCTTGCAAAGCCTAAGACCCTGTCCTTTTGCAACCTCAAGGAAATCAACTGATTCTGTAAACGGAAGCACCAAGGCGAAACGTCCATCCGGCTTCAGCAAACGAACCACGGCCTGACACAGCACATTGTGTGAAAGCGTCATGTCGTTATGCCGCGCCCTACTCTTCCGCTCCGAGTCGCATTTGGAGAAACGGTTGAAAAACGGTGGGTTGGAAACAATCAAGTCATACTGCTTATCTGTTTGGAAATCAACGATATCTGTGCAATAGGCCTTCAACTTTTCGCGCCACTGCGAAGCCTCGAAATTGACGGTCGCCTCCTCAATGGAAGCCGCATCAATATCGACTGCATCCACTTGAGCCACACCCTTTTGCGCCAACATGAGAGGCAAAAGCCCGCAACCCGTGCCGATGTCGAGAACCACATCAGCAGGCTTCACTTCCACCCAGCGACCGAGCAGGATGGCGTCGGTGCCCACCTTCATCGTCGAGCGGTGATGGAAGAGGCTGAAATGCTTGAAGTGGAACGGGCGCGTATCGGTCATTGCAAGTACATGTCTATCAGTCCCTCAGGAGCGGTTATCTCAAGTGTTTTCTTATCCCTATCGACCTTCTGGATGACCTGGTCAAGGATTGGGACCAGGATTTCCTTCTTGCCCTTCATGATTTGCAGGATGGCTTGGGTTGGGTATTCCAAAACCTCAGTGATGGGCCCGAGTTCGCCTTTTTCGGAGTCAATGACCGTAAAGCCCACGATTTCATGGAAATAAAACTGCTTGCCACTGAGTTTTGGAAGCATCTCCAAAGGCAGATACACTGGCTTCGCGACCAAGTTTTGCGCTTGTTCAAGAGTCTTCACGTCTTGGATGGCTACAAAAAACTTGTCGCCGTTGGGGGTGATTCTCTCCACGAAGAAAGGTGTCAGCACCTTGTTGATTTCGAGGAAGAAATGCTTCATTTCGAGGTAGGCCGATGGGTCGTCGACGTCGAGTTTGATGGTCACTTCCCCCTTCAGGCCGTGGGTCTTAGCCACGCGACCGAGATAAAAACAGTCTTCTTTTTTCATTGCGTCGGATTTTGCGGCAAAGATAATAATTTCTTACCTTTGCCACTCATTTTTCACGCCATGCACAGTTTTCTTCATTTGTTTGTCGACGTGCTGAGAAACAGCGTCTTAATCACTGGATTGGTGATTGTCATGATGCTGTTGCTTGAGTTCGTCAACCTCAATTCGCACGGAAAATGGTTCACGCGGCTGCGTCAACGGCCTTTCGGACAGGTCGTCCTGGGTGCGGGCTTGGGCCTCATCCCCGGCTGCATGGGTGGTTTTGCCGCCGTGTCGATGTATTCGCACAAACTGCTGAGTTTCGGCGCATTAATCGCCATGATGATAGCCTCTTCAGGCGACGAGGCCTTCGTCATGCTCGCCATGATTCCGAGGCAGGCTTTGCTTTTGATGGTCATTCTGTTTGTAGTGGCAGTGGCGGTCGGGCTGATTGTTGACCATGTACGTTTGCCTTTTATAGATGCCCGAGGGCATGACATAAAAGGCAGACAGGAAAGCAAACACGAAGGCTGCGACGAAGGCTTCCCCATTCACGAGGAAGACGAGGAACACGACGACCCTGCGGAAGACAATTCACATAGCCATTCGCGCCATTTCGGTGTGGAGCGCATCACTTTATTATTAGGTGTCACCTTGTTCATCATAGGCTTGGCTTTCGGCTTGTTCGAGCATGAGCATGGAGCGGATGAAAACGCTCATACCCAGCTGAATATCTTCAACGAGTATTGGCTCAATCTGGTCTTCGCGGCCATCAGCCTGCTTGTGGTGTGGTTCGTCGCCACCGCCGCAGACCACATCATTAAGGAGCATTTGTGGGAACACATCATCAAGAAGCACCTCTTGGGCATTTTCCTCTGGACGTTCGGGGCTTTGCTCGTCATCCAAGTCGGGCTGCATTACTTTGACATTGAAGCACTTATCAGCAACAACATCCCTTGGATGATCCTGTTGGCCGTGCTCATCGGCATCATCCCCGAAAGCGGGCCGCATCTGCTGTTTGTCACCTTGTTTGCCTCGGGCGTGGTGCCGATTTCGGTGCTGCTGACAAGTTCAATTTCCCAAGACGGACACGCCTCGTTGCCTTTGTTGGCCGAGAACAAGCGGAGTTTCGTCAAAGCTAAAGTCATCAACGCTTTGGTGGCAGCGGTTTGCGGATTCGCCTGTTATTTTGTTGGGTTTTAAGAGTAGTTCGAGCGGTTTTGCCTACCGAGACTTCTTCCTTTCCATCCTTTTCAGTACCAAAATACTAACCTCATATAGCAAATACAGCGGAATCGTCACCAAGACCAACGTCATCAAGTCGGGCGGCGTGATGATGGCCGCGATGAGCATAATGACTAAGAAAGCGTATTTGCGGTAATTCGCTAACATTTCGGAGGTTACCAATTCCAATTTGCCCAAGAAAAAGGCGATGACAGGCAATTGGAACACCAAGCCCATCACCAAGGTCAAAGTGGTGAAGGTGCTGATGTAGGATTTCAGGGTGATGTTGGGCGTTACCATACCTGAGACTTGGTAAGTGCCTAAGAACCTGAACGATATGGGAAACAGGATGAAGTACGACATCAACACGCCGATGATGAAAAGCAGATAGACCGTGATGGCCACTTGCACCGAGTACTTCTTCTCGTTCTCGTAGAGCGCAGGCGTGATGAAACGGAACAGTTCGACCAAAATGTAAGGCGACGCACCGAGCAATCCAAGATACAACGCCGTAGTGATGTGTGTCATAAACTGGCTCGACAACTCCGTGGCAATCATGTTGATATGGTATTCGCTGAAGGTAAAGTTATATCCTAAACGATGCAGAGACGCTTCGATGTAGCGATATGTCACAAAGTCCCACTGACTCGGTGCAAGAAGCAGTTCGAAGGTCTCGTCCTTGAAGCAGAATATGGCTATCGCCAGCACCATCACTACTGCGATGATGCGGAACAGCATCCGGCGGAGCACTTCGAGATGTCCGCCGAAGGTCAGCAGGTTGGGGTCGGGGTTATTGTCCGGCCCCGTTGTTTTCTTTTGGCTCGGCTTGCGCTTCATCAACCATTTCCTCTGGTTTCGGTTCGGATGAGTCCAAAGGCTCGTTCATGCCTTGCTTGAAGCTCTGCACGCCCTTGCCTAAGCCTTTCATCAGCTCGGGCACTTTCTTTCCGCCGAAGATGAGCAAGGCCACGCCGGCGATGAGCAGCAGTTCGGTTGTTCCGATGAATAACAGTGTCATGATACGAGATAGATTTCGTTGGTCTCAAAATTGATTTCCCAGTTGCCGTTTTCAGCCGATTCCCATTGGTACTTCTGCGACATGCGATCCCACCAGCCTTGGAACTTGGTGCCGGTCTCGCCCATGTCCTTGACGAGTTTCTCGTAGAGTTCGGTGTTGTCGGCGCTGAGGATTTTCGCCAGCTCGTTCAGGCCGTTCCTTCTTTCGAAGAGTTGCTGGATTTCGTTCTTTTCTTCAGGGGTTACCTGACCTACTTTTTTCTTCATTGTAGTATTATTGTATTGTTTGTGTCTGCCGTAGGTCGCGACCTACGGTTAATAAAGTGTCGTCCCTTCGGGACGGGCTAAAACTCCTTCCTGACCTCAAACGGGTCCAGGTAGTTGATTTCCTTGATGTCGATTTCGGGCATGAACTCGCCGACCTTGCGGATGTCGTTCAGCAGGCTTCGGCTCGCGTTGCGCTCGA
>JAFSJF010000019.1 GCA_017439405.1 Bacteroidales bacterium
AGCCTTTCCTGTTTCGCGCAATCTTGATGTTGTCGGCCACCTCAAACTTGAACAAGCCCAAGGAACGGCCATCGTCAAGGCGAATCACTCCCACTTGTCCGCCGCTTTTCACCAAAGCCGCCTCAATCTGTATGGGTTTCGTCAGGTAATCGATTTTCAGGAACATCGTTCCAAGAAGGTCTTTCCACTTTTCGAAATCGAATTTCGACGACAATATATGCTTTAATTCTTGCTGGTTCATAGTTGCAATGATTATTGTTTTTTCTTCGTGGTGTATTTTTGGTTGGGGTGGTTGAGCATTTCAGGGATAGTGTAGAAGAGTTTGCCCTGGGCTATTAACTTGTTTAGATACAAATATCTAACGGAAGAAGTTTTTCTATTTATAAGTTTTGCTATTTCCTTAAGCGATAAAGGATTCCAATTACACAAATCTATAATCAACCTTTCCATTTCCTTGGGATTAGCACGCTTGCCCAGTTGTTTTATTCTTTCTTTTAATTCCAATGGCAAATGGTCACCTCTACTATTAAGGCCGCCACCTCTACTATTAAGGCCGTCACCTCTACTATTAAGGTCGCCACCTCTACTATTAAGGCCGTCACCTCTACTATTAAGGCCGTCACCTCTACCATTTTCTTCGTTAGCTCTACTTATTTCTCCGTCAGCTCTATACATTTCGCCATTAGCTCTATACATTTCTCCGTCAGCTCTATACATTTCTCCGTCAGCTCTATACATTTCTCCGTCATTTTTGCTAATATGAGGCTCTAAATTCGGCCCGGCAATATAATAAGCATTTCTGCTTTGTCCCTTCAGCTCAAACAAACCCATCTCACACATACGATGAAGGTCGAAAGTGGCTTTACGGGAGGTGATGTCGCTATTCAGTTGGCGATAAGTGATGTTGTCAATGGCTCCAAGTTCTCTGACGAAAATCAACGATAGTCTTTGTTCATTGTTTAATTCATGTTGGGCAAATAACGAGAGCCATTCGATATCTTCTTTGCCCAATAAATGATGGAACAGCAAACGGATTGTAAACTGGTTGGTTTCTCTATTCGATTCAAATGTTGGAGGCATCAACTTCGCCTTTTTCATCTGTTTACGCATTGTTTTGATGCCTGAACCTTTGGTTTCAGCCAAATTGGTTTCGTGGAATATGGAACTGATATACTGGTTTCTCAATTCGGAGCCAGGCTCGCCAAGTCGCTCTGGCGATTTCAGCGAATATCCAGGATTTATGATTTCCAAACGATTCGAATACCTGATTATCTGAATGGGCTGGTTCACTCTGAATGAACGGTGAATAAACGCATTAACAATGGCTTCACGCAATGTTTCATTGGGAATGTTGATAGGTGTTGAGGCTTGCAGGTTGCCGTCTTTAAGTTCAAAGCCTTTGGGCAAATCATCTGTTATTGCATTCAATGCACGGTTCACCAAAAGAATAAATGCGCCACGCATGTCAATCGTCGATTCGAAACGCCTATCGGGATTCTCAACCCATCTGTTACCCTGAACTCGGATATAATCGACACGCAAGGCTGGCATTAGTCGGCGCAACGCCATTGACTTGCCGAAAACAATCAATCCCGTGTATGTAAGCACATAGGCGCCCGTCCTGTCTTTCTCACAAGCTCTTAATGCCAGGAGTAAATTGGTGTCATCGTAGGTTAACTCTTCAGCATGGGGATTCACTTTTTCACGAAGTTTTCGGTAATAGGAAACGGCATTTTCGTCGATGTCGTCTAAACTTGAACCTTTTACGAGTGTGCAATCAAAACTTTCAGCTGAAGAATAAAACACAGGCATGTCATCTTCAGAACACTTTTGGTCAGAAGGACCTATTCTACGATAAGCACCATGGGGCAGGCCTCTTTTTTCAAAATAAATGGGTTTTTGCGAAGCGGGAGCCTCGTCCACTTTTACCACGACAACCGTTTTGCCATCGACAACCTCTGTCTCTATTTGAGGACGAATACGCACATTGAAAACCGATGCACATTGATTGGCGATGTCGGTTTGGATTTTATCGGGATTTGCAATATTTTCAGGCTCGTAATGCGGTAAACCGTTTTCGTCAAAGCCTTTCCTGACAGCCCCCAACAAAACATATCCACCGCCCAAATCAGGTTCATTAGAAAACGCACAAATGGTTTCCATAATGCTTCGCCCGACTTCGGAAGCCTTTTTTGCCTCGATTCTGACGCTCTCGTCATAGGAATTCAAATCCTCGAATAGTTCCTGTGCAGTTCTCATAATCGGCAAATTTACGAATTAAAACTTTCCGAAATGATGATTTCGGGATGGATTTCCTTTTTCGCTTGAACGATGCTGCTGTTTGCCGCCCTGGATTCGTTCAAGTTGACGGTATCCAAAGGATACGCTGAAATGATGTTTATCATTTTCTCCAAAAGAACTGCGGGCTTAATCGGTGTCTTTTTGACCGAAGTCTTCAACTTGTTCACATCCCTTTGCAACTGCTGGAACTTACCCGTGGTGATGGCCCGCTTGGCTTTGTGAATCAGTTCGGTTTCCTCGTCGGTGATGTTGGGAATGCTCAAAAAACCGTCCAAATAGGCAATGGCCTTTTTCTCGTTCGGGCCTTGCGCGACATTCACTTTGCTTGTCGTGGCTTTTGTGTCTTCCTCCTGTTCAGCAAAGACCTCTATCGCTCTTGCAACCTGCTGATGGTGCAGGTCGTGAAGTGGTATAGACTTTTCATCGGCTCTTGCCTCAAACTCCTTCACGGCTTCAAGGAATGACAATTCTTCAATGCTTCCATCCTCGCGCACAAACGTAAAAGCATCCCGACGGTTGTTGCGGATAAAAGTCAGTGTGCAATGCCGCTTAACTTTGTTTTTCCTTCCCACTCGTGCCCGTAGAGGGAGTTTGGCAATTGACTTTATCAAATCGGGGTCTTCTTCCTTAAGGTTGCGTAGCCACATCAGATAACGCAGTTTCTCGTCGCGTTCCTCGTCAACATCCTTGTCGAAAAGGCCAAAGGTCTCTGGGGTTTCATCTGTGGAATAAATCTGGCTGTCCTCGCCTAAAGCCGCATGGAAGGCAAAAAGTTTCATTTTTGCTTTTTTCTCTAACTCAATGTCGTTGTTGACTTTGGCGGTTGGGAAAAAGTTGAAGATATAAATCTTCTTGGCCGTGCTGCCGATACGATTGACACGCCCAATGCGCTGCATCAGTCTTGTCGAGTTCCAAGGTGTGTCATAGTTGACAATGATATTTGACCTATGAAGATTGACACCTTCGGCAAGCACTTCTGTAGAAATGATGATGTCGAAATCGTTTTTCCTTTCTCCCTCATAGTTGGCGTCAAAATTCTCCCGCAACACTGGCATCATTTCATTGCGATTGGCACTTTGAACGGTCAGCAAACGAGTGTAGCCTTCTTTCTTCAAAGCATCCGAAAGATATTTTGTCGTTTCTTTGCTTTCGGAAAAAACCAAAAGTTTACCCTCATTGTTGATATCCTTGTCAAACAGTCTGTTTTTCAGATAATCTAAGAAAATATCCAATTTGGGGTCATAGTCGATTTTGCTCCAAGACTCAACAAGTTCTTTCAACATCGCATCATCCATCTCCAGTCCTTCTTTGAAACCCGGCAAAAAGTCATTAGGGCTGCAAATCTCAATGGTCGGGTCTGCATAGATGGCTTCGTTGATCAGTTTGATCAGCTCTTCTTCTTTGCCATTGCTGAGCAATTCGTTGACTTTCAGGTTTGGAGCAATATAAATAGTTCCTTTTTCAAACATGTCCAACATCACTTTGTTGGCCTGATAATACCTGTTGAGCGACTGCTTGAAGGCGAAGAAACTGCTATCAATGCGTTTGACCAACAAAGTTTTCATGATTCCAGCCAATTCGTCTGAAATCCTGTCCGCATTCTTGTATTTTTTCTTCTTATCAGGATTGAGATATTTGATGGCTTGGTACCGGAAATAGTTCAGCCCTGTTTCTTTTCCTTTCAAGTAAACCAGCGTTTTGTCATACAGTTGCTCTAAAGTCGCATCGAGTTGATAATAGATTTTTTCTGGCGATTGAACGTCTGGAAAAACGACACCTTGTTCAAGCAAATCCTTCCTGTAGGCTTCATTTTCCATCAAGTCTGTACGGGTACGGCGCACGGTCAGCGGCTCGACCACTTTCACGCGGATTTTTTCATATATGGCCTTGATTTCCTTAGAAATCAGATCCATATCTTGCTCCTTTTTCAGTTTTCTGTATTTCTCAATCTGCTCACGGAAGAAACGCTGCAAGTTATTTTCTTCCAAGGTGCTGTCCTTTGAATCCTGGAACAGATAGACCAGATTGGCAATGTCTTCAGGGCGGTTGTTCAAAGGTGTTGCCGAAACAAGCATCACTTTCTTGTCGTAGTATCTTCCATCGGGATATTGTCTTCGTGTCTTCGTCTTACAGATTTTCTGGAGTTCATTATACATGCTTGCCGTGTCTGACCTGAACTTATGTGCCTCATCCACAATCACCAAATCATAAAGGCCTGCATCCTTAATTTTATGTAAGCTACCATTGGTGACAATTTTAAAGTTGTCAATCTTAAAAGTGGACAAGGTTTCTTCCCAATTCTCTTCCAAGGCTGGCGGGACAATCACCAATGTATGAGAACGATAGGTCGGGAAACCATTGGAAAAGAAGAACTTCTTTGCAATCAATGCCGCTACTACTGTTTTTCCCAAACCGACCACATCAGAGAGGAAGAAACCATTGTGTTTCATCATTTTGGCATAACCATCGTTGACAGCATCCACCTGATAGGACAACTTTTTGTAGCCCTTGGGCAAATCCGAGACCGAATTGGGGTCAAAATCAATGCTCTTGCCAAAATACTCCAGCAAAAACTTCAAATAAATCTGGTAAGGAGTGAAATCAGGATTCAAATAGGACTCCTGCTTTATCTTCTCAACATGTGTCAAATCAATTTCCACTGCCTCATCCCAAAGCCTTTCAAAAGTTTCTGTGGCAAACTGAATATCATCATCATAACGCAACTCCACATTGAATTCGAAATTCTTTTCTAACCCAGCTTCGGTTAAGTTGCTTGAACCTGTAATGACAGAGCCATAACCATGCGGATGATAGAATTCTTCCCTGAAAATGTAAATTTTGGCGTGAATATTCTGCTTGGGGTGGATGCGCATTTCAATCCGACGAGTCATAATGTCTTCAATGAATTGATACATGCCTTCTTCCACTTCCTTGTCATATTTCGCTTCTTGGATGTTTTTCTTGATTTCCTTGAAGAACTCCTCCTGTGATTGTTCAGCGTTGGGATTGAACAAAAGCCCCTGCTGATTGGCCTGATAAGTTAATTTGTCAATATCAATGCCTACTAAAAACCGGATTTTCGGGGTTTGCTGAATGAATTTCCTGATTCTGAAATAGCCAGAAGCACGAAAGTATCCGACAAGCGCATCAAAGAAATGCACTTTCTTGTATTTGAAAACGCCTTCTATCTTTTCAAGAAGCGTGTTTTGACTTTCGTTTGTAAAGAAATTTGTTCCCATAGTTTTCAGTTTAACCATCAATCACATCCTAAACACCCCAAACTGCTGCGGCGGGAACGGCTGGTTCAGCGAGGCCGCGATGCCGAGAGCGAGGATCTTGCGCGTGTCGATGGGGTCGATGATGCCGTCGTCCCAAAGGCGCGCCGTGCTGTAGAAGGCAGAGCCTTCGTAATCGTACTTAGCTAAGATTTCCTTCTTCAACTGCGCGATTTCGTCGGTCGGCACCTCCAAGCCTTTGTATTTGTATTGGTCTTCTTTGACAGTGGCCAAAACGCTGGCCGCCTGCTCGCCGCCCATGACGGAAATCTTGGCGTTGGGCCACATGAACAACAGCCTCGGGCTGTAGGCGCGACCCGCCATGCCGTAGTTGCCCGCACCAAACGACCCGCCGAAGATGACCGTGAACTTCGGCACGTTGGCATTCGAGACCGCATGAACCATTTTCGCGCCGTCTTTGGCGATGCCGCCTTGCTCGTACTGCTTGCCGACCATGAAGCCCGTGATGTTCTGCAAAAACACCAACGGGATGTTTCGCTGGCAGCAAAGCTCGATGAAATGTGTGGCCTTAAGTGCTGATTCTGAGAACAATACACCAAAGTTGGCGAGGATGCCCACGGGGAAGCCCATCAGGTGGGCGAAGCCACAAACGAGGGTGGTGGCATAGCGTGACTTGAACTCCTGGAAACGGCTGCCATCGACGATGCGGGCGATGATTTCCCTCGGGTCCACGAGTTTGTGGAAGTCGATGGGGGCGAGGCCGTAGAGGTCGTGAGGGTCGTATAAAGGCGCCTCAACGGGCAGTATGTCAAGTTTTTGGCGATGGCTTTTCTCCAAGGTCTTGAAGATGTTGCGGCAGATTTGCAGCGCGTGTTGGTCGTTCTCGGCCAAGTGGTCGGCGACGCCCGAAATCGAGGTGTGCATCTCGCCGCCACCCAATTCCTCCGCCGTGACGACCTCACCCGTGGCGGCCTTCACCAATGGCGGACCACCGAGGTAAATCGTGCCTTGGTTGCGCACGATGATGGTCTCGTCGCTCATGGCCGGCACGTAGGCGCCGCCCGCCGTACACATACCCATCACGATGGCGATTTGCGGGATGCCCATTGCTGACATGCGCGCCTGGTTGTAGAAGAAACGGCCGAAGTGGTCGCGGTCGGGGAAGACGGTGTCCTGCTCAGGAAGGAAAGCGCCGCCGCTATCGACCATATAGACGCACGGCAGGTGGTTTTCCATCGCAATCTCCTGTGCGCGAAGGTGTTTCTTCACCGTGTACTGCATATAGGTGCCGCCCTTCACGGTGGCGTCGTTGGCCACGATGACGGCCTCACGGCCTTGAATCACGCCGATGCCCGTGACGATGCCCGCCGAGGGGAAGTCGTCGTTGTAGGTACCGTAGGCTGCCATCGGCGAGAGCTCCAAGAAGGGCGTGTTCGGGTCAATGAGCAGGTCGATGCGCTCGCGGGCCAACAACTTGTTGCGTTTCTTGTGCTTGGCCACGGCGCTTTCGCCGCCGCCTTGCATCGAGGCCGCCATCGCCTCGCGGTATTGCGCCATCAGCGCGAGCATGTTCTTCTCGTTTTGGTTGAACTCCTCAGAGTCGGTGCGTATGTTGGATTTCAGTACTTGCATAATAATGTTAGGTGTTATTGGAAGCACAAAAATACATAAAAACCGCCAAATTCAAAGCAAGAAAGAAATAAAACCCCTATCTTTGCAGTTTTTAAACTGTGAAGATGTCCGAAAAGAGTTCAAACAGACGCCGCATGGCAGGGTCCTATTTCATGTCGCTGATGAGTATCACGCTGGTACTCTTCCTGTTAGGCGTGTTCGCCTTGCTTATGATGCACACGCGGAGTCTCTCGAATCACATCAGGGAGAACATCGGCTTCGAGATTGTGATGAACAGCAACGTGAAGGAAGCCAACATCCTCAAGCTGCAAAAGGAACTCAATGCCATGCCTGCCGTGAAATCCACCGAATACATCACCAAGGAGGAGGCCATACGCCGCCTCAGCGACGACCTCGGCGAGGACTTCCTGCAATGGCTCGGCAACGAGGAAAACCCACTGCTGCCTTCCATCGATGTGCGATTCAACGCGGATTATACCAACCCCGACAGCCTGAGCGTTATCGAGAAGCAACTGCTTGGAAACAAGGACATCAAGGAAATCTATTACCAAAAGTCGCTCGTCGACCTGATCAACCAAAACGTCAACCGCATCGGTATCGCTCTGATGGCGGCAAGCTTGATTCTGCTTATCATTGCTATTACATTGATACGCAATACTATACGGCTTTCCATTTACTCAAAGCGTTTCCTCGTGCGCAGTATGCAGTTGGTGGGTGCCACGCCTGCGTTCATCCGTCGGCCATTCATCAGAAGTGGCATTTCGCAAGGCTTTTTTGGGGCTTTGCTGGCCGACTTGTTCCTCGCCGGCATGCTCTACGCCCTCACGCAACGAGTACCTGAACTATCTTTCGTCCAAGACTTTGAAACTGTCGTTGTCATCTTCGCAGGCATCATCGTCTTAGGCATACTCATCGGTGGCCTCTCCACTCGAATCGCCTTGCGGAAATACCTCCATGCCGACGTGGACCGGCTCTATGCGTGAGGATGCAAATCTGAAACCTGAAACAACAAATCACCAATATGGCAAAAGAAACAACAAAGAAAGAAACGGTCGAAAAAAATGAAGACCAAAAAGTCATGCCTTTCGGCAAACAAAACTACATCATCCTGCTCATCGGCATCGCCCTCATAGCCTTGGGCTTCGTCCTGATGATTGGCGGCGGCTCGACCGACCCGGATGTGTTCAACGAGAAAATGTTCAATTTCCAGCGACTTACTCTTGCCCCGATTCTGGTCTTGGCTGGCTTCGTCGTTGAAATAGTCGCGATATTCTGGAGGAAGAGACAATGAACTGGTTACAAGCACTTTTACTAGGTATTATCCAAGGCTTGACGGAGTATTTGCCCGTCAGCAGCAGCGGACACTTAGCCATCGGTCAGGCCCTTTTCGGACTCGACGACGGCGCTTCAAACCTCACTTTCACGGTGTTGCTTCATGTGGCCACCGTGCTCAGCACATTGGTCATTCTCTGGAAGGAAATCGTCTGGATCTTCAAGGATTTGTTTGCCAAGCAGTCGTGGCGCAGTTACCAAGACCTCAACGGCGGCACGAAATACGCCATCAACATCCTGGTTTCCATGATTCCCGTAGCCATCGTGGGGTTCTTCTTCAAGGACAAGGTGGAGGCGGTTTTCGGCTCGGGGCTGCTCATTGTGGGCATCATGCTCTTGGTGACGGCATCGCTGCTGGCATTCTCGTATTTCGCCAAACCGCGCCAAAAGGAGAACATCAGTCCTCTGCACGCTTTCATCATCGGAATCGCCCAGGCTTGCGCCGTGATGCCGGGCTTGTCGCGTTCCGGTTCAACCATCGCGACGGGCTTGCTCCTCGGCGACAAAAAGGAAAAATTAGCCCAGTTCTCCTTCCTGATGGTCATTCCGCCCATCCTCGGCGAGGCTTTGCTCGACATCAAGGACATCTTCGAAGTCGGCTTCAGCCAAGCCATGAATGGCATTTCGCCTGTGGCGGCCATCGTGGGCTTCCTCGCAGCCTTCATCTCGGGTTGCTTCGCCTGCAAGTGGATGATCAACATCGTGAAGAAAGGCAAATTGGTGTGGTTCGCTGTGTATTGCGCCATCGTCGGCTTGCTTGCCATCGTTTTGCCTTATATCCTTAAGTAACAGTTTGGAGCTTCGAAGAAGCGGCATCGGCACGCCCGATTAGGGCAAGCCGAAGGTATAATCGAAGAAAGATTTGTTTTGGATTTGTATAAGATTTGTTTCCCCAAAAAACAAAATGTTCAATTTCGAAGAAGGCGAGGTCATCCTCATCGACAAACCCATAGACTGGACGTCGTTCGACACGGTCAACTTCATTCGTAGCCTGCTCAACCGATGCTACGGCATCCGCAAACTGAAGGTGGGTCATGCAGGCACTTTGGATCCGTTGGCGACAGGGCTATTGATTCTTTGCACGGGCAAGATGACCAAGCAAATCGACACCTACCAGGCGCAAGTGAAGACCTACACGGGCACGATTCTATTAGGCCAGACCACCCCGACCTTCGACTTGGAGAGCGAACCCAATGCCTTCTTCCCCACCGACGGCATCACGCCTGAGCAAATCGAAGCCGCACGGCAGCAGTTCATCGGCGACTTGAAGCAATACCCGCCCAAGTATTCCGCCATCAAAATCAAGGGGAAACGCGCCTTCGACTATGCCCGCTCCGACGAGGAAATCGAGTTGAAGGCCCGTGATGTCCGCATCGACGACTTCAAACTCAGCCTCGACCGCTTTCCAGAATTGGATTTCGAGGTGACATGCAGCAAAGGCACCTACATCCGCAGCCTCGCCAACGACTTCGGCAAGGCCTTGGGCAACGGCGCCTGCCTGACCTCATTGCGCCGCACCCGCATCGGCGACTTCAAGGTGGAAGACGCTTGGCCGCTGGAAAAGCTGCGGCAGCATATCGTTGAGACGGGCGAAGCGTTTAAGGAATGGAAGAAGGAACAACTGGAAAAGGAACAAAAACAAGGCTGAAAATCAGTCGATTACAAAATTTTACTTGACAAAATTCAAATTTTGTCGTATCTTTGTAGTTGTTTTTATAAACCCATTCATCATGAGCAATAGATTAAGAATCCTTCTATTCCTGTTTCAAGTGCTTTTATTGTCCGCATGTAGGACAAATTTCAATTATCAGGAAATGATGGAAACTATGGGTAAAATCAATCAATTAGAAAAAACCTATATTATCGAAGCCGAGTATGTCAGCAAAGAGGAGCTGGAATATCGTGTAAAAGAAAAATTCGGTGGTGAAGAAGTAAAAATAGGCGCGGTTGGCAATGCAAAATACAATGAAGAAAAGAATTGTTTTGAAAATGGCAAATGTTGGTTAAAAACCGCAATACTCAACCCCCAATCGTTTTCTGAATTGGATGACTTAGAAAGAATTAAATCAACAGGTCTTGAAATCGCCAAAGAAACCATCAAAGGAATTTCTAACCTTGAGAGCTATGATAGAATAGAAATCAGTTTCATTCTTAACGACAAACATGGCAATCTGCAATATATGAAAACAAATAGCGTTTTTTTCTCATTACCAGATTTGTCAAAAGTTAGTTTCAATTACGATTTCCCAGATAATTAATATCAAACTTTATATAAATGAAACTCTCACAGTTCAAATTCAACCTGCCGAGCGAGCTGATCGCCCTGCAGCCAACGCAAAACCGCGACGAAGCCCGCCTAATGGTCGTCGACCGTCGGACCGGCAAGATCGAGCACCGCATCTTCAAGGATTTGGTGGACTACGTGAAAGACGGCGACGTGTTCGTCATCAACAACACCAAAGTCTTTCCTGCCAAGCTTTATGGCGAGAAAGAGAAAACCGGCGCCAAAATCGAAGTGCTTCTGCTTCGCGAACTTGACCCTGAGAGCCGCCTTTGGGACGTACTCGTCGACCCGGCGCGTAAGATCCGCATCGGCAACAAGCTCTATTTCGGCGAAGGCGACGAACTGGTTTCGGAGGTCATCGACAACACAACTTCGCGCGGGCGCACGTTGCGTTTCCTTTACGACGGCACCTACGACGAATTCAAGAAAACTTTGGCTTCATTGGGGCACACCCCGATTCCGAAAGAGCTGAACCGCGACGAGGAGCCAGAAGACGCCGAAAACTTCCAGACCATCTACGCCAAGGTGGAAGGCGCCGTTTCCGCTCCAACCGCCGGAATGCACTTCAGCAAAATCCTGATGAAACGCATCGAACTGCTTGGAGGCACTTTCGCAGAGCTGACCCTGCATCCTGGCATGGGCAACTTCCGCGACATCGAAGTGGAAGACCTCACCAAGCACAAGCCCGATTCGGAAGAGATGTGCATCGACGAGGAATGCGCCAACTTAGTCAACGAGGCCAACGCCCGACACAACAACGTGTTTGCCGTGGGCACCACCTCGCTGAAAGCCTTGGAAACCGCCATGACCATTGGAGGAAAAATCAAGCCATACAAAGGCTGGACCAACAAATTCATCTTCCCGCCTTATAACTTCTCGGTCGCCAACTGCATGATCACCAACTTCCACCTGCCCAAGTCGCCCATGATGATGGAGGTGGCAGCCTTTGCCGGCTACGACATGTTGATGAAGGCCTACAAGGAAGCCGTCGCCGAAAAATACCGCTTCTTCACTTATGGCGATGCGATGCTGATTATATAAATATGAAAAGGAACTACGAATTATACGAATGTAACGAATGGTTGCGTAAGAATTTTGCAGCCAAGGCTGAGGATTTGTACGAATATTGTCAGTCGCCTCATTCGTATTCATTCGCAACAAAGTTGCAAAATATATTCGTAGAAAATTCGCAATATTCGTGCAATTCGTAGTTATATAATGAAATCATTGAATCTTAAATAGTTAAATAATGAACCAAGAAGATTTTTTCAAGAAAATAACCGCTCATGCGAAGGAATACGGTTTCATTTTCCCTTCGAGCGAGATTTATGACGGACTTTCAGCCGTTTACGACTACGGCCAGAACGGCGTGGAACTGAAGAAAAACATCCGCGAATACTGGTGGAAGGCCATGGTGCAGATGCACGAGAACATCGTCGGCATCGACGCCGCCATCTTCATGCACCCCACCACATGGAAAGCCTCGGGCCACCTCGACGCCTTCAACGACCCGCTCATCGACAACCGCGACTCGAAGAAACGCTATCGCGCCGATGTCTTGGTCGAAGACTATATGGCCAAGATTGAGGAGAAAATCAATAAAGAGGTGGAAAAAGCCCGCAAACGCTTCGGCGACGCCTTCAACGAGGAGCAGTTTGTGACCACCAACCCGCGCGTGCTCGAGCACAAGGCCAAGATTGAGGAAATCAGTCACCGCCTCTATGGCGCCATGGAGGCCAACGACCTCGCCGCCATCAAGCAGCTCATCCTCGACCTTGAAATCGTTTGCCCCATCAGCGGCACCCGCAACTGGACCGACGTGCGCCAGTTCAACCTGATGTTCGCCACCAAGATGGGTAGCGTGGCCGACGGCTCCGACACGATTTACCTACGTCCCGAGACGGCACAAGGCATCTTCGTCAACTACCTCAACGTGCAGAAGACCGGCCGCATGAAGATTCCGTTTGGCATCGCCCAAACCGGCAAGGCCTTCCGTAATGAAATCGTGGCCCGTCAGTTCATCTTCCGTATGCGCGAGTTCGAGCAGATGGAGATGCAGTTCTTCGTACGTCCTGGCACCGAACTCGACTGGTTCAAGCACTGGAAAGAGGAACGCCTCGCGTGGCACCTCTCGTTAGGGCTGCCCGCCGAGAAATACCGCTTCCACGACCACGAGAAACTAGCCCACTACGCCAACGCCGCCACAGACATCGAGTTCGACTTCCCCTTTGGCTTCAAGGAACTCGAAGGCATCCACAGCCGCACCGACTTCGACCTCTCGGCCCACGCCAAATACTCAGGCAAGAAGCTCCAATACTTCGACCCCGACACCAACGAGAGCTACACGCCTTACGTCATCGAGACCTCCATTGGCCTCGACCGCATGTTCCTCGCTATGCTCAGCAACGCCTACACCGAGGAGAAATTAGAAGACGGCTCGGAGCGCGTGGTGCTGAAGCTGCCGGCCATTTTGGCACCTTACAAAGTCGCCGTGCTGCCCTTGGTCAAGAAAGACGGTCTGCCGGAGAAGGCCCGCGAAATCATCGACTCGCTGAAGTCCGACTTCATGTGCCAGTACGAGGAGAAAGACTCCATCGGCAAGCGCTATCGTAGACAAGATGCCATCGGCACACCGATGTGCGTCACCGTGGACAATGACACCTTGGTCGATAACACCGTCACCGTCCGCGACCGCGACACGATGAACCAAGTGCGCGTCCCGATAGATAACCTTCGTACGATGATTTTCGACGAATTGAAGCCGAAGAGATAATGGGATTGCCTAACGGCAAGAAATCTTTCAAAAATCAATCTTAAAATCTCTCAAAAATTATTTTTGGGAGATTTTTTTCTGCGTATTCGTATCATTTTATTTTTATGATGAAATTTTTATCATTTTTTTTGCATGATAACAATAAAATGATTATCTTTGCCGAAAATTTGAACACCATGATTTACAATCCTTTCATCACATCGGGTTATGTTTCGCCCGAATACTTTTGCGACCGCGAAAACGAAACACAACAGTTGGTTCAAAACATACAGGGACACAGCCACACGGTGCTTATCTCGCCGCGACGTATGGGCAAGACAGGCCTCATCGAGCATTGCTTCAACCAAGAAGTCATCAAAAACGATTACCACACGTTTTTCCTCGACATCTACTCCACCATGAACCTCAACGATTTCGTGTTTCTGTTGGGCAACCGCATTTGCAGAAGTTTGAAAACCAAGGACAAACAATTGATGGAAATGTTTGTCAAAGTGGTGAAATCCATCCAATTCACTATCGGTTTTGACGAGGCTGGGATGATGAACGGTTCTTTCGGCCTCGGCGACATCAAGGATTCACAAAAGTCGTTGGAAGAGATTTTCCAATATTTGGAGGAAGCCAAACGGCCTTGCGTGGTGGCCATCGACGAGTTCCAGCAGATTGAAAAATACCCGGAAAAGAACGTGGAGGCCCTGCTGCGCACTTATATCCAGCATTGCAACAATGCCACTTTCATCTTTGCGGGCAGTCAGCGACATATCATCCAAAACATGTTTGCTTCGGCATCCAAGCCTTTCTACAACAGTTCGAACATGATGAGCCTCGCCCCTATCGCAAAGGAAAAATATGTCGAGTTTGCCGTGCGAATGTTCGCCATTTTTGGAAAAGTGTGTGCTCCAGAATATATTGACAATCTGTATGATACCTTGGAAGGCCACACTTGGTATATGCAGGCTGTATTGTTTCTGGCATTTTACATGACCGAAAAAGAATGCACTCCCTCCATAGTCAATGAAGCTTTGGTAAAACGGGTCGCCGACAATGAAAACGTCTTCGAATCCATGTACTATGGTTTAAGCGAAAGGCAGCGACAGGTCCTGAAAGCCATTGCCATCGAAGGCAAGGCTATGCAAACGCAATCCGTTGCATTTATCAAAAAACATGGATTAGCATCGGCCAGTTCGGTACAGTCTGCCCTGCGTCAGTTGTTGGATAAGGATTTGATTACAACGGAGAAAGGTACCTACCGTATTGATGACCGATTCTTCGGCTTTTGGCTGAAAAACCAACTGTAGAAACAGCGTACAAACCATTTTCCCATAGACAACATGATAGACAACCCATAGATTGACAGATTTCCAATATTCTGAAAACCAATCTATTATAAAATCCCCATCCTCCGACATGATAGACAAGTCCTCTTAGGGTCTTGACAAGGTGTTTTTTGTTTTGGGGATTGTTCTATCTTTGCATTGCAAACCCGAAAGGAATGCCCAATGCAAAACAATGAACAATAAAAAATGTATAAATAACCAAAATCTCAGAAAAATGAAAAAGTTATTTGCAATTATCATCATTATGACAATTTCAGTAGGTGCTGTTTCGTCGCAAACACCGTCAGGTTTCTTTGCTCTGCCCAACCATGTAATAGGCAGATACATCAATTCATCAGGCGTAATTACAGACCAACAAACCGCAGATTTTCATTATAATCCAGATGGAACTCTTTCCACTTTTGGATTTCCTTCGCTTAACTACAATTCTCGATACACTTATTCTAACAATTATCTACTCAACATTGATGCAACTTATGATATATATGAAGGACACTACCATGGGACAAAAGACTTTACTTACAACAATGGATTGCTCCAAACGGAATATACTCAACTGATAGAATACACCTATGACAACAGAGATTATAACTTCACCTATTACACCTATGACGATGAAGAGAATCTTATTCAGAAAGAAGATAGCACTGGAATCGGTGAACGACATTACTGGCTATACGAATATGAAAATGATGGAAAGACTATGATTGAGACCTATTACGCCAAATACTATGGCTATTATCATATTTGGTCAGTTTGCACCTACCAATATGACGACCATCATTTGTTGCAAGAAGTCGTGGTCGAAAAAATAGATAATCCCTATCAAAATGGCGAAGTCACAAAGCAAACCTATTCTTATACAGAAAACGGAAAACTATCCTCTGAAATCAGCCAGACTCTTGTCGATAGCATATGGGTTAATACTAAAATACACAACATTATCTACGATGAAAGTGGTGCTATCTCTGAGCAACAGGACGGCGTATGGTCGGATGAACTTGGTAACTGGGAAATAACCAACAGAGCAATGCATGAATTTTCATGGGCAAACATGACTTACACTATCTCTTTCTATAAGAAAAGTGGTGACTCTTGGACATGGGACACATTCAAGAAACAAAAGTTGTTTTTTGAGCCAGAATTGTATTGGCAACAACAAGAAATTGTTGTCTTTGTTAACAAAGCCACCCAACTGGAATTCTCTATGACCGTCTCATCAATCCTTGATGAATCCGAATGGTACTACGAAATCCTCAACGACAATGGCAGTATCACCTACCAGCATCTTGAATATGTGGCCGACACAACCATCGGCAGCCAACGCCCGAAAATCATCATCCGAAGCAACACGCAGTACGACAAGGATTTGATCACCGAAGTGACACACGAATATATTTATGAGGAAAACGGCAAAGTGTATTGGTGGAACAAGGATTTGGAGGAGTTCACCACGCTTTACGACTATGCCGCCGAAACGGGCGACGAATGGGAAATCAAGGTGGGAACCGAAAGCATCTGGGTGCATGTGGACAGTGTGGGCGTGTTCGAATATGAAGGAGAAACTCGCAAAATGCTGCACATCAGCGATGTCGGCAATATTTTCAGCGGCGACATCGTGGTAGGCTATGGCCACATGACCAGCTTCTTCCCCGAACGCCTAATGAACAGAAACGCCAAGTTCACGGTGGACGGCCTGCGCTGCTATTGGGTGGAAGACGCGCTGCTCTATCATAACGGCGACGAGGACTGCGACGCCATCTACAACGAAATACACGATGTGGATGAAAACGGTCCTTCAACAGGCTCAGGGACCTTAACGGTGTATCCCAATCCCGCCGAGGGCGTTCTTTTTGTTCGGACGCACGCGATGCGTCCCTACGAGGAATACCGCATCACCAACCTGATGGGACAAACCCTCCTTTCGGGATGCATAAACGCTGAAAACCAGCAAATTGACATTTCGGCCTTACCCGTGGGAATGTATTTCATCAGCGTGGGCGAACAGACTGTAAAATTCGTGGTGCGATGAAAACCCACCATTTCATATTAACAATACTCCTCGTAATGGCGACCCTCATAGCCTGCCAACGACAGGAAAAACGTTTCCGCGAAGCCGAAAGCCTGTTGCAGACGGGGCTTGAGCAGCGCGCCGACAAGCAGTCGGAGGCGGCGGCTGAGAGCTTCAGTCAGGCCCTGCTCGCCATCGAACGCTGCGACACGGACAAACCCGAGGTGCAGCGGCTGAAAGGCTGCATCGAGGACGAACTCGGCGCGGTGTACTGGAAGCACGGCCTCTTCGAGGAGGCCCTGCCGCTCCACGAGGATGCCGTCGAGATGTTCCGCTCGCTTGACAACGACACCTTATTAATGATTGCCTTGCGCAATTGCGGTCGCACAGCGGCTTCGATGAGTGACATTGACAACGCCAACGCTTTCTACAACGAAGCCTTAAGCCTCGCCAAAACCCTGAACGCCAAGGCTATGGAAAGCGACCTCCTCTTGGAGTCGAGCCGTGATGTGCTGATGGTCACGGAAGACTACGAGGGCATCATCGAGCGCGTCAGTCGAGCATTGGCGGGCGGTGCCTCACCCGACATCTGCCACTTGACCTTGGGCGTGGCCTACTATTACTTGGAGCAAGACAGCCTCGCCCTGCCCCACCTCATCGAGGCCACCAAAAGCCACAAGGCGGGCACGCGCATGTCGGCCTACCAAAGCCTGTATTACCTCCACCAGTTCAAAGGCGAATACCAGCAAGCCCTTGAATATCACGAACTTTTCAACGAGAACATGATGCTGGCCGACCGCGAGCACCGCAGCGAGGAAGTGCAGCGCATCAAAGGGGAATACGACCTCCAAATGCAGAAAAACCAACTGCAATCGGAGCAAAAACTGCGTAGCCTTTATCTTTACCTCATCCTTGGCGTTTTGATAGTCGTTTTGGCGGTCGTCCTGCTGCTCTTGCGACAGAAAACGCTGAGTGCCAAGCTGAAAGCCGAGGAAATGAAGAACCAGATGGAATTGGCCTTGAAGAAGAACAAGGTCTATGTGACCGCCCTCGCCCTCACCGAGCAAATCACCGCCTCCACCCTCGACTTCGACCTGAAGGAAAGCGAGTGGGACGACTTCGTGACGCTCATCGACAAAGTTTACGGCGACTTCACCCAACGGCTGACAGAGAAATATCCCGCGCTGACCAAAAGCGACCTGCAAATCTGCTGCCTCACCAAGCAAGGCTTCAGCAACCAAGTCATCTCCATCCTGATGAACCTGCAAACCAACAGCTACGCCCGCCGCAAGTCGCGCATCAAGCAGGAAAAAATGAACGGATTGGAGGATGAGCGAAGTTTTGAGGAAATCATCAAAGATATTTAATCACAAAACATTCATAACCATGTATTTATGAGAAACTACAAATTTCACGGATTTGACGGATGCACGATGAGAAATTTTAAGGACGCAAGCGTCCAATTTGTACGGATTCCCGACAGCGATAGCCTATCCGTATCCATCGGGAGCCTGCGACCCACAAATTGTTTTGGAAAAATCCGTGTAATCTGCAAAATCCATAGTGAAACAAAATGAAATTAAATTGTTAATAATCAGATATTTGAAAACAAAAAACGTTATTCTCAATGATGGCGGCTTTACTGAAGGTTGCAATGAATCTGAAAGTTGCTAAACTGTTATTTCGGCATGGCCATCGGGAATGTATTTCATCATCGTAGGCGACGCGACGCGGAAAATCATGGTAAGATAGTTGCGGAAAACAGCGAAAATCAAGGAAAATAGTGTATAAATCCCCATAACGCCTCAAAAAAATCGACTTACGGGGAAATATAAGGCGTTTTTGACTTTATAAAGCCCCGTAAGTCGTTTTTTTCATTCCTTGAACAAGTCATCCAAAGTCAGCACCTGCTGGACGATGCCTGCGTGGGCGGTGCGCCTCAGTCCATAGGTGGTCACCAAGGTGATGTGGACAGCCTTGCGCGTTTTTGTGACCATTGCGAAAGTGTTTCTTCTTTGGCGTATCTTGGTCTCCTCATTCGAGGTCATAAGATAATCAGTGTCAGCGTATTTCATCTCGCAAAGGTTGATGACCTTGTCGTTGCGGTCAATCAGCAAATTGATTTGCACGCCTACCTCTTCTTTGTTTTTAGGTTGGTAAGTCCACGAATACACTTGGCTCGCCACACCCGCAATGCCCAAGGCCTGCTTGATTTGCGGCACATGCCAAAGGCACACCCGCTCGAATGCCAGTCCAGCCCACGCATTGTGAGTGGGTGACTCCAATTTGGCATTCCAGAAATGTTCGTCGGCGGTGTGGTTGCCTTTCATAAAGCTGAAATAGAACAGGGTGAAAGGGTCAATCAATTGGAACAAAGTGCTGCGCTCGCGTTTGCCGAGGCAGGCATAGCTGCGCACGAAACCACTCAGTTCCAAGTCGTCGAGGCGTTTGGTCAAGGTGCCGCTGCTTTTTTCGCCAAGGGCGTTTTCGAGTTCCATGCGCGTCATCCCGACTTTCTTTTGCCCAAGGGCTTCCACAATCGAAAGATAAGGTTCGGAGTGCTCGAAAAGCGAGGCATACAAGTCGTCGAACTCATTTTTCAGCTTGCCTTCGCTGCCAAAACACAACCTGCCGATGTTTTGCGCAAGGCTGTATTCGCGCTGGAGCAAGCTCCAGTAATACGGCACGCCGCCAAGCACCATATAAGCCTCGGTAATCTCCTGTCGCGACATGTTGAGGCCTGCCACCGACGCATAACGCTCGCATTCGGAGAGGCAGAACGGAGCCAGATGAATGCGTTCCGTCAGGCGGTTGTGCAGTCCGCCGCGATTGCGGAAGATTTTCTTCGTAATCCATGAACTGCTGCCGCACACGACGAGCACGATGTCCTTCTCGCGGCGGGCGGTGACCCAACTGTTCCAAAAGTGCTCCAACGCGCTGACGAAATTGGACCGTGGCGTGTCCATCCACGACAATTCGTCGAGGAAGACCACTTTTTTCCGTTCGGTTCTCATCGCAAGCACTTCCTCAAGCATCCCGAAGGCTTCCATCCAAGAGCGCGGAATGCGGAAACGCTGGCCGCAGGCGCGTTGCAGCGAGTCACGGAAGCCCGCCAACTGCTTCGACAGCGGCGACTTGGCAAATCCAGTGTGCTGGAAGGCAAACTGATAGTTGAACGTCTCGCGGACGAGGTAAGTCTTGCCCACACGCCGCCGACCATAGACCACGCAGAATTGGGACTCCTCTTTTTCCAACAGGTTATGCAGAACGGCCTGTTCTTTTTTTCTTCCAATCAACATGGCGCACAAATTTGACGATTATGGATGCATAAAATAGATATTTTTACCGTATAAATCCCCATAACGCCAAAAAAAATGAGTTATGGGGCTTTATAGGCATATTTTTACCGTATATAACCCCATAACTAAGAATTTTTTCTCAATTACCAACTTTCACCCGCATTCCATCCGAATACGCACTGAACTCGGGCGCATACTGGCACTGGATCAAGGCATAGCCGTTGTTCAAGTGGCCTTCCTTGGTCACGAACATGCTGTACTCCAGTTGGTGCGTGCCTTTAGGCAGGCGCTCGATGAAGAACTCCATGTCGGTGTCGGTGTTGCTCTGGTAGTAGCTCATGCGGTCGTTGTACTCGTAATGCGAGATTTGCTCTATCGGCTCGAAACCGGCGGCACGGAGGTCTTTCACGAAGACATAGCTCATGTCCTGCTCGTTGGTGAAAGTGATTTTCACGGTCAACTTGTCGCCCACCTTTAAGGCTTGGTTTGTGACGGGAACTAATTTCCTGCCCTTTTCATCCACCGTCTCCACAAACAGTTCGCGCTTGATGGTGAAGCCCGCCTCACTCTGCTTCACTTCATCGATCGGGACGAAATACTGGCGGAACAGGCCACCCCACACCAAGTGGTTGGTCGGGTTGTTGACGGTGAGTTGGCGCATCTCCGAGGTCACTTCGTCGGCATTCCAGCGGCGTTGGATGAAACCCGTGCCGGCCACGCCACCTTCAGTATTAATAGGTGTGTTGCCGAAACGCAGCGTCACTTCCTTGCCTTCGGCAAACCAGTCGCTGCCGCGCATCAGCAGGGCGTAGCAGGCATCGGCGGTGGAGGCAGAGTTTTCCCAACTGTTGGTCTGCTTCTGGGTGAGCAGCCACACGCGCAGATAGTCGATCATCTCCTCATCCTTGTCGATTTCGGCGAAGGCGGCCATGATGTTGGCGTGGGTGGCGATGTGCGACTCAAACGAGAAGTATTTCTTCGGCCAGTACATGCCGATTTGCTCGTTCTTTTGAGCGGTCTCCTTGAAACTCTGGATCATCAGCTTGGCGGTCTTCTCGTTGCCCATGCGGTGGAGCACCAAGGCGCCCTTCGAGCGCATGTTGAAGTTGAACGAGGTCCAAGTTTCGTCAAGGCTCTTGAGGTAGTATTTCTTGGCCGTGGCGAAGTCCTTGTCAGAGTTCTGTTCCTTGAAAAAGCTCAAGGCATAGAGTTCGTTCAAGGTGCCGCTGCCGATGGGCCAGTCCTTGCCCTTGCTGAGGCGTTTCATCTCGCGGTAGGTCTCGGCCACCTCGTATTCGAGGTAACGCACGGCCTTGTCGCAGATGCGTTGCGCCGTGTTTTGGTCGGCTTGGCTCAGCGAACTCCACGCGCCCATTTTCTGCAACTTGCCGAAGCCGGCGAGGATGTAGGTCGAAATGAAGGGACTTTCGGGCATTCCGTCCATCCACGACCAGCCGCCGTTGTATTTCTGCTTCTGCTCGATGAGCTGCAAGGCACGGGTCTGCTGTCCGCGCAGGTTGTTGATTTCAAACAGGTTGGCGATGCGACTGCGTTGCTCGGTCTCGCTCTTGGCTTCGAGCACCCACGGCGTTTCTTGCAGCATGATGGCCTTCAGGTCTTGGTCCTTTTCGAGTTGCGAGAGCAGGGCATCGGGCGTCTCGATTTGCCATTTCTTGATGTAAGCCAGCAGGTTCGGGATGTGATCGGCGATATAGGACGAGAGCGTGTTGGCGTAGAACACGTAGAAGGCGGTCTCGGCACGGTCGGTGCTGACGTTGGCTAGATAAGGCAAGGCCTGCACGGCGTACCACACGGGGTTGGTGCTGAAGTTGAGCGTCAGGCTGTAGTCGCGCTCGTGGCTGTCGGGGTTGGCGATGGCCTCAAAATCAAAGACTTGTTCGGTCTCGGCCTTCACGGTGATGGGCAGGGTCTGCGTCATGAAGATTTCGCTGCTCAGCACGGGCAGGAGGTGCTGCTCGGCATCGCTGAACGCACCCGCGTAGGCCGTGAAGCGGAAGGCCAAGAGGCTGAGGTCGTACTTTCCGGCCACTTTCCAGCGCACTTCCTTGCTGCGACCGGGTTGGATGGTCTCCATCGGAATCACGGCATCACTGACGAGCAAGTTGACGGGCTGCATCGTGCCTGCATCAAAGATTTCGAGTTTCGCCTTGGGCGCAACGGGTTCGTCGCCCGTGTTGATGACGTTGGCCACGAACCAAAGTTCATCGTTGTCATACATATAGCGCGGCATGTCGGCCATAATCATCACGGGCTTGGAGGAAGTGAAGGTGTATTCGTTGGTGCCCGTCTTGCGGTCTTTCGAGTAGGCCAACAGCATCAGGCGCCAGCGCGTGAGGGCGTCGGGCATAGTGAAACTGAAGGTTGCGCTGCCGTCTTGGTTGGTGCGCAACTGTGGGAAGAAGAAGGCCGTCTCGTTGAAGTTCTCGCGGAGCGTGGGCTCAGCGTACTCGTCTTTTTTGGATGTTCCAACTTTAGGAACTTCATAATCTACGATGTCTGAACTTTCCAATTTTGAGAAATCCAATTCTTCTTCAGCACCTTCATCATCGATCACTTCTCTAAGCATCGCATCATTGGTCGCTGTTGTTGCGGCCATTGGCATAGCGACTTCTTCCACCATGTCATACATCACGCGACCTGCACCGAGACCTTTATACATTCGTCTGCCATAACCATACCCGAAATCGAAGAACGGTGCATCGGAAGGCAAGCTGAAGTTGAAAAGTTCGGCGAAGTTGAAATAGCCATTATGGGTTGCTGAAGTAGTAAAATGGTGTCCATCGGTATTGAAAGGGAAGCCGAGGTCTCCTCCTGAAGGTTTCATGTTGAACCACCAATGGTTACGTGCAAATTCATCCAACGATGCATCATACATTCCAGCCAACAATGCGGCTTCCAAAGGTTTGTCCTTGTAGTCGCGGACGGTTACTTCCCAAGTTTCTTCTGAGCCAGGACTGAGCTTGTCGCGCATCGTGGCGAGTTTCACATTGAGGTCGTAGTTGTCGAAAAGAACAGTGACACGGTCAATGCCTACATGCAGCGAATTTTCTTTGATGAAAGCCGTCTTCAGGCACATTATGCCTCGGTCTTGCTCGGTCACCTTATATGTGAAAGTCTGCACCTCGTTGTCCAAGGTAATCCATTTCTCCATACGGATTTCGTCGCCGTGAAGCAACTGCACCCACATCCTTACCTCTTTGGCCGAAGAGCCGAGGCTGAAACGGAGTTCGTCGCCAGAACGGACGCTTGAATTGTCGAACCGTTTCCATTCCATTGCGGTGAAAGGCAACTGCTTGGAATCCTTTTCGTAAATGGTGAAATCTCTTGTCGTCACCGCCAACGGGTCGTCGAGGCTCTTGAGTTCCACGATGTATTTTCCAGGTTGCAAGGTCTTACCTTCCAAGAACTTCGTTTTGTCGTCCACCATGATTTCATCTTCAAAAATCAAGGTTTTTTGAGGTCCCTGAGCTTGTCGAAGGGCCGGCGTTTCGACAGGCTCAACGACCGGACTGTCATAGAAACTCCATTGTGGGAACAATCTTTCGATTTCCTCATCGCTAAGGATTTGACGGTCAAATTTCAGGCTATAGTGCATCGCCTCGAAATAGTTGATTTTTTCGTTGTTTTCGATGCGATAAATCTTGCGCGAAACACGGCTCTTGGCGGGTTGCCAGCTGAGGTTGCTCACGCTGATGTTGTAGTTGCCGATTTCTGATTTCTCGATTTCCGAAGGCAAGTCGGTGCTGATGGCGATTTCGTTGTAGCCAGCTCGGATGCTGTAAGTGTCGCTATGCGTCTCGCCCTGCTTGCTTGTGGCGGTCACCTCGATTTCGTAGGTGAACATGGGCTGTTTTTCGGGCGCGATGCTCAGCGAAGGCTTCAGGTTGAAGGTGACGGCGAACTTGCCGCTCTCGTCGGTGCGGGCCTTGCCGTAGGTGATCTGCTCGTCCTCGACAGTCGGGTACCACCACCACCAGCAACGCCACGGGAACGAGGTCTTGCGTACCACGCGGTAGGTGTATTCCACATCGTCCAAACCGAAGCCGGCGTAGGCATCCACGCTACCGTGTACCGTAACCTCTTGGTTGAGTTTGTATTGCTCTTTCGGACGCTCAAAGTTCACCTCGAAGGTCGGGCGCTTGTATTCCTCCACGCGGATAATGGTGAGGTTGCCATGTTCGGCATTGAGGCGGAACACACCGTTCAAGCGGTCGGTGGGGATGACGAACGAACCACTGAACGAGCCGTATTCGTCAGTGGTGAAGTTAGCCGAACTGATTTCCTGCCAGTTGGCGTCAAGGAAGGAAACCCTCTCGCCGTAGCCGTTCACCAAGGTTTTGTCGTCGCCTTGCATCCTCCTCACGATGCCTTGGAAATAGACGGTCTGTCCTGGACGATAGATGGCGCGGTCAGTGAACAAAGTGGTCGTATAGTGTTCATTATCATTCTTGTAGCGCGGATTGAGGTAATAACTGTTATTGGCCAACAAGACATCACCATCCTTGCGGAGGTTGATGAAAAAAGAATTATTGGTCTTTTTCGACAATTTCACCACGCCGTTGCGGTCGCTCTTAGGCGTTTCGATGATGATGGTCTTGTACTCGCGCGCCTTGTAGTCATATTCCCTGCACCACAATTCCACCGTCACGCCCTCCACGGTTTTCCCCGTTTTGCGGTCCACGGTGACCACAGTCATTTGGTCGTTCTTTTGGTCGGTGATGTAGCCCAATTGCGACACTTGGAAATTGAGCACCAGCATCTTATCCTCATCCTTGTTATCCTTCTTGATGTTGCCGACGAGGTAATAGAAGCCGCGCTCCAAGGCAGGCAAAGCGATTAAAGTGCTGTGCTCGCGGTAGTCGGTTTCGGTGGGCAAGGTCAATTCCTGTTCGGCGACGACTGCTTTTTTGTTCAATTCCTTCAACAAGTCCTCTTTGTTCAGTCTGTCCAGTTTTTCAAGGTCTTTCTCGCTGACTTTCACTATTTTATAATAAGGTGCGGTCACGTTTCGGTATTCCAAGACGGCGGGAATGGCCTCGTCGGGCAGTTGCACGGAGTTCAAGCTGAGGTCGATGCGCGGTTCCTCGATGCGCTGGATGAGGTTCTGGCAGTTCTTTGCGCCTTGCGACTTGGGGAACTTGGCGATGGCTTGTTCGCACAACTGCTTGGCTTTCTTGTAGTTGTCGAAATAGGTGCTGTCCTCGCTGTGGTTTTCGTATTGGTTCATCATGTTCCGCGCAATCAGCGAAGTGATTTCCGCCGAAAGCGGGTTGTCCTCGTGTTGCGTCTTCAGGTTTTCCATCGCGGCTTGGTATTTGTCGTCTTTACCCAAAATGCCGTTGACGAAGCCGAAACGCTTGAAGTCGTTGTAAATCAACACGTCCTCGTTGTCATTTTGTAGGTTGTAGGCGATGAGGTCTTGATAGATTTTCAGGCATTTGATGAGCGGATTGTCGGCATTGCCCAAGTCGGCTTTCACGAAATCCTTGGCGGGCAGCCACCAGACGTCGGTCTCGCCCTCCACGTCGTCGGCATTGCATTGTAACTGGTAGTATTTGGCCACACGGTGGAACATGAACTCGAACAGCGAGGCTTCGTATTCAACGTGTTCTGTGGCTTCCTTCGAAAGGTTGTCGAAAAGCACCAAAAAAACCTCGGTCTTGGCCTGTTTCAGTGCGTCGACGGGTGCCAAAGCCTCGGCATAATGCTGGTTGATTTTCGTGCGGAAGCTCTCCTTGTCCCAATATTTCATCTCCACCTTGCTGAGGTCGCCGCCCTCGATGGGCAGGTTCTCGCTGATGCGCCAGTCGTTTTGGCTCAGGTAATCGGCGTAAGCTTTGGCGAGTTCCTCATGCAGCAAGGCGTCGTGAACTTCGTCCAGCTGCCCCACTTTCGTCTCAAGGTATTGGATGAAAGCCTGTTGAGGGTCGTCCTCCACGGTAAACTGCATGATGTTTTGCCGATAGAGGTAGGTCTTCAGCAATTGGGTCTGGTTTTTGTCCTTAGTTGCCTGTTTTTCAATGGCATTAAGTTCCTTCTCCGCCGATTCCGGCAAGTTCTTTTCGAGGTTTTCCTTAACTTTTTTCCACATATCCTTATAGTCGTTTGTTGGCGATTTGAAGGCGAGCAGGCCGACGATGGCAGCTGCAACGGTTGCGATGATGATGAGCGTGTGTTTCATACTACAGGAGTTTTAGACATGAACGCAAAAATAGCAAATATCGTGCAAATTATTTCTATTTTTGCAGCCGTGAAATTTTTGGAGCAAATCATATCGCCCATCGCCACTGAAATGGCACGGTTTGAAGCCTTCTTCGCGCAAACGCTGAAGGCCGACACCGAACCGATGGACAGCATCATGCGCTATGTGCAGGAAACGAAAGGCAAACGCCTGCGACCCATCCTGGTGCTTCTCAGTGCGAAGCTGTTTGGCGAGCCTAACGCGCTGACGATGCGTGCTGCCGCCTTCGCGGAAATGGTGCATAGCGCAACATTAATCCACGACGACGTGGTTGACGGCGACGACCAACGGCGCGGTCGGGCCTCGGTGAAGGCGCGCTTCGACAGCCGCTCCGCAGTGCTGGCCGGCGACTACCTCCTGGCCAAGGCCATGCTGCTCATCGCAAACGACACGGCCGTCCTCAACGAGATGCTGCACACCGCCACCGCCATGAGCGAAGGGGAACTGATGCAAGGGTCGGTAGGGCTGTCGTACCACGGCAGCCGCAATGACAATCCCAATGAAAGCGGCTGCCACAATGTGACAGCCCTACAGACCCATTATCTCGACATCATCACCCGCAAAACCGCCATGCTGATGCAATCCTCGTGCAAAGCGGGAGCGATGTCGGTCGAAGCCTCTCCCGAACAAATCAAAAAAACCGCTGACTTCGGCCTCCTTGTCGGACAAGTTTTCCAAATGCGCGACGACATCCTCGACGGCGAGAACACCGAATTGGCCAAAACCTTATTGCCCAACCGTCTCGAGAAGGCAATGAAGGCCTTGGAAGGCTTCCCTCCAAACGAGACCGTCGAGGCCTTGCGCGAATTGACACAGTTTTGCGCCAAGCGTAAGCAATAATCTTGGTTTTACACGTTATTCAGATGATGAGAATCAAAAGGTGTTCCATAGCATTGATGCTCCTGCTGCTGACGCAAACGCTTGTTGGCCAGCAGCAAGACTCTATTCAACGCAAGAGGACCAAGGTCCACATCGAGAACTACGACTTGATGACCTACTCCAAGAGCATGGGCGACATGCAACGGCTCATCGGCAACGTCAAGATAAGGCACGACTCGGCTTATTTCTTCTGCGACAGTGCCTATTTCTATGAAAGGACCAACAGCTTCGATGCCTACCAGAACGTCCATATCATCGTAAACGACAGCGTCGAGATGTTCAGCGACTTGCTCTATTATGACGGCAATGCCCGTTTCGCCGAGTTTTTTGACAATGTGAGACTTAGGGACGACTCGACGACACTTTTTACCGAGTATATGACCTACGACCGCAACCTGCACTTGGCCGCCTATCCTGACAGTGCGACCACCATTCGAGGCGACAAGACCCTCATCAGTTGCATCGGCTTCTATCGCGACGACCTCAAAGAGTTCTCCTTTTTCGAGAATGTGGAGGTGACCAGCCCGAAATACCAGATGTACACCGACACCCTGTATTATAACACCAACATCGAGAAGATGTGGTTCCTCGGCCCGACCACCATCGTCAACAAGGAGAACATCCTCGATGGCAAGCATGGATATTATCTTGTCAATGAAGACATTGCGTTTTTAGACAAGCATCCCGTGATGCATAACGAAACGCAACGGATCAAGTCGGACTCGATGTACTATAACCGAAACCGTGGCCTAGCCAAGGCCTATGACAACGTCGATATGATTGACACTTCATACAAGGTCATCATGCGCGGCGACTACATCGAAATGTGGGAACACAGGGGCTTCTCGTTTGCCACCGACAGCGCCTATGCCATCAGCTACGACGGCAGCGACTCGCTCTACATTCACGGCGACACGCTCTTCATGCACTTCGACAAGCAGAAGGAGGATGTCGAAAAACTCATCGCCCGGCGCAACGTAAGGTTCTACAAATCAGACATGCAGGGCAAATGCGACACCCTCACCTATCTCATGGCCGACTCCACGATCCGGATGCGCGTCAACCCCATCTTGTGGACAGAAGACAGCCAACTTTCAGGCACCGACATCGACATCAAGCTGAAAGACAAGAGCATCGAATGGGTGCTGCAACGCGGCAACGCCTTCATCATCTCGCAGGACTCAATCGAGGGCTTTAACCAAATCAAAGGACAGGACATCACCTCGCGCTTCCGCGAAGGCAACATCCACCGTGTCAATGTGGAAGGAGGCTCGTCAGAAACCCTCTACTGGATCCGCGACGACGATGGAGGTCTCATCGGCATCGATGTGTCGAAGTCGGCAACCATGACCATCGAGCTGCGCGACAACAGCATCTCGCTCATTAAGGGCTACAACGACATCTCGGAGACCTTGTATCCCGAATCCGACCTGAACGAAAACGCCCGCAAGCTGCAAGGCTTCCAATGGCACGACGAAGCACGGCCCAAGGACAAGGACGATATTTTCAGGATAACAGCGGCCGAGATGCCTCAGACTCAGCCCGCCCCGGCTGAAAGCCATAAGGAGACTCCCGGGGAAACGGAGGTCCAACAAGAACAGCCCAAGCGGCATCGCGAGAGAAAGAATTTGGAATAACACCTGAATTCCCTATTTTTGCAGCCGAGAAACACGGATAGATATGGGTATAACAATTGGCCTACTGATTCCTTTGTTGGGCACGATGCTCGGAGCGGCGTTTGTCTTTTTCATGAAGAAGGACATGTCGCCACGTTTGCAGAAGTCCTTGCTGGGCTTCGCTTCGGGCGTGATGGTGGCCGCCTCGGTGTGGTCGCTGTTGATACCATCCATTGAGATGCAGGCGGATAGCGGCAACTGGTCGGTGTTGCCCGCAGCGGTAGGCTTTCTTGCCGGCATCGGGTTCTTGTTGCTCTTGGACGAACTGACGCCCCACCTGCATCTTGGGGCCAACACTCCCGAAGGCCCGCGTTCAAAGCTCTCGCGCACGGCGATGTTGGCCTTGGCCGTCACCATCCACAACCTGCCCGAGGGCATGGCGGTAGGTGTAGTGTTTGCCGCCGCCTCTCAAGGTGCCGAAGGCGTGACGCTGGCCAGTGCCGTAGCCGTCTCGCTCGGTATCGCCATCCAAAACGTCCCCGAAGGTGCCATCATCTCCATGCCGATGTGCGCCGAGGGCAACAGCAAGTGGCGTTCCTTCCTCATCGGCAGTCTGAGCGGAATTGTCGAGCCGCTTGGTGGTTTGGCCGTTGTTCTGCTTGCTGCTTGGCTGACCCCTATCCTACCCTACATGTTAGCCTTCGCCGCTGGTGCTATGTGTTATGTGGTGGTCGAGGAGTTGATTCCCGAGGCTTCGTCGGGCGAACACTCCAATCTCAGCACCATTGGTTTTGCCATTGGTTTCGTGCTGATGATGGTGTTGGATGTGGTGATGGGGTGATATTGTTTTTGAAAAACTGATATATTTTTGTAAAAACACAGGTTGTTCTATGTATTTTTGCGCCAAATTATGATAGCATTCATTGATACAGAGGTAGATTCCCAGACCAAGAAAGTGGCGGATTATGGAGCAGTGCGAGAGGATGGAGCCGTGTTACATTCCCATTCCAAAGCCGACTTCGATGCCTTTGTTTCGAAATGCGACACGATATGTGGACATAATATCATCAACCATGACTTGAAATATACGGCGTTGAGGGGCAATCCCACGATTGTTGACACCTTGTTCCTGTCGCCGCTGTTGTTTCCCAAACGGCCCTATCATCATTTGGTGAAAGACGACAAGTTGCAGGTGGACGAGCTGAACAACCCAGCGAACGACTCCATGAAAGCCTGCGACCTGCTGAATGACGAAATCGCTGAATGGCATCAATTGTCACGTGACAGACAGGAGATTTACTATCTATTGCTACATGAGTCACCAGAGTTTGAAGGATTTTTCAAACACGTAGGTTATTCTCCTTCCAGGCAAACTTCCTTCTTGGGTAGAATCTTGAGAACCCAACCGGATTTGACTTCGCCGATTCTCAATGAATTTAATAAGAAGATTTGTAGCCATGCCGATTTGGGGATGTTGGTCAAACAGTATCCGATAGAATTGGCATACTGCCTTGCTGTGATTGGTGCCGACGACGTCTTTTCCATCACACCCGCATGGGTGACACGCAACTATCCGCAGGTGGTGAATGTCATGAACATGCTGCGCAACACATCGTGTGGTGACTGCGATTATTGCCGTCAACGACTGGATGCCCATAGCGGCCTAAAGGAGTTCTTCGGCTATGACGAATTTCGCATCTTCGACGGGATTCCCATGCAGCAACAAGCCGTGGAATCGGCCCTTCGAGGTGAGTCATTGTTGACAATATTCCCTACCGGAGGCGGAAAAAGTCTCACCTTCCAGCTGCCCGCCTTGATGGAAGGAAGGAATACGCATGGGCTGACGGTGGTCATCTCGCCGCTCCAGTCGTTGATGAAGGACCAAGTGGACAACTTGGCAGCGCGAGGCATCAGCGAAGCTGTGACCATCAATGGATTGCTCGACCCCATTGAACGCGCCACAGCCATCCAGCAAGTGGCAGAAGGTACTGCCAACCTGCTCTATATCGCTCCAGAAATGTTGCGAAGCAAAACCATCGAAAAGTTGCTTGTCAGCAGGAATGTGGTTCGTTTTGTCATCGATGAGGCGCACTGTTTTTCGGCTTGGGGACATGATTTCCGGGTTGATTACCTATATATCGGCGATTTCATCAGAAATCTACAGAACAAAAAGCAACAGGTCCATCCTATCGCCGTCTCGTGTTTTACGGCGACGGCCAAACAAAAGGTCATCAGCGACATCTGTGACTACTTCAGGTCGAAACTCGGACTGGAGCTGAAGATATTTGCCGCCAATGCGGAAAGAAAGAACCTGCGTTACTCTGTGCTTCATGCCGATACAGCCGAAGAGAAATACAACCTTTTGCGTTCGCTGATTCTTGGGCACAACTGTCCCTCGATAGTCTATGTGTCGCGCACTCATTTGACTCGCGAATTGGCGCAACACCTGCAAAGCGACGGCATACAGGCTTTACCTTTCAATGGCAAGATGGAAGCTGCCGAAAAGGTGAAGAACCAAAATGCTTTCATGAGCGGTGAAGCACAAGTGATTGTGGCCACTTCAGCCTTTGGCATGGGAGTCGACAAGAAAGATGTCGGTCTGGTCGTACACTATAACATCAGCGACTCGTTGGAGAACTACGTGCAGGAGGCGGGCCGCGCAGGGCGTGACCCAGAAATGCAAGCCGAATGTTTTGTGCTTTACGATGACAGCGATTTGGACAAGCATTTCATTCTCCTCAATCAGACCAAGTTGAGCATCAGCGAAATCCAACAGGTGTGGAAAGCCATCAAAGCACTTACAGCTAAACGAGACAAGGTCAGCTGCTCGCCTTTGGACATTGCCCGACAGGCTGGATGGGGTGACGAAATCGACGACATCGAGACCCGTGTGAAGGCAGCCGTCGCCGCCTTGGAAGATGCAGGATTCACACAACGTGGCAGCAATTCGCCCCATGTGTTCGCGACGGGCATAGTCGTAAAGAACATGGACGAAGCCCGGCGCAAATTGACGCTCTCGCCGCTTTTCGACGAGCAATCGCGCGAGGAAGCCGCCCGCATCATCAAGTCGCTCATCAGTGCCCGTGCCACTGCCGAAGGTCGTGGAGCCGAAGCTGAAAGTCGCGTTGACTATTTGGCCGACATCCTCGGATTGAACAAGGCAACGGTGATTAGGAACATCAACCTGATGCGACAGGAGGGACTGCTGGCCGACAGTCGCGACATGCAAGCGTGGATCTCAAAAAGCACCTCGCAACGCAATCTTGACATCATTCTGAAGCTCGAACGATTCCTTTTGCAACACTTTGGAGAAGAAGCCCAAAAGATGAATTATAAAGAGCTGAACGAAGAGGCTCAGAAAGCGGGGCTTACCTATTCCAACATCAAGCGTCTGAGAATGTTGCTCCACTTCCTCTCGCTGAAAGGCTACATCTACAAACAAGAAGGCTACAGAGACAGCGTGGGGGTTCGTCTTCAGGCTTCACAGGAAGTCACGATGGCGCGATTTGAACGTCGCATGGAGATTTGCAGGTTTATCATAGACGCGCTCATTGTCAACCGCGACCCCAGCAAGGACATGACCTTGGTGAACTTCTCCGTCGTTGAAGTGCTCCAACAGTTCATCGCCACCCGAAAGGAAACGATGTTCGCCGAACACGAGAAGCCCAACATCGCCGACATCGAGGAGGCGTTGCTATATCTCACCAAGACAGAGTTGATGAAGATCGAGGGCGGCTTCATCGTTATCTACAACACCATGCAGATAGGCCGCATTGCCGACCGGCGCGCACGTTATGGCAAGGAACAGTATCGTCTGTTGGACGAGTTCTACAAACAACGCATACGGCAGATACATATCGTGGGCGAATATGCCAACCTGATGGTTCGCGACTACAATGCCGCACTCCGTTTCGTCAACGACTATTTCACTATGGACTTCCGCAAGTTCATCAACCATTATTTCAAGGATGAGCGACGTGCGCAGATTGACCTAAACATCACACCAGCCAAATACGACAAACTCTTTGGCGAGCTTTCCCACCGCCAATGCGAGATTATCGACGACAACCAGTCGAAATACATCGTGGTGGCCGCTGGGCCTGGCAGTGGCAAGACGCGGGTGTTGGTTCACAAGCTGGCTTCATTGCTATTGCTGGAAGACGTGAAACACGAACAGTTATTGATGCTTACTTTTTCAAGAGCGGCTGCCACCGAGTTCAAGAAACGGCTTATTGATTTAGTGGGCAACGTAGCTCATTATGTGGAAATCAAGACGTTCCATTCCTACAGTTTTGACCCTATCGGCAAGCAAGGGAATTTGGACGAGGCAAAAGACGTGGTGCGTCAAGCGGCGGAGATTATGGAAAAAGGTGAAGTGGAGCCATCCAAGATTGCCAAAAGTGTTCTGGTCATCGACGAAGCCCAAGACATGGGCGAAGACGATTTCCGATTGGTGCAGGCCCTGATGCGACAAAACGAGGAAATGCGCGTGATTGCAGTGGGCGACGACGACCAAAACATCTACGCCTTCCGTGGTTCGGATTCCAGATATATGCAATCGCTCGTCAGTCAAGAGGGCGCAAAATTGTACGAGATGACGGACAACTATCGTTCGGCAAAAGCCATCGTTGACTGCGCCAACCGTTTTGTGTTGCGAATCCCGGGCCGCATGAAACATGCTACGATTCAATCGGCTACGGGAGAGGATGGCAAGGTGATGGCCATAAAGTCGCTGCAAAACACAGAAATCAAGGTTCAAGGAAGCACGGCAGTACTCACCCGCACCAATGAAGAGACCATGCAAGTGGCTTACGAATTGGAGCGGAGAGGACTGCATGTCACCGTTGCCCAATCAATGGGTGGATTCCATTTCGGCAACCTCGCGGAAGTGCGTTATTTCATGAGGCAGCTTGACGAGGTCGACGAAGTGACTGTTTCGAAGGAAAAGTGGCATGAAGCAAAAAAACGCACACTTGAAACGTATGCCTCAAGCACTTGTTTGGATGTCATGCGGCATTTCTTTGCTGACTTTGATGCCATCCACAAAACCTACTATCGCAGCGATTTGCGGGAGTTTATTGTCGAGTCGAATGTAGAGGACTTCATTGCTTCCGACGATAAATCCATCTTCGTGAGCACGATCCACAAGGCGAAAGGTCGCGAGTTCGATTCCGTCTATCTCATGTCAGCGGTGCCTGATGGGAGGAACGTTGAAGATATGCGGGCCTATTATGTGGGACTCACCCGTGCCAAGCGAAACCTCTATCTCGTGACAAGTCCTCCTACAGATTTTTCATCGATTTCGATAGCGCTAAACATGCACGACATTTGGCTCGACTACTTCAAAGGTCGCAAGGAAACGGTATTGTGCCTCAGAAGCGGCGATAGCCTCCGATACAAGGACGATTATTTGTATAACGAGCAAGGCATTAGCGTGGCCGCATTGTCTGCCGCTGGAAAAGACAAGATAAAGGCTTGGACGGAAAAAGGCTATGAGGTAACTAACGCGAAGGTCAGCTACACGTTGGCCTGGCGGCCAAAGGGTTCAGGGACGGAATATGCTGTGTGTTTGGCGAATATTGTTTTGACTTGCAGATAATTTCATACTCATGTGGGTGCTGGCCGTACTTTTCATTTTGCGCTATGTTTTCAGTTAGGTTGAAAAGCCTTTTTTATAGTCGACTATGATACAGGATCATCTCCCCAAATACTCACTGGGAGTTAGTCCGGTTATCTTTTTGAATAGGCGGGTGAAATGATGCGGATATTCGAAACCAAGCAGATGCGAAGTCTCGCCGACGTTATGGCCGTTCATCAACAAACTCTTGCCTTGGTTGATGATGAAAGCGTGTATGTAGTTGATAGCCGTGCCTCCCGTTTCGCGACGGATCATATCGCCAAAATAGTGGGCCGAATAAGCCATCTCCGAGGCACAATAGGCCACGGTCGGCAACCCATGTTGATGCTGCTTGCCATCGAGATAGTATTGCTCAAGCATGGCATGAAAACGCTTTAGGACATCGTTTGAATCCTTGTCAGCCTCTGAAAGCTGGCGCAGATAGATGCGGTTGCAGTATTCCAAAACGAGACGAATGTATCCCAACAACACAGCACGAAGCGAAGCAGAGCCATCAGCCACGACCTCTTGCCGCATCTGTTTGACCAACTGGTTGATGAATTGCCATTCCGTAGGGGTCATTTGGAGCGATTCCGTGGCAAAATAAGAGAAGAACTGGTAGTCGCGCATCTTCGTTTCAAGGTCGGAGCCGTGCAGCAATTCGGGCGACCACATTATAGCCCATCCGCTGATATTGAGCAGTGTGCCGTCATCCTCTCCGCCTCCGAGTTGACCTGGGGCGACCGCAATGATGGAATTATCGCTTGCTTCCACAGGCTTCGTGCCGTATGACAAGTTCTTCGGGAACTGATGCTGGATGAACAGCCCATAAACACCGTAGCTGTTCAAACTGTTGTGGATGGGCGACACTTCGTCATAGCTAATGATGCTCAACAAAGGATGCAGTTCAGGCGCACCCACATGACGGGCATAGACGTTGGGATTGTCAACCTTCAGGATGTGTTTCATCGTTGGAATGATTTTCTGCAAAAGTACTATTTTTCATAACATGACGATAAAAATGGTTGAAAAACGACATAAAACCTGCTAAAATTCTGCAAAATTGGTTATTATTCCAACTTTTTGTGTAATGCTGCTGTCAAGTAAAGTTCGGATCTTTGCAACCGAAATACTAAAGCAAAACAAACATGAAGAGAACGATTATCGCAATGGCATTGGTGAGCTTGCTGCTCGCGGCCTGCACAACAAAAGAAACAAACAATCAAAACGAAGAGAATATGACAAAGTTAGCATTGACCCAAGAGTGGGACAAGACATTCCCACTGAGCGACAAAGTGAGCCACCGCAAGGTGACGTTCGAGACACAGTTTGGCCTCACGCTGGCCGCCGATTTATACGAACCCAAGAACGCTCAAGGTAAGCTGGCCGCCATCGCCGTGAGTGGCCCTTTCGGTGCCGTCAAGGAGCAGTCGAGCGGACTCTATGCCATGCGGATGGCCGAACGCGGCTTCGTGACTTTAGCCTTTGACCCGTCCTACACCGGCGAGAGTAGCGGTGAACCTCGTCGCACGGCTTCGCCTGATATCAACACCGAGGACTTCATGGCTGCCGTGGATTTCCTTTCCAAGCAAGAAAATGTGGATTCCGAGCACATCGGCATCATCGGCATTTGCGGCTGGGGTGGCATTGCCCTCAACGCCGCCGCAGCCGACCCGCGCATCAAAGCGACGGTGGCCAGCACGATGTACGACATGACCCGCGTGAACGGCAACGGCTACTTCGACAGCGAGGACAAGGAGGAGTCACGCCATACCGCTCGCGAGGCGATGGCCAAACAACGCCTCACCGACCCGCTGGCGATGGCCGGCGGCGTCATCGACCCGCTGCCCGACGAAGTGCCGCAGTTTGTGAAGGACTACCATGCCTACTACAAGACCCCACGTGGCTATCACGCCCGCAGCGGCAACAGCAACGACGGCTGGCGCGTCATCGGTACGCAGGCCTATGGTAACGCGCGTTTCCTTTATTACATCAACGAAATCCGTTCCGCCGTCCTCGTCATGCACGGCGCGGAGGCCCACTCTCGCTACTTCGGCGAAGCCGCCTACAAATACATGGTGGAAGGCCAAGCTGAGGGCTACAACTTCGTCGGAAAACCCAACCCGAATCCCGAGAACAAGGAGCTGCTCATCATCCCCGGAGCCACCCATTGCGACCTCTACGACGGCGGCGAGGGTAACTTCATCCCATGGGACAAGCTGGAGGAGTTCTTTCGCAACAACCTGAAATAAGGACTGTGATGAAATCCAAACTGTTGATTTGCCTTACGGTCGTTCTGCTTTGCGGCTGCACGAAAGAGAACATTACAGCACAAACCATGACGGAAAAGCTCTATGTAACCATCGGAGAGGAAACTCGCTCCGTCACGATGGAGGACAATGTCGGCACGCGGGCTTTGGTAGCGGCTTTGCAAACGGGAAACATCATCTTCGAGGCCCACGACTACGGCAATTTCGAGAAAGTGGGTGACTTGGGTCAGTCGTTCCCGACCGCCGACCATCAAGTCACCACCTCGGCGGGCGACATCGTGTTGTATAACGGCGACAACCTCTGCATTTTCTACGGCAGCAATTCTTGGTCATACACGCGCATCGGCAGACTTGACGGCATGTCGGCTGACGACGTGCATCACCACGAATAAGACACCGACCTGCGCCAGTTCTGCACCAACGCAGGCCTGCCTTACCTCCGCAACGACGACTCCATCCGCAGCAAACATGGCGAACCGCCCGTGGTGGTCAACTATTTCTACCATGAAGAGATTAT
>JAFSJF010000020.1 GCA_017439405.1 Bacteroidales bacterium
GTGCCGGGACCTACGGCGACTACTTTACCTTGTTGGGGTTTCTCTTTGGCGGTGTCGGGGATGATGATACCGCTAGCGGTTTTCTGTTCGGCGGCGGCGGGCTCGATGACCACGCGGTCGGCCAGAGGTTTGATTGATAGTTTTGCCATTTTATTTGTTGTTTAATTGTTGATTGTTTAATCGTTGAACTGTTGTCGCTTCGCGTCATTGCGAGGAGGAACGACGAAGCAATCTAGGGAAAAAGTCTTTTATCTAGACTGCTTCGTGCCTCGCAGTGACGCAAAGCGCGTCAAAAAGACGACGCCTTTGCTTGTCATAATTCGTGCCAAAGTGGAAAATGGCAGGGTTTTGTCAGTCGGGGTGACAAAGTGACACAAAAAGGGCTTATCTTTGCGCTCGAATTCGATCATTATGTCCAACATCAACGACGAGCGGAAGATCAACGAGCGGTATAAGATGATGACGGAGCAGCCCGTCAGGCGGCTGATCCTTAGAATGGCCGTGCCTACCATCATCAGCATGCTTGTGACCACCATTTACAACATGGTAGACTCGTTTTATGTGGGACATTTGAGCACCGAGGCCGTGGCAGGCGTGGGCGTTTCGTTCGCCTATATGGCCTTCATCAACGCCTGCGGGTTCTTCTTCGGGCATGGCTCGGGCAACTACATCTCACGAGCCTTGGGTGCGAAACAGGGACAGAACGCGGGGCGTATGGCAGCCACGGGTTTCTTCTCCCCTTTGATTCTAGGCGCTATTGCAGGCCTCATCTGCATGATCTTCATCTCGCCCTTGTCGCGGGCCATGGGCGCCACCGAGAGCATCCTCCCCTATGCCAACGACTACCTGCGATTCATCCTCATCGCCACGCCTTTCATGATGTCGTCGCTGACGCTCAACAACCAGCTGCGACTGCAGGGCAACGCCCGCTTCGGTATGATCGGCATCGCTTCGGGTGCCATCCTCAACATCATCCTTGACCCCATCTTCATCTTTGTGCTTGACATGGGGGTCAGTGGCGCCTCGTTGGCTACGGCGGTGAGCCAATGCTTCGGTTGGTGCGTGTTGCTTTGGGGCACTTCGCGTCCTGGCAATGTGCACATCAAACCGAAAAATTTCACCCCTACCCTATACTATTATAAGGAAATCACGCGAGGCGGCTTGCCTTCGTTGGCGCGACAGGCCTTATCGGTGGTGGCCACCATCAGCCTCAACCGTATGGCGGTGCATTATGCCTTACCCGGCAACGAAGCCTCCACGGTGGCGGCTTTTACCATCGTGTCGCGCATCACCTTGTTCTGCTTCGCCATCGTCATCGGGTTCGGACAAGGGTTTCAACCCGTATGCGGCTACAACTACGGAGCCAAACTCTATGCGCGTGTCAAGGAGAGCTATATGTTTTGCATTACAATCACCACGGCTTTTCTGATTGTCCTAGGAACCGTCGTCTATATCTTCGCGCCCGACATCATCTCTTGGTTCCGTGGCGAAGACCCCGAACTCATCCGCGTGGGCAGTCAGGCCTTGCGTTGGCAGTGCATAGCCTTCCCGTTGATGGGCATGTGTACTGCGACCAACATGCTATTCCAAAACATCGGCTACACCTGGCAGGCCACCTTGCTCTCGATGTGTCGTCAGGGCTTGTATTTCCTGCCAGCGGTCTTCATCATGTCGTGGCTTTGGGGAATAACAGGTCTCGAAGCCGCGCAAGCCGTCGCCGACGTTTGCACCTTCTTGACCTCGCTGCCGTTTGCTATCTGGATTAGCAGAAAACTCAACGCAATGTCACAGCAGAATGCGTGACCTTCCCGTTTTTCCACGTGCATTCCACCATCTTATTGCCTCGAGCACAAAAGCCTTTGAAATGGCCATTCTTCCATACCGAAGGCAATGCGGGAAGCAATTCAATCTCTCCATCATGGCTTTGCAGCAGCATCTCAGCAATGCCCGCCGTACCGCCGAAGTTGCCGTCGATTTGGAAAGGCGGATGGGCGCAGAAGAGGTTGGGATAGGTACCCGCTGAATGGCTTCCGTCAAGATGGACTGCTGGTTCGAGCAGGTTCCTCAAGAGATGATAGGCATGGTCGCCATCATGAAGTCGTGCCCAGAAACAGATCTTCCATGCCCTCGACCAGCCTGTGCCTTCATCGCCACGACGACATAAGGTCTCTCGGCAGGCATCCATCAGTTCTGGTGTCTTGGATGGGGTCAGCATCGTGCCGGGATAAAGACCGAAGAGATGCGACACATGACGGTGTTGCGGCTCCACTTCTTTATAGTCTTTCAGCCATTCCTGCAAATAGCCTTGCTCGCTGACCTGCATAGGTGGAAAATGGGATTTGGCATCGCGAAGGCTGTCGGAAAAAGCCTCATCGACACCCAAAATGTCTGCCGACTGACACACCGCATCGTACAGCTCGCTGACAATCTGAACATCCATAGTGCTGCCCATGCACACACTGACGGCGGTGCTGTCGTTCAGCCAAAAAGCGTTCTCGGGCGAAGTGGTCGGGGCAGTGACAAGCCAACCGTGTTCAGGTTCCTCTATCATCGCATCGAGGAAAAACAAGGCCGCCTCTTTCATTAATGGATAGGCCTCTTCCAAGAAACTTGTGTCTTGCGTGAACTCATAATGCTGCCAAGCATGAAGAGCCAACCAGGCTCCGCCGGTGTTGGTGGCGCCCCACGAAGGGTGCTCGCCGGGAGCAGTGAAGCACCATGGGTTGCAGATGACATGGGCGGTCCAACCTCGGGCACCATAAAATGTTTGTGCTGTCTTTCGGCCTGACGGCATCAACCCTTCGGCAAAGTGAATTAATGGCAGGTGCAGTTCCGAAAGGTTGCAGACCCCGCAGGGCCAATGGTTCATCTCCACGTTGATATTTAGGTGATAGTCGCCGTTCCATGGGGTCTGGATGGTGTTGGCCCACAGCCCTTGCAGGTTGGGTGGCAGCAGGTCCTCGCGGGTAGAGCTGATGAGGAGATAACGCCCGTAGTGGAAATAACAGGTCGGCAGCCAAGGGTCGTCGTTGACAAGGAAGTCTTTCCAATGGTCTTCCAAGGTCAGGTCTTGTTTCTCTTTGGGGTCGCCAATCACTAGCTCCACGCGGTCAAACAGTTCATGATGGGCTTTCAAATGGTCGTTTTTCAATGCCTCAAAGCCTTTTTCAATGGCTTTTTGCAGGTGCTCGTTGACGTATGTTTCGGGCTTGTCACACATGAAATCGGTGGCAGCACAAAAGTAGATAATCGTTTCGTGGTCTGTGGTGACCGTTTGTGCTTTTGCATAGTATTGCACCCCTTTCACGCCTTCAACATTGCTGTCCAACTGGCCGAACAGCACTACGCCATCGGCACCATTGATAACTTCGGCTTTTTCAGGACGGGAGAGGTTTATCGTAAAAGAAGAGCAGGTCGTTGAGCCTGTCGAAACGCCGTCATTAATTACGGTCGGCCCTTCGACAGGCTCAGGGGCCTTAACTTTTATTACTGCCACATCATCCGTACGGGAGATGAAAGCCTCGCGCTCATAGTGTTGCCCGCCTTTATCAAAAGAAACCTTGTGTACGGCATCATTAAGGCAAAGCGATCGCTTATAATTGGTTATGGAATCGACATTGGGATAATGGAATTCGATGGTCATATTGCCCAAGGTCTGGTAGCAACCAAAAGGCACCTTGGCGCCTTGGCCATGGCCCGAGCCTTGGCCACCGCATACAAAGGTCTCATACATCAGGTTTTGGGCTTCGTCGTTCTTGCCATCCTTCAACAGGCGTTGGATCTCCGGCAACGACTGCAAGGCCAAGGGGTTGCTATCGTCATTTGGTGCACCGCTCCATAAAGTTATGTCGTTCAGCACAAAGGTCTCTTTCTCCACCCCGCCATCAGGCATCATACCGAGGTGGCCATTGCCGATGGGGAAACACTCCTCCCAAAGTTGGGCGGGAGTGGTAGCTATGAGATTCCATGATTGGGATTGCTCTTTCGTCTGGCAACCCAACAATCCGGCCAAGAGTAATATGCCAAAACACCGCAGTTTCATGACGCTGAATTAGAATCCCGCCAAGTCCATCGTCACGGTAGGAATCAGCAGCAAGGCGCCGATGACGACCAGCACAAGGATGAACTTCCAGATGAAACGCACCCACTTCTCCCAAGGTATGCGGGCCACGCCGAGGGCGGCCATCAAGACACCGCTGGTGGGGGTAATCATGTTGGTGAAGCCATCACCAAACTGGAAGGCCACCACCGTGGCCTGACGCGAGATACCAATCAGGTCGCTGAAAGGTGCCATAATGGGCATGGTGATGGCGGCCTTGGCCGAACCACTGGGGATGACGATATTAATCAAGGTCTGGATGGCATACATGATCTCCGCCGAGGCGATTTTGCCCATGTTGCCCATCGACTTGGAGAGGCCATAAAGGATGGTGTCAATGATGCCACCATCCTGAAGGATGATGACAATGCCACCGGCCAAACCCACGATGACTGCTGCCGAGAGGATGTCGCCCATGCCTTCGAGGAAGAGCTTCGCGATGTCACTAGCGCTCTTGTCAACCGCCAAGCCACTGGCGATGCCCAACACCAAGAACAAGGAAGCAATCTCCATAATGTACCACTCGTAACCCAACACACCGACCACCAAGAAATACACTGTGGCAAAGAGCAGCGTGAGCACAAAATAATGCACCGTTTTGCGAAGCGTGATGATGCTCAACAGGACAAATACTGCCGTTCCGATGGGGAGCAGGGGCAGTGTGGTCTCGTTATTGCCGATTTTCAAAGTGGTCATTGGGTAAAGTACCGAGAACACGATTAATACTGCTGTCAGGAAGGCAAAAACCCACCAAGCCTTACGGGGCGTGTAGCGTTCCAGTTCCTCTTCCTTCACCTCTGCCGACTTGCGCCAATAGGCGTCGTCCTCGTACATGATGGACGATTGTGGATTTTTCCTCACTTTGTTGGCATACCATAGCACAAACACGATGCCCACCAGCGTCAAGATAGCCCAGCAGACGGCGCGGTAGCCGATGCCTGTGAATAGCGGAATCTCGGCAATGCCTTGTGCGATGCCGATGGTGAACGGATTAAGCATGGCGCCAGAAAAACCGATGTGTGCAGCCACATACACCATACAGAGACCCACGATGCTGTCGTAGCCCATCGATACGGCCAAGGGGATGATGATCAACGCAAAGGCGATGGTCTCCTCGCTCATGCCAAACACACTCCCGAAGAGGCTGAACAACAGCATTACCAAGATGATGACGATATTGTTTACTCCGATTTTGCGGATCAACCTCCAGCGTTCTAGCCGTTTGGTGAACTTCAGGAAAGAAATAATACCCATATCGATGGCGCGGCTCTTATTCATAATCCAAAAGGCACCACCTATAATTAATATGAACACGATGATGTTGCCCTGCTTGACGAAGCCTTTGTAGAACGCCGAAAACACCTGCCAAGTCTGAGGCTCCGCATGGAAGGTTGAGGTCCCTGAGCCCGTCGAAGGGCCTACCTCTTTCAACTCATCCAAATAATGAAACGTCATCACCGTGTCCACGCTACCCGTTTCGGGATTCGGCACTGCTTCTTGAATGTACTTCCCTGGCGGGATAATCCACGTAAGCACCGCAGCGATGACAATGATAAAGAAAACGATGACAAAAGTATGTGGAACTTTACGCTTTCTCATGAGCATTCATTTTGAGGCACAAAGGTATTGAAATTATCCTTATTTTTGCGGCAAAATCTCAAAACGCAACAAAAATGAAGAAAATTCTGACCCTTTTATCGCTGGCCATCTTTGTGACTTTCGTCACGCCAGCATTGGCACAGGAAAAGAAGATGTTCACTCCAGAAGACGCTTCCTACAACAACCGTAGCGTCTATGCCCAACGCCCCAACCAACTGAAATGGATTGGTGGCACCGACATCCTCATGAAGGTAAAAGACAAAGAAATCATCACCATGCTCGCAGGGAGCAAGGGAGAAGCCACTTTCTTGACCCTGGACCAATTGAATGCATACACCAAAAGTGAAGGGGTCAACGACCTGATGCGCATTCCTCAACTGACCTGGATCAACGACTACCAAGCCTATTTCTACGGCTTAAGCGACAGCGGCATGACGCTCAACAAGATGGATATCAAAAAGAAGACCATTGATGCTATGGCTTCAATTCCCCAAGATGCGGCCAACCGCACCATCGCCAAACCCACTTTGAATGTGGCCTACACCATCGACAATAACCTCTATGTTGCCAAAGGCGACAAACAAATCCAAATCACCGACAACCCTAAGGGCGTAGTAGCAGGTCAGAGTGTCCACCGTAACGAGTTCGCCATCGACGGTGGCATCTTTTGGTCGCCCGATGGCAAGCTTCTTGCCTATTACTCAATGGACGAACGCATGGTGACCGATTATCCATTGGTCGACATCCAAGAGCGTATCGCCACGGCCAAACCCATCAAATACCCCATGGCAGGCATGACGAGCCACGAGGTGACGCTACACGTTTACAACATCGCCACGGGTAAGGAAGTTATGGTGAAGACCGGTGAACCCGCTGAGCAATACCTCACCGCCATCACATGGAACCCCGACAACAAGCGCATCTACATTGGCGTGTTGAACCGTCAGCAAAACCACCTTAAATTCAATGAATACAGCGCCATCACAGGCGACTACATCAAAACCATCTTCGAAGACCGCGACGACCAGTATGTGGAGCCCCAAGGTCCTGCCTACTTCCTCCCCGACAATTCCGACCAGTTCATCTGGAAGGCCCAGCGCGACGGTTACTATCACCTCTATCTCTATACCATCAGCAAAGGCACGGTGCGCCAACTCACCCATGGCGACTTCGTCATCACCGACTTCAACGGCTTTTCGAAAGACGGCAGCCAGATCTACTACCGCTCCACCGAAGTCAGCCCGCTGGAGCGCCACTGCTACATGATGGACATCAAGAGCGGCAAGGTGACCCAACTCACCAAGGAACATGGCACCCACAATGTCGTTCCTTGCGGCAACGGCAAGTATTTTTTGGACTCTTACACCAGCACTGACGTGCCCTACAATGTCGACCTAATGGACCGAAATGGCAAGTTCGTCAGCCGTCTGCACCAATCGGAGAATCCTTTGAAGGATTACAACATCGGCAAAACCGAAATCGGCACCTTGAAAGCCGAAGACGGCCAGACGCTCTACACACGTCTTATCAAACCCTACAACTTCGACGCTTCGAAGAAATATCCCGTCATTGTCTATGTGTATGGCGGTCCTCACGCCCAGCTCATCACCGATGAATGGACAGCGGGTGCAGGCATCTACCTCAACTACCTCGCCCAGGAAGGCTTCCTCGTCTTCACCCTTGACAACCGTGGCTCTGCCGACCGTGGCGAGGCCTTCGAGCAGTGCATCCATCGCCAGTGCGGTCAACTTGAGATGCGCGACCAGATGGTGGGCATCGAATGGCTGAAGACCCTGCCCTACGTCGACGCCGACCGCATCGGCAGCGACGGCTGGAGCTATGGCGGCTTCATGTCGACCTCTCTGAAGATCAACCATCCTGAGGTGTTCAAGGTGAGCGTGGCAGGCGGTCCCGTACTGGATTGGAAGTACTACGAAATCATGTATGGCGAGCGTTACATGGACACGCCCCAAGAAAACCCCGAAGGCTACGAACTGACCAGCCTCGAAAACAAGACCGACAAGCTGGAAGGCAAGCTCCTGATGATCCACTGCACCACTGACCCCGTGGTGATGTGGCAGCACAGCCTCGTCTTCGTCGAGAACTGCATCCACAACGGCAAGCAACTGGATTACTTCGTCTATCCCGGCCACGACCACAACGTTGCGGGTCCCGACAGGGCGCATTTGATTACTAAGATCACTCAGTATTTTAAGGATAACCTGTAATGAAAAAAGCCTCAGCGATTGCTGAGGCTTTTTTCATACTGTTTCTATCGCACCACAAATTTCCGTGTCACATCGCCTACGGTAATAAAATACATGCCTTGTGGCAATGATGAAACATCAATCTGTTGGTTATCAGCTGTGATTTGACCTGTCAGCACGGTTTGACCCATCAGGTTGGCGATACGGTAGGTCTGGTCTGGTAGAGACGCGATTAATCGCGTCTCTACAAACAAAACGCCATTGGTAGGATTAGGATAAACCGTGAAGGCCCCTGAGCCTGCCGAAGGACCATCCTCCCCCACACCATGTACCTCCGAATAAACCGTGTCGCAGTCCTCTTCACCATATTTGAACACCAGTTCGCCTTCGCTCCAATAGCAGCGCATACCTTCCACGCGCATTCTGTCGCCGTCGCCCATCAGTTTTTCGGGGAAGAAACTGGTGAGGTGGCCGATGCCGCACACGATATTGCCGCTGAAGAGGTCTTCGGGGTCGCTCACGCGCAGCATCCGATAGGTTCTGCCTTCGTATTCGATTTCTTCCACTGCGTCCACATGCATGTCGAGGGTTCTTGTGCCGACTTTGATTTCCCATGAGTCGCCCACTTCGGCTTCATAGTCATACAGCACGGTGAACTCTTCCAAAGTCTTGTTCCACCAATACACCTTGCCATCGCGCTCATAGACGTATTCATGTGTCACCTCGTCACGCAATCCTTTGTCGTAAAGCGTGTTGATTTTCACAAGGATATGTGTTGGCTCATCGTTGATAATGGTGTCGCCAGCCTGATACATATATTGATAGGTGATGCTACCGTCCTCGTTCTCGATTTCGTAGTACCATTCGAATTGGGGGTGCTGTGGCTGGTTGCCAGGCACATAATCGCAATCATAATTGCCTTCGTGATAAAGCAATTCACCGTCTTCAAGGTAGCATCTCATATATTCGTAGTCTGCACCACAGATGATTCCACAAGAACCCCAATTAAAGAACAAACCTTTTTCATACCCTATTCCGTCGATGATTCTACCCTCAAAGACAACGTTGTCCAAGTTGTCGGCATAATATCCCGTCACATATTGAGTGCGGTAGGTTCGATTATTCCATGTCACATTGTCAACACTTTGAACCGTAACCAAAAACGAACATTCTTCTATATCGCAATACCATGATTCCCCTGCTTCAGCATTAAAATCA
>JAFSJF010000021.1 GCA_017439405.1 Bacteroidales bacterium
ATACCATCATCAAAATGGTGAAGATGATGGAGATGGAGATGGCCAGTGAGAGGTCTTCCTTCTTGGCCTTGGCTGCCGCACCCGTGGCGATGGCGGCACTGGTGCCGCACACCGAAGTGGCCGAAGCCAAGGTGATGACCAAAGGCTTGTTGTCGATTTTCAGCACCTTGGTGCCAAACCACCACATGAAGATGATGACGATGGGTGTCACAATCCAAGCGATGCCGAGACCATAGAGGCCGAACTTGGCGATGTTGCTGAACAGCACCGAGAAGCCCATGATGACCAAGCCCGTCTTGATGTAGAACTCAGTGCGGATGGCAGGTTTCAGCCATTCGGGTGTGCCAACGGTGTTGGAGATGAGCAGGCCGATAAGCAAGGCCCAGAAAGCCCATTCGAGGTACATCTTGAGGGTGTATTCTGCACTGATCATTCTTACGACGATGCAGATGAGGAACAGCACGACGAAGGCGGGGATGAATTTCCCGATCTTCTCGCCTTGCAGCTTGATGCCGATGCCGAACAGGATGCCCGTCACCAAGAAGGTGCGCAGCAGCTTAATCCAAAACTCGCCGTTGAATTGGGCGGCCAGTGATTTCTTTTCTTCCACGTTTTCCCACCAATGCCAGGTGCCGAACTTGGCAGCGGAGAAATCGAACGAACCAGTGAGGACGGCGATGCAGGCCACCGCGATGACGATGAAGCCGATCCACACGGCCAACCAATCCTCTTTTTTCCAGAGGTTGGAGATGTTGTTGTTTGCCATAAGATTCAAAATTCAAAATTTAAAATTCAAAATTCAAAATTCAAGATTAGAACTTATAGCTCAGGATACCGACGACGCGGTGAGAGTTGGTCTTTTCGCCAATGACTTGTTGTACTAATGAGTAATCGAGCTTGAAGTTGAGAGACTTCAGCGGCCAGTAGTTGACGCCAACGGTGTAGTAGTTGGTGCTGCCCAAGACTTCGGGCATCTTGTCGCCAGGCTCGAAGTGCTCATAGCGGAGCACAGGCATCAAAGTCTGTTTGCCTTCTTTGCCCAGCTTGAAGTTGTAGCCAGCCACAGCGTAGTAACCCTTGCTGAATTGGTATTGTTCGATCGGGTTGTTTTCGTCGTCAACGATGTCGTTGAAGTAACCCGTGGTGCCGTTGAGGTATTCGCCACGGATGACGAGTTTGCCGTCGTTGTATTGTGCGCCGGCAGCCCAACGGTTACGGGTGCAGTTCTTGTTGTCGTCTTTGGTGTACTTGCCATAGTAGTACGAACCACTCAGCGTCAAAGCCTTGAGGCCGGGATGCACTTCGAGGCGACCGACAAGGTCCTTGCGGTTGTTGTTGTCGGTAGTGGTCGGGCCGTTGCCGTTGAACACGCCGAGGGCGTAATCGACGAGACCGAATTTCTCTCCGTTTTGCTTTTCGATTTCGAACAGGCTACCCGTGGCCATCAAGCCGATGTCGCGGCCCAAACCGCCGACGCCACAAACGTCGCTGTAGCCGACGAGCTTCTGGATGCCTTCACCGTAGTCGAAGATCTCGAGGCTGACGGGGTTGATGGGGCTTTCGAGCGAGAACGGGGTCTTAAACTGACCGAGTTGGATGGCGAAAGCGTCGGCCACTTTGTACTTCACGAAAGCGTCGACCAGCATGGGCGAGCGGCTGAAGTCGCCTTGGATTTTGTAGGTCAGGCCTTTGAAGAGCGTGCCTTCAGCCGACAGACGTACGCGGCGCATCCTGAAGGTGTTGCTTTCCAACTTGCCTTCGTCGTCAAGGTTGGCTTGGTACATGCCTTGCACGAAGCCCGAAAACTTGGGCATACGATCAACCTTGCCTTTAAGGTCATTCAGTTCTTTGTTGTCTTGTGCGCTGACGCACAGCGGAATGGCTAATGCAAGCATTCCGATGAAAATGCGAAAGTTTTGTTTCATTTAGTTAGTATTTAAAACGTTTTCAATTTCAAAATTACGCGGCAAAAATAGTAAAAATACTTATAGTAAGTATATTTACTAATTATTTTCTGAAAAAAAGAGGATTTGGCCGTGAAGTCAAATCCCCAAAAGTTCTGCATGATGTGTCATTTCCTCGAAAGTAATCTTGAACCACTCGGTGTAAAGCTCAGGATGAAGTGCAATATCGTTTTTCAAGTCGTTGAGGTTCATGTATTTCCATGATTCCACTTCCTCACGGTTGATTAGCGGTGTGTCGTCGCTTTGGCCTATCAGGACGTGGTCGAACTCGTGTTCGGTGAGGCCTTTCCCGACGGGCGCCTTATATATAAAGGTGTAAACCTCGTGCATCTCGCAGCCCATTCCCATCTCTTCCCAAAGGCGGCGTGAGGCGGCTTCAAGCACGGTCTCGCCGTCGCGGGGGTGGCTGCAGCAGGTGTTGGTCCACAGGCCTGGGGAGTGGTATTTCGTGAGGGCGCGTTGCTGCATGAGCAGTTCGCCCTTGGAATTAAATATAAAAACGGAGAAAGCTCTGTGAAGATGCGGCGTGACATGCGCGGCTTGCTTCTCCATTTGGCCTATTGGCTGGTCGTTTTCATCGACTAAGACTACGTGTTCCATTTTTTTCTTTTTAAACTACGGATTTTACGGATTTTACGGAAAGTTTGGGTCGTAAATTTGGCAGCTAACGCTGCGGATTGGTACGGATGAGTTTGGGAGTGAGGTTGGGGAAACGCTTGTAATATAGGCTCTCTTGGCCAAAATTCAGCAACAGACCCATCTTTTTTCCAGTGGCTTTCACATAATGGATGATTTGTGCCTCGTGTTCGGGTAGGACATTCGAAACGGCCTTTATTTCCACAATGATTTTGTCATAGCAAAAGAAATCGGGAATGTAATATTGATTAAGCAAGACATCCTTATACTGAATTTGGATTTTTTGTTGCGCAACGAAAGGAATATTTCGCCTTGAAAACTCGATTTCCAAAGCCTCTTGATACACTGACTCCAAAAAGCCCGAACCAAGTTCCCGATGGACGCTCATGGCAGCGCCAATGATGTTGTACGTTTCGTTGCTATAAACAAGTCCTTCTCCCATTGCAGTCTGTTATCCGAGTAATCAGGATGCTTGCATCCGAAATTTATCTGAAAAATCTGTCCAATCCGCAAAATCCGTAGTTTATTAAATCAAACATTGAATCTAATATTCAGAATATCACCGTCTTGCACGACATACGTCTTTCCCTCTATCCGGAACTTGCCCGCTTCCTTGACGGCGGCTTCGCTACCGTATTTCAAGAAGTCCTCCGTGCTCATCACCTCGGCGCGGATGAAGCCGCGTTGCAGGTCGCTGTGGATGGCACCCGCAGCGATGGGAGCGGTGTCGCCCACATGGATGGTCCAAGCTCGCGTCTCGTCAGGGCCGGTGGTGAAAAACGAGTGAAGGTTCAAGGTGTGATAGGCGGTGCGCACGAGCTTGTTTACGCCGGGTTCGGTCAGGCCGGCGTCTTCCATGAAGAGGGCACGGTCATCGGCATCGAGTTCGGCGATTTCGGCCTCAAGTTTTCCGGCGATGACGAGCATCTCTTGGCCTTCCTTCAAGGTGGCTTTCACGGCCTCGGAATATTTGTTTCCAGTCGTGGCCGAAGCGTCGTCGACGTTGCAGACGTAGATGATGGGTTTTGCCGTAAGCAACTGAATGTCTTGTACATACTTCTTGTCTTCCTCGGCCACTTTCGCGTCTCGGGCGTTGCCGAAGTTCTCCAAAGTTTCTTTGTAAACTGTAAGCACGTCGAAGGCTTTCTTGTAGTCCTTTTCTCCGTTTTTGAGCATTTTTTGGGTGCGCTCCAATTTGCGGGTGACAAGGTCGAGGTCGCGGACTTGAAGCTCCAAATCAACGAGTTCCATGTCGCGCACGGGGTCGATGCTGCCTTCGCTGTGAGGCACGTTGGGGTCGTCGAAGCAGCGCAGCACATGGATGAGCGCGTCCATCGTCTGCACCTCGGCGAGCAGTTTGTTGCCCACGCCTTGGCCGCCTTTGCTCAGTCCGGGCAAGTCAACGATTTCGACCGTGGCGGGCACGATGCGCTTCGAGTGGGAGATGTTGTCGATGAGCTTGAGGCGCTCGTCCACCACTTCGCACATGCCGATGTTCGACTTCGAGGCAAAACCGATTTCTGCCTTAGTGTTTGATATACAATTGAATATGGTGGTCTTTCCAACAGTTGAGAGACCGATGATTCCGCAATTGAGTGACATAATGTTGTGGTTTTAATGATGGCGCAAAGATACAAAAAAGAAGTTGTTCTTGAATTGTAGGCGACAATTTCAAGAACAACTTCTAAAACAGACGTTTCTGTGGCTTAATTTCTGAAATTCACGAAATTGGCATTGTCAACGCCAAGGTCGAAACGACCACCTGTCACATCGACATGTGTGCCAAGGGGCGTGATGGCGCGGAATTGGAATTTGCCTGAAACGACGACCTCGGTGTCCGTTTTGTCAACGACGACTTGTTGAACCTTGTCGAAACTGATATGGCCGCTGTAGATGCTCTCGATGTAGGGCGCGTAAAGGCCTTCGAGCATGACGTTGCAACTTGTTGATGTCGTGTCGATTGTGAAAGACTTCCCGTCAAGGGCGAGTAGGCTGTGGTAGTCTTCCAAATGATATGTGGTGTCAATCGGAAGTGTAAATACCATGTTGAGGCTGGTGCCTTCGCAGCTTCCATACAAGGTCATGGTGAGGCATTCGCGGTCGGCAACCAAATAGAACGGGCGGGTGCTTCCGTAGGATGAAACGGAAAACACGTCTTCGTCGATGTAGGCGCCAAAGGTGTTGTAGCCCATCTCCGAGTAAATGGGCAGCCCGGGATAGTCGGGGTCTTCGATGTATTGCGTTTCCTTGAAGTCGGATTTCGAACAGGCGCTTAGGGCCATGGCAGCGATGAGGATAAAGATGTATCTTTTCATGGTTCAATATTTTAAGGGGATGAGGAGTTCGATTTGGAGTTTGCTGCCGGCGAGGTAAGGCTTGGTGGGCAACATGCCAGTCGAGCCGCTGATTTCGGCGATGTGGATGAGCCAGTTGAAGCCTACGCCCACGCCTTTCCTGTCACCCACCTGGAAGCCTGCGCCAAAGTAGGCCGAGGCGTTCATCTTGTCGGGGTTGGCGTAGTGTTTGGTGACTTGTTCGGCGTAGGGAGCCATGCCGTCCTTGTCCAGGAAGTTGACCTTATTGCGGTTGCCGACGAGGAGGTCAATGTCGGCTTCGGCGGCGAGGTACATCCTGAACGATTCAAGTCCGGAGTTGAAGTAATAGCGCAGCTCGATCGGGATACCGAGGTAGTGCGAGTGCTGCTCGATGCCTTTCACGCGGAGGTATTCCAAGGCTTCGTCGTTTTCGACCTCGAAATAATACCACTCGGTATCGACATAGCCCGCCGGATGGAATTCTTCGATGGCTTGTCTGTAGCCGATGCGCTTGTAGTTGAAGCCGTATTGCAGGCCCGTGCGCAAGGCCCAGTGGTAATTCGGGCTGACAATCTCATAACGTGCCGAGGCTTGCCAAGTACTCATTCGGCTGTCCACGTTGATGTAGGCGCCCCATCCGCCCGTCGGCCTGAAGGGTTCGAGGTTGGGGGAGAGGTGTGCGGTGAATTTCGGCCCCACTTCAACATAAAGGTTGTGGTGCCATCCGTTTTTCGGCTCTGTTTCTTGAGCTGCCGTCGCGCCCGCCATCAGGAGCAGGCACGACCAAAGGAGAATCTTTTTTCGCATGTTGATAACGTTTTGGTTTGTCGCCGCAAAATTACGACTTTACCCATTAGCAATATCATCTTGTCAAGGGTTTACAAACTTTTTGGGAAGGTCGATGTTGATAATCAATGTTTTATGGTTCTCATTTACAAACATTTCCGTTTCTGTTACGATTCCCAAACCATCATCTGTCGCCCGCGTTCCAGTCGATTCGCTTGTATTCGGAGTCGAATTTCAAGCCTGAATGGATTTGCTTTTCCAAATCGTTGAGTGCGGCTTCCTGGGCTTGCTGGCGCGAGTTCTCCTGCTGCTTGTTGATGTATTTCAACCCGAGTTTCCACAGCTTGATGTCGCCCCAAAGGAAAACGACGTAAATGATGCCGCCGATGACGGGTCCCAGTCCGTTGCTGACCATCAGGAGCCAGTCGAACAGACCATGGGCGAGCATGGCGAGGAGCAGGCCGCAGACGAGATGCCTTCCGCGTTTTTCAGGCTCGAACTTGGCCAACGAGAGGAAATAGCCCAGCACCACGCCGAAGAGGAAATGCGCCGGCACGGAGAGCAAAGCACGCACAACGCCCGTGCCGAAGCCATAGCTGAACACATACTCGATGTTCTCCACGCAGGCAAATCCGAGGCCGATGAAAGTGGCATAGACGATGCCATCGAAATATTCGTCGAAGTTCTTGTCGCGCCAAATGAAGATCATGAAAATGAGGAACTTTGACAGTTCTTCGGGAATGCCAGCTTCGAGAAACGCACTGAAAAACACGGTGTTGGCCAACCAAGTGTTGCCCAAAAGGGCATCGACGAGCGTGACGATGAGAATGTCCAACGGAATGGCGATCATGCCGCCGATGAAGGCCTTGACTAACGACTTGACGGGTTCTTTCTGGTATTTGTCCTGACGGTAAATGAAGACCATCAAAAGGACGACGGGCAGGATGGCGATGCCGAATAGCAACAAGTAATAAAGCATGGTTCGGATTCTTTTTGGCAAAAGTACGGAGTTTTGTTGAGAAAATGTCTTATTTTTGCGCAAAATTTTCTCCTATGCAAGAAATGATCCTCATCCTCGACTTCGGCTCGCAAGTGACCCAACTCATCGGTCGCCGCCTGCGCGAGCTGAACGTCTATTGCGAAATCCATCCTTTCAACAAGATTCCGACCATCGGGTCCAACGTCAAAGGCGTGATTCTCAGCGGGAGTCCGTTTTCCGTCCGCGACGAAAAGGCTCCCGTTGCCGACTTGTCGAACATCAAAGGGAAACTGCCGCTTTTAGGCATTTGCTATGGCGCACAATTCATCTCGCAGCATTTCGGCGGCGAGGTCAACGGCTCGATAGCCCGCGAATATGGCCGCGCCATGCTGACCGTGGCGGACGGGCAGTCGCCGCTGTTCAAAGGCGTGAGCAAGACTTCGCAAGTGTGGATGAGCCACGGCGATACGATTGCGAAACTGCCTGAACGTGCGCGAGTTATCGCCTCGACCGACGACGTGGAGAACGCCGCCTACAAGATTGACGGCGAGGAAACCTACGCCGTGCAGTTCCATCCCGAAGTGTTCCACACCAAGGAAGGCCCGCAAATGTTGGCCAACTTCGCCCTCGGCATTTGTGGCTGCAAGGGCGACTGGACCCCCGACTCGTTCATCGACAATACGGTGGCAAGCCTGAAACAGCAGTTGGGCGACGACAAGGTTATCCTCGGCCTTTCGGGCGGCGTGGATAGCACCGTGGCCGCCGTGCTGCTCAACAAGGCGATTGGCAAGAACCTGACATGCATCTTCGTCGATAACGGACTTTTGCGCAAGAACGAGTTCGAGGAAGTGCTTGATTCCTATAAGGAAATGGGCCTCAACGTGATAGGCGTGCATTCGGGGCATCTGTTCATCGAAAAGCTGAAAGGCGTCACCGACCCCGAAGCCAAGCGCAAGGCCATCGGCTCGACCTTCATCGACGTGTTCGACGCTGAGGCACAGAAGATTGAGGGTGCTCGTTGGCTCGCCCAAGGCACCATCTATCCCGACGTGATCGAGAGCGTGAGCGTCAACGGGCCGAGCTGCAAGATCAAGTCGCACCACAACGTGGGCGGCTTGCCCGAGAAGATGAACCTGAAAATCGTGGAGCCGCTGCGTTCCCTGTTCAAGGACGAGGTGCGCCGCGTGGGTCGCGCCTTGGGCATCAAGCGGGAGTTGATAGGCCGCCATCCCTTCCCCGGACCGAGCCTCGGCATCCGCATTTTGGGTGAAGTCACCGAGGAGAAACTTCGCATCCTCCGCGATGCCGACGACATCTTCATCAAAGGTCTGCGCAACTGGCCGTGCGAGTTGCCGAGCGCATCCTACCCGAACGAAATGGCTGACAACCTGTATGATAGCATCTGGCAGGCGGGCACGATTTTGCTGCCTGTGAAGTCGGTCGGCGTGATGGGCGACGAGAGAAGTTACGAGTACACTATCGCCCTGCGCGCCGTCATCTCCACCGACGGCATGACCGCCGATTGGGTGCATCTGCCCTACGAGTTCATGGCCAAGGTGTCGAACGACATTATTAATAAGGTGAAGGGCGTCAATCGCGTGTGCTACGACATCTCGTCGAAGCCGCCGGCGACGATTGAGTGGGAGTAGTTTGTAGTTAGTAGTTTGTAGTTAGTAGTTAGTAGTTTGCAGTTTATAGTTGAGAGTTATGAAAAGGAAACTGATTATATTGTGTATGGTGTTTGGGCTGCTCGTCGTTTTGCCGGCTGCGGCATGGGCACAGGTCGCGGTGGAGCGTTCCTCAGAAATCGTGACGATAGGAGGGAAGGAATACTACATGCACCATGTCAAGCAGGGCGAGACGCTTTATGGCATCTCGAAAGCCTATCAGGTGTCGGTGGAGGACATTGAGCGCTTGAATCCTGAAGTGGCCGAAGGCTTGAAGGCCGAACAGGTCATAGGCATCCCTGTCGTCCGCCAACTCGAGGTTGGCGATACTCAGGGTCAGAAATCCGAAAATGTTGGGAGTGAAGGCATTAATGTGCAATTGGGAAGCGAATATGTGGTGCAGTCTGGCGAGAGTTTGTACGACATCGCCAAGAAATTCGGCATTGATGTGGGCGACTTCAAGGACATCAATCCCGGTTTGACCAACGAACCAAAGGCAGGAATGGTCATTAAGGTTCCGAATATCCTCAACGAGGATGACTACATCGTGCATAAGGTGGAGTTCAACGAGCGCACCACTTCACTGCTGAAACGCTGGAAAGTCCAAGAAAGGGAGTTTCGGGAAAAGAACATCTCGGTTGGCTCTCATGTGTTTGTGAATCAAATGGTTCTGATTCCAATCCAAAAAGTGGCTGTCATTAGGGACCGGCAACCGGAGCAAACGGAAGAAAGGCCTGATATTGAGGGTTACGTTGAAACGGAGGGATCGGAATCGAGCCAAGAGCACATCGTTGTGGTGGAGGATAATCCGATGGAACAAACTGAATGTGAGGTCAATCCTGAAAATGCCATGAAACGCTACAAGGTCGCGTTGATGGTGCCTCTATATCTGTATGACTTGGGCAAGATTGATGTCAGCAAGGAAAACCTGGCAAAGGCACAAAAGTCACGCTCGTTGTCATTCCTTCAGTTTTACGAAGGTTTCTTGATGGCCGTCGAGTCGATGGCCGACCATGAGGGCTTGGATCTTGATCTGACGGTGCTTGACGTCACCGACGAGGTCTCAACGGCGCATGACGCACTGTCCCAAATCAGGGATGTGGACTTGGATATGATCGTAGGGCCGTTTTTCAGCAAGAGTTTCGCTGTGATTGAGGACTATGCGGCGGAAAAAGGCATCATCATGATAAATCCGCTTTCCACTCGTGAAAATGTCATCGAAGGCCATCCCAACGTGGTGAAAGTCAAGCCGAGTCTTTCGGGACAGATTCGCGACCTTTCCGAGTTGGTGAGAAACCGCTATCGCGATGCCAACGTGTTCATCCTCAGCCAAGAGAAGGCGAAGGACACCGCTTTTCTTGATGCGTTGGAACAACAGTTGGACAAGGTGGTGAACGACGAAGTGACCGTTTCAAACGAGGATTTTCTCAACTTTGCGCAAAGCGAGAGCCAAAGGCTTGAAATGGGAAACAAGATGGTCTCGACCGTAGATGTGGAAGGACAAGTTTATTCGACCAACGACTTGAAAGCCAATGCGGAAGGAGCGGTTGTGCTGCACAACTCCATTAAGCGGTTCGCCTATTCCGATATTGGCAAGCTGAAACCACAACTTTCAGGGGTGCGCGACAATCTGGTCGTCGCCTATGGAAAAGACAATGTTTTTGCCACGCAGGTACTTAACACGCTGAAAAAGGAAGCCGATGCCAAGCCGATTGTATTAGTGGCACTCCCGGATTGGACAGGTTTCGAAAAGTTGTCGGTCGATAACCTGTTGGACATGAACGCAATCTATTTCAGCGACTTCTTTGTTGACTACACCGCCTCTGAAGCCAAGCAGTTCGTGCACCGCTTCAGGAGCAAATACATGGCCGAGCCCCAACAATATGCCTTCGAAGGCTATGACGTGGCTTGCTATTTCCTCCATGCGCTGATGAACTACGGCAAGGACATGCTGGACTGCCTTCCACATTACGACCATAACTTGCTCCACTCGCGGTACCATTTCGTTGACAAGGGCAAGGGGAACGGCTTAGAGAACTATTCGTGGAGCATCTATCAGTATGACAAAGAGGCAATTGGATTGAATCCTATTAATCCGCTCAAGTCGAAAAACGATGAATAGGTTCCTTTTTCCGATAGTGGTGCTTTCCCTGTTACTGGCCTCTTGCGACCGCAGCGTTCAGAAGTCCTATTGGGAGAATGGCAGGCTGAAATCGGAATTGCGCTATCAGGATGGCCAATTAGATGGGGAATGCTCATGGTATCATCCCAACGGTCGGATTTGGCGGCGGTTGTCCTATCGTGAAGACTCCAAAGAAGGCCATTCCCTTCGTTGGCACGAAAACGGCCAATTGGCGGAGGAGGCATGGTACAAGAATGACCAATATGACAGCGTCAGGCTCCTTTATTCTGAAAAAGGGGCGCTCGTTGCCGAAGAGCACTATGTGGACGGCAAGCTGGACGGCGCGTTCAGGAAATGGTATGATAATGGCCAAGTCTTTCAGGACGGGCAATATGCCGAAGGCATGATGGACGGCGACTGGTACATATTCTACCCCGATGGATCGCTGGCTTCGTTGGCGCATTACGAAAAGGGTAGGGGGAAACAGACCGGCTATGACGAGACAGGCTGCAAAATCATGGAGGCGACCTATCTCGACAACAAGAAGCATGGCAAGGAAATCCGATATGCCACAAACGGTACGGTTTTGCAAGAAATTGAGTATGAATACGGTAATGCGGTTTCGGGATTATCCCCTGAATAATGACGCAACGATTACGAAAAAGGGTGAAAATATTTCGCGGATTTTGATTATCGTACCAATAAAAACCCTAACTTTGCAGCGGATTAAGTGAAAGGAACTTTCTAACCATTCAAATAAACCTTTAATTAAAGTCAAAAAAATGAAAGTAAATGAAATTATGACCGCTCTGGAAGCCAAGCATCCGGGCGAAAATGAGTACCTGCAGGCCGTTCGCGAGGTCCTGGAAACCATCGAAGAAGAATACAACAAGCACCCCGAATTTGAGGCTGCCAAGATCGTCGAGCGCATCGTCGAGCCTGACCGTATCTTCAAGTTCCGCGTCGTTTGGGTTGACGACAAAGGCCAAACCCAAGTCAACCTCGGCTACCGTGTGCAGTACAATGCCGCTCTCGGTGCCTACAAAGGCGGTCTCCGCTTCCACCCCAAAGTGAACGAGTCCATGCTGAAGTTCTTGGGCTTCGAGCAAATCTTCAAGAACTCGCTGACCAACCTGCCTCTTGGTGGTGGTAAGGGTGGTGCCGACTTCGACCCGACGGGCAAGAGCGACGCTGAAATCATGCGTTTCTGCCAAGCCTTCGTCTATGAACTCTGGCGCAACATCGGTCCCGACCAAGACAGCCCCGCTGGCGACGTCGGCGTTGGTGGCCGCGAAATCGGCTACATGTACGGTATGTACAAGAAGCTGGCCCGCGAGCACTCGACTGGCGCTCTGACTGGCAAGAGCTACGGCTGGGGTGGTTCACTGATGCGTCCCGAGGCCACTGGTTTCGGCGCCGTCTACTATGTGAAGCACATGGTCGAAGAAAAGGGTGATACCCTCGAAGGCAAGCGCGTGGCCCTCTCTGGCTTCGGTAACGTGGCTTGGGGTGCTGCCCAGAAGGCTTGCGAATTCGGCGCCAAGGTGGTCGCCATCAGCGGTCCCGACGGTGTGTGCGAACTGCCCGAAGGTATCAACGCTGAGATGATCAACTATATGCTTGACATGCGTGCCTCGAACCGCAACAAGGTTCAGGACATGGCCGACAAGTTCCCGGGCAAGGCTATCTTCACTCCTGGCAAGAAGGCTTGGAGCGTGAAGTGCGACATCGCCATGCCTTGCGCTTTCCAGAACGAACTTGCTGAGGAAGATGCTAAGGAACTGATCGCCAATGGCGTGAAGTACGTTGCCGAGGTCTCCAACATGGGTTGCCAACCTGGTGCCATCGCCGCTTTCCAAGCTGCCAAGATCCCGTTCGGTCCTGGTAAGGCTGTCAACGCCGGTGGTGTTGCCACCTCAGGCCTTGAGATCTGCCAGAACGCTGGCCACATCAACTGGACCGCTAAGGAAGTTGATGAGAAGCTGAAGAAGATCATGAGCGACATCTACGACCAATGCGTGAAATACGGCAAGCAAGCCGATGGTACCATCAACTACGTGAAGGGTGCCAACATCGCCGGCTTCATGCGCGTTGCCCACGCCATGATGGCTCAAGGTATCATCTAATCCCAGAGCTTACAAGGTTTTTTCGCGAAGGCGGCCAGAGATGGTCGCCTTCGCTGTTTTTGGTGGCCGCAAAAAACATTTGCGTTTTCGGGAAAAAGATGTATCTTTGCAGCGCGAAACAAACGGAATAAAAAGTGAATAGCGCTATGGCAACTTATGCAATCACACTCAACGAACGTACCACCAGCGGCAAGGCACTGATGGCCTACTTGCAGGCTTTGGGCGTCCTTGTCAAGAAAATCACGCCGGCCGTCATGGATGACCAAATTACGCCGGCATTATCTAAGCGTATGAAGAAGGCCCGCGAGGAATTTGCCAAAGGCGAAACCATTGCGTGCCACACGCCCGCCGAAATGCAGACATACTTCGACAGCCTATGACATATTCGATTGAATACTCAAAAGATTATTCAGGCTGAAGACCATTATTCCGACAAATAATTACAACTACAAATTTAACAACAGATGACTACCAAACTTAACATCCGAAGCCTGGCAGCCATCGTAGAGATTCGTTTTCAACCCGTAATTAAAACCATATCAGAATCACAAAGTAAACGTATATGATACCAGAAGGCAGGTCCATAGAAGATATTAAGGCAAGGGAAACCATCATCCGCGATTTCTATCGTGATTGGAAGGCTAAGAACCCGTCGCAAAGGAAGTACAATCTCTCTTTGAAAGACTACATCAATATCCGTATGGTCTCCATTGTCGAAACCAGCGAACACGCAGCCAAAAGCTACCTTTCAACATTGGCGGTGCTCCAACTTGACTCCATTCTTGTGGGAGCGAAGAAAGTGTCTGTCAGAAAGACAAAAATGGACAACAAGAACCAGAAGCCATTCGAAAGGATTATCATCATGGAACACGAACTCGTTGGTATCGGGACGGTGAAGATGACTGTTGGTGTGAGACGTAGCACCCACGAAAAAGTCCAGTATTGCATTACGGCAATTGACAGCAAGGAATAAAAAAGGCATCAGATGATGCCTCTTTTTTTGCCCCGGAATGCGTGAGGGTGGCTTACGCTCAAAGAGTGTGATGCTATGCTGGCGGGGACTTCGCACTACCCATATACATCGGCCACACACGACTTGTTTCCAACTGCAAAAGTACAACATTTTTTGGATATGAAGCATAATTATTTGAAAAATCATTTTTTTTCTATTATTTTTGCGCCGCCAAAACAAGGCAATTATCATTTTTAACTAATAAATCCATAACACCAGATGACTACCAAACTTAACAACCCAAGCCTGGCAACCACTGCCAACCGCCCCGCTAATTTGAGGGGGGGGTAAATGTCTGTAAATCAAGTACTTACAGAAAAACTAATTCCCTGAAAACCAAAGCAAAACGCGCTAGCACAGCAAGAAAGCAACTCGCGACACTCGCGGCATTGTTGTGCATGATGGCCTTGATGCCGATGACGGCTAAGGCGCAGGGTAATGTAATCAACACCGTTGTTTCAAACGAAGTACTAACTAAATCCTCCACCGTTTATGTCGGCGAGGTCGTCGTTGATGGCGTGTCGGAAATCAAATACTTGTACTCGGGTGACATCACTTTAGACAATACTCTATTACAAAACCTGCTTGACGGCCTGAACGGCATGGCCGACAGCGATTATGCTGCCCTGCTCGAAGCGTATAAAGTTTATGGTTACATTATTTTGCCGGAAGAAAGATTGGCTCTTTGCTCTAATCCCGACTTGATAGCGGATATGGACGCAAACTGGAGTAGCGCACTGTATGTGGGAACGCTGTATTATGCCGACAAATCGGTCGTTTCTGAAATCAACTCCAACCTCTATGACCTCGACGCAGGCTTCAAGGCAGTCCTTGACGCAAAAACCGCTCAAAGGATAGAGGACATTGAAAATATTATCGACGAACCGAAGTGTATCGTATCCCATCTCGGTGCAACTGCCACTAACAATGTATATTATACTGTCGAGAACGGCCAGGTTATTAAACATGTTGATACTTATATCACGTATAGTTCGGAAGCGACCACGGTGATTTACACCAAGGTCGAACTTGAAACGCTGATGACGGAAACGCCGCTGACCTTTGAGGCGGTGGAGGCGGGGACAATCACCGTGAATTTGGATGAGGGCGCAACGCTTGAGGCCATCCAATATAAATTGAATGATGCCGAATGGACGGATGTGACATGGGGCGAAGCCATTGACCTTGATGCCCATGATGTCATCAGTTTCCGTGGCGACAATGGAACCTGCTATATCAACGACGATGACTTGGAGATTTGGGCGGGTTTCCATTTCGAGTGCTCCAACCCATGCTATGTGTATGGCAACATGATGAGCCTGATTGACGAGGATGACTTTGCCACGAACACCACGCTGACCGAGCCTTTTACATTCTTCCACCTTTTCCAAACCAGCGACGGGGAACCCAACAACACCATTTTGAACCATCCAACCAAGGACATTGTGTTGCCCGCCACCACCTTGACGGCCAATTGCTATGACGGACTGTTTGATGGTTGTTCAGGGATTACGAGGGCACCCGAACTGCCTGCCACCACATTGGCGGACTGGTGCTATTGCGATATGTTCTCCGGCACGGCAATCACCACCGCGCCTGCACTGCCGGCAACCACATTGGCGGAAGCCTGCTATGCCGACATGTTCATGAACTGCGAGAACCTGACGACTGCCCCCGAACTGCCCGCTACCGTTTTGGCAGAAGGCTGCTATTCCTCGATGTTCGCGGGCTGCACCTCGCTCAACTATGTGAAATGCCTTGCCACCGACATTTCGGCTGATTACTGCACTGTAGGTTGGATGTATGATGTTGCTCCCACGGGAACCTTTGTCAAAGCCGCTGGAATGACGGGATGGACAATAGGCGAAAATGGCATTCCCGATGGCTGGACAGTGGAAACCATCGATGTGTTCACGATGGATGGCGACTGGAACGTGGCCATCAACTGGAGCGGTAATGCCGTGCCTGCCGATGGCAGCAATGTGGTCATTATGGCTAATGCCATCATTCCGAGTGGTGTCACGGTCAACGCTGACAACATCGATCTCTACGGTACACTCACTATCGCCGACGGCGGACAACTCTACCACAACAACGAAGGTGTAGAGGCCACGGTGGAGAAGACCATCACCGCCTACAGCACCGAAAACGGCGTGAACAACGGCTGGCACCTCATCGGCTTCTCCTTCGCGGACAACGGCGCAGTCACGGAAATGACGAATTTGCTGGAAAACGACTACGACCTCTACTATTACGACGAGCCGACGCACTATTGGAAAAACCAAAAGAACGCGGCGAACAACTTCACCGAACTGGAGGCCGCGAGAGGCTATCTCTACGCCAACAGCGTGAGCCAAACCATCGGCTTGAAAGGCACTTTGAACCCTGCCAACGCATTGGTGAACATTCCGTTGAGCTACGAGGCCGAGGCCTTGAAAGGCTTCAACCTTGTGGGCAACCCGTTTGCGCACAACGTGACGACCTTTGTGGGCACGAATGTGGCCACCGAAGTCTATCGAATGAACGCCACCAAGGACAATCTGATGGTCAGCACCATCAGCGCGACCGACCCGCTGAAACCTGGCGAGGGTTTCTTCGTGAAGGCCACGGGCGACGGGGCTTCCATCACCTTCAATGCCCAAACGCGAGGCGAGGTTGAGGCCACTGAGCCTGTCGAAGTGCCGACCATTACGTTGAACCTCACCCAAAACGGCCTCCTCGTCGACCGCTTCATCCTGAAGCGCGACGGCGAACCGTTGGAGAAAATCAGCCTGAACGAGAACGCCACGCGCATCTATGCCACGCATGGCGGGAAAGATTTCGCCGTGGCCACCGTTGGTGACATTTGTAGAGACGTTGCGCGCAA
>JAFSJF010000022.1 GCA_017439405.1 Bacteroidales bacterium
AATTCAAAAAGCGGACACTTCAAGAGATCCTTACCAACGGCAACAGCATCTGTGCCGAAGTCAATGCACAAATCCGCCCACTGCCGCTTTTTGCTGAGTATTTGCGCTATGGCTACTATCCATTCTTGAAAGAAGGGCAGAACAATTATTATGTTCGTATCGAGAACGTTGTCAATACCATCATTGAGGTAGAACTGCCCCAATTACGGAAACTCGACGTGGGCAATATCAGAAAAGTGAAGTCACTATTGGGCATTCTGTCTTCCAATGTGCCTTTTGCCCTCGACACCGTCAAACTGGCGACTATGGCGGAGATTTCACGCACCACTTTGCTGAATTATCTTCAAATCCTCAGCGAGGCTCGTCTGATTCAGTTGTTGTATTCGGATGCAACGAATGTGAAACGACTACAAAAGCCAGACAAGATTTATTTGGAAAATCCCAATATGCTTCATGCCCTTGCCACGACACGGGTCAACGAAGGTACGGAGCGCGAAGTGTTTTTCATTAATCAGCTCGCGTCAAGTCATGTTGTGGAATACAGCAAGACTTCGGCGGACTTCACCATCGACCATCAATACACGATTGAAGTTGGTGGACGCTCCAAGGATGGCAAGCAAATCGCTGGTGTTGCAAAGGGCTACATCGCTTCCGCCGACGAAGAGTATGTGCTCGGCAACAAAATCCCGCTCTGGCTTTTTGGCTTTTTGTATTGAGACTCACATCTTATCCATCTCCGAGTCATCCTCAATCCTAAGATTATCGATGATGAACTTCTGGCGTTCCATGGTGTTCTTGCCCATGTAGTATTCCAGCAGTTCCTTGATGCCGAAGTCGTAGCGCAGGATGACGGGCTCGAGGCGCATGTTGGGGCCGATGAAGCCACGGAACTCGTCGGGAGAGATTTCGCCCAAGCCTTTGAATCGTGTGATCTCGGCCTGCTTGCCGCATTTCTCCTTGGCGGTGATGCGTTCCTCGTCGGTGTAACAATAGTAGGTTTCCTTCTTGTTGCGTACGCGGAACAGTGGCGTCTGCAAGATGTAGACATGGCCGTTGCGCACCAGATCAGGATAGAATTGCAGGAAGAAAGTGAGCATCAGCAGGCGGATGTGCATTCCGTCGACATCGGCATCGGTGGCGATGACGATGTTGTTGTAGCGCAGGTTCTCGATGTCCTCGTCGATGTTCAAGGCGGCTTGCAGGAGGTTGAACTCCTCGTTCTCGTAGCACACTTTCTTGGTCATTCCCAAGCAGTTGAGCGGCTTACCACGCAGGCTGAACACGGCCTGGGTCTGCACGTCGCGGCTCTTGGTGATGCTTCCCGATGCGGAGTCGCCCTCGGTGATGAAGATGGTGCTTTCGAGGCGTTTCTCGTGGTTGGTGTTGAGGTGGATGCGGCAGTCACGGAGCTTGCGGTTGTTCAGGCTGACCTTCTTGGCGCTCTCGCGGGCGGCTTTCTTGATGCCGGCAATCTCCTTGCGTTCCTTCTCGTTGGCTTGGATCTTGGCCTGCAACACACTGACCGTCTCAGGGTTCTTGTGCAGGTAGTTGTCCAAATGGCGCTTCAGGATGTCGAAGACGTAGGTCTTGAGGAAAGGGCTGTCATTCGTGCCGTCGGGATTGTTGGGCGCGAGGTGGGTGGAGCCGAGTTTGGTCTTGGTCTGTGCCTCAAACACAGGCTCTTGAATCCTCACGCACAAGGCACAAATCAAACCTTGGCGGATGTCGGCGGGTTCGTATTCCTTTTGGTAGAACTCGCGAACCACACGGGCGTAGCCTTCGCGGAAAGCCGACTGGTGCGTGCCGCCTTCGGTGGTGTGCTGGCCGTTGACGAAGGAATAGAAGTAGTCGCTCGACTGCCCGTTGACGTGCGTGAAAGCGGCCTCAAAGTCACCGTCCTTGATATGGATGATGGGGTAGAGGCCTTCGCCTTCCATATTGTTCTGCAAAAGGTCGAGGAGGCCGTTCTTGGAATAATAGCGTTTGTCATTGTAAATCAGGCTCAAGCCACGGTTGAGGTAGGCGTAGTTCCACACGCGCTTTTCGATATACTCGTCCACATAGTGGTAGTTGCCAAACAAGGCGGAATCGGGGATGAACTCGGTGAGCGTACCCGTGTCGCCATCGGAAGGAATGATACCAGAATCATTAATCAACTTTCCTTGAGCAAACTCCACAATCCTCGTCTTGCCTTCGCGGATAGACTGCACCCTGAAATAAGACGAAAGCGCGTTGACGGCCTTGGTACCCACGCCGTTCAAGCCGACCGATTTTTGGAAGACCTTGCTGTCGTATTTTGCACCAGTATTTAGCTGTGATACGGCCTCTTTCAGTTTGCCCAACGGGATGCCACGGCCATAGTCGCGGATGCTGACTTTCTTTTCGGCCTTATCCACC